>CAVHFC010000001.1:0-8891 GCA_963635025.1 Eubacterium sp. CAG:786
CGATGGAGAGAGATCTGTGGACGAAGAGCGACAAGAAATCGAAGCGAATAGCGAGAACAACGAGCCTGCTCAAGCGAAAGACCCCGAGCACAAACCCCGCAAAAAGCGCTGGCCGAAGCGTGTCGCGATTGCGTTTGCGATCGTTGCCGCCTTGGCGGTCGTGAGTTGCACGGGTTTTGCCATCTATGCGAGCGATTACTACCACGCAAGCGAAACCGTTGAGGGTTACTTCAACGAATGGGAAAACGAAGCCGCAAGCGCGCCCGAGGGCAGCAACCATGACGCTGGTGACGTTACATTCGCCGCTAGCTCCGATCAGCTCACCACGCAGCAAGCCATCACTGAAAGCGACGGCTCGATTGCAGTGGGCAGCCCAACCTCCGAATACGGGTTCGTCCTCTATCCTGGAGCCAAGGTTGAGCCAGCCGCCTACATCCCCCTTGCGGAAAAGCTCGCCGACCTTGGGGTTTATTGCGTCGTCGTCGAGGCGCCCTTCAACTTCGCCTTCTTTGACGCGAACGCCGCCGATGCGATCATGAACGCCACGCCCGCAGTCAAGCACTGGTGGATCGGCGGGCACTCGCTCGGCGGTGTGGTGGCGGCATCGTACGCCGTCGAGCACGCCGACAAACTGGAGGGAATAGCGTTGCTGGCGGCCTATTCGACAAGCGACCTAAAGGACAAAGGCCTGAACGCCATCGCTTTGTACGGTTCGAACGACCTGGTCGTAAACAGGGAAAACCTAACGAAGTGCGCCAAAAATCTCCCGGACGCCTCGCAAACCGTCGTGATAGAAGGCGGCAACCATGCCGGCTTCGGCGACTACGGCACGCAAGCCGGCGACGGCGAGGCGACCATCAGCGCTGCTGATCAGCAAACCATCGCGGCAAGCACCATCGCCGAAGCGATGCGCGAAAATATCGGCTAAACCCCGTCGCCAAAAGCAAGCGCGCTTCCCCGCCGCCAGCGTCCAATACCCGGCAAAGCAAAAGCTGCCCGCACGTCGATTCGACCTGCGGGCAGCTTTGTCGGCAAATAAGGGGCGGCAAGCGGCAACACCGCCGCGCTCACTTTCAGGTTCTACAACCCCAAAACCTTCTTCGTGCGGTTGATCAGGCCGCCTTCCTCGATGATCTCGCGGATGAACGGCGGGAAGGGCTGCGCCTTGAACGTCTCGCCCGTCGAGGTGTTCGTGATGATGCCCGCATCGGCGTCAACATCCACCACGTCGCCCTGCTTGATGGCGTCGACGGCCTCGGGGCACTCCATGATGGCCAGGCCGGTGTTGATGGAGTTGCGGTAGAAGATGCGCGCGAAGCTCTTCGCGATGACCACGTCGACGCCGGCCGCCTTGATGGCGATGGGCGCGTGCTCGCGCGAGCTGCCGCAGCCGAAGTTCTCGTCGGCCACGATGATGTCGCCGGGCTTCACCTTGTTGACGAAGTCCTTGTCCAAATCCTCCAGGCAGTGCGCGGCCAGCCACTCGGGCTCGGAGGAGTTCAAATAACGGGCCGGGATGATGACGTCGGTGTCGATGTCGCGGCCGTAACGGTGCACGGATCCTTTGAAATGCATGGTAAATCCTTCCCTATTCCGCGATATCTTCCGGCAGGCCGATGTGGCCGAGCACGGCGCTTGCGGCCGCCACGACGGGGCTTGCCAGATACACTTCGCTCGTCGGGTCGCCCATGCGGCCGACGAAGTTGCGGTTCGACGTGGAGACGCAGCGCTCGCCGGCGGCGAGGATGCCCATGTAGCCGCCCAGGCACGGGCCGCACGTCGGCGTGGAGACGGCGCAGTTCGCGTCAAGGAAGATATCCATCAAGCCCTCGGCGATGCACTGCTTGTAAACGGCCTGCGTAGCCGGGATGACGATACAGCGCACGTCGGGGTGCACCTTGCGACCCTTGAGCACGGCCGCGGCCTGACGCATGTCCTCCAAGCGCCCATTCGTGCAGCTGCCGATAACAGCCTGGTCGATCTTGACGTCGCGCGAGTCGGCCGCAGGGCGCGTGTTCGACGGCAAGTGCGGCCATGCGACGGTGGCCGGGATGTCGGCGGCGTCAATCTCGAAGACCTGCGCGAACGTGGCATCGGGATCGGAATGGTATTCCGTGTAGGGGCGCTCGGTGCGGCCATCCATGTACGCGCGGGTGATGTCGTCGACCTCAATGAGGCCCGCCTTGCCGCCGGCCTCGATGGCCATGTTCGAAATGGAAAGGCGCTGATCCATGGAAAGCGAGTGGATGGCGCTGCCCGTGAACTCCATGGCCTTGTACAGCGCGCCGTCCACGCCGATCATGCCGATGATGTACAGAATGATGTCCTTGCCGGTCACGCCCGGGTTCAGCTGGCCGTCGATCTTGAACAGCAGGGTTTCGGGAACCTTGAACCACGCCTTGCCGGTGGCATATCCCACGGCGGCGTCGGTGGAGCCCACGCCCGTGGAGAACGCGCCGAGCGCGCCGTAGGTGCAGGTGTGGCTGTCCGCGCCGATGATCAGGTCACCCGCGCCCACAACGCCCTGCTCGGGCAGCAGCGCATGCTCGACGCCCATGCAGCCCACCTCGTAGTAGTGGGTGATGCCCTGCTCGCGTGCGAATTCGCGCGTCATCTTCGCCTGCTCGGCGCTCTTGATGTCCTTGTTGGGAACGTAATGATCGGGAACCAGCGCGATCTTGGTGGGGTCGAACACCTTCTCGACGCCGATCTGCTTGAAATTCTTAATGGCGATGGGAGCCGTGATGTCGTTGGAAAGCACCAGGTCGAGGTTACACTCGATCAGCTGCCCCGGCTCGACCTCGTCAAGCCCCGCATGGGCGGCCAAGATCTTCTCCGCCATGGTCATGGGACGTGCCATGTTCACTCCTTTTGCTGCTATCTCGTCTGCCCGAATGAGGGCCTGTGGTAATGCGTCCTGAATTGTACCACCCGCGCACCAAACGAAAAGAAGAGCCCACGTGGGGCCCTCCTTTTCAACGTCCATTACATATTTTGGCTGGGGAATACGCTCGCTACCAAACGTTTGAATAAGAGTAGTGATACCCCGACGTGCCGACCGCCGCGGCCACCAAGCCGAGCATGCCGACACAGAAGATAACGCCAAGCACCACCCATACGGCGAAACCGATGATGGAGAACTTCACCGCGTCGTTTTTCACCTGCGGCACCTTGTCCGCGTTAACGAGCCAAGCCAAGATGATGCCCGGGATTCCCACCAAGGCGCCGATAACGAACCAGCCGAATTTCATGGCTCCGGTGAGCGCGGCAAGCGGCGCGGGCGGCACGACCGGCTGGGGCGGGTAGAACGGCTGCTGCTGATATGCCTCGGAATAGGGCTGCTGCGAGACAGGCGCCGGTTGAGGAGGAACAGGAGCTGAGGCGTTCGCGTTCTGCGCGGGCGGAACCGATGCGGGCGCGGGCGGAACTGCGCTCGAAGGTGCCGGAGCAGCAGCGCCCTGGGGCGCAGGCTGCGCAGCCGCTTGGCCTTCCGCATTCGTGTTAACCGGTGCCGCGACCTCGTTCGCGCCGTCCGTCACGTGCTCGGACTGAGGATGCGCATTTTCCGTCATGATGAGCCTTTCTCTTGTACGAGCTCCTCCCGCGACGAAGCAGGGCTCCGCTCCGTCACGCACTGCCACGTCGCAAGCGCGCGACGCGCATGAAATTTACCCCTTCGCCAACGCGGTGCACAGCGCGTCAAGCAACGTGATGGCGAAATGCTGAGCGCTGCGTCCTTCGCCCGCATCCTTCCACATCACGCCCGGAAGCTCCACGGCAACGCGCGCCGGTTTCGCAGCGCGCACCGCCCCGAGCGCCCCCTCCAGGCGAACGGCAAGCGTTTCCTCAGGCGAGAACAGCACGCGCGGAGCGTTGCCGGTTTGCTCTTCCGGAAGCACGATGTGAACCATGAGCATGTCCTCGTCGGGTGCAACAAGCAGGCTGTCGGCGCTCATGATCTTCGACGCGGGGTTGGTGGCAAGCGCCAGGTTCGACATGCGTGAAGCCACCGAACGCGTGAAGTCCTTCGTTCCGAACAGGCACAGCGCATGGTTCTCAAGCACGCCGGCCGCGCGGGCGAAACCCAGATGCGACGAGCCGCGCACCGCTTCCTTGCCTTCCCACGAATGATGCAAGTTGCGAATGGCCGCGAAGGTATAGGCGCCGGCAATGCCGTCGGTGGGCAGCCCCAGGTTCGTCTGGAACTTGCGCAGGGCAAGCTCGGTGAACGCGCCGAACATGCCGTCGACCTCGCCGCAGGCGAATCCAAGCGCGGAGAGTGCCTGCTGCAGCTGCATGACGTCGTGGCCGTGCAGATAGGGCATGCGCAGATACAACGTGCGATCGCCCAGGCAATACGAAGCGTCGACCAGGGCCGACCAGGTTTTCTCGTCAACCTCCTCGCCTTCGGGAAGCTGCGCCTTTACGCGGAACGCCTTGACGGCCGCAGCCGTCTCCGGCCCGAAGGTGCCGTCCACCCGCGACTTGTCGAGCAAGCCGATCCGGGAAAGGCGGTGCTGCACGTCCTCGACGGCAGCGCCGGTATCGTTGATCTTGATGGTTTCCATATGCCTCGCCTACTTCAATCGGTTGACGAACCAATCGGCCATCGACACCAGAAGATCGCGCGACGCAGACGGCTTCACCATATCGATCAGGCGGTTCTTGGCGATGCACGTCAGATTCTCAGCGTAGGTGCGGGCATGGTCGATGCTGCCCGACTCCTCCATGATGGCCACTGCCTCAGCGAGCACGGCAGGGTCCTTCTCCTTAGCGGACAGGATGTCGATCAGGCGCTGACGAGCCGCGGGCTCGGCGTTGTTGAGCGCATGCACGACCACGAGCGTGCGCTTGCCCTCGGTGATGTCGTTGCGGAAGTCCTTCTTGGTGGACTCTTCGCTGCCGATGAGGTTGAGCAGGTCATCCTGGATTTGGAACGCAAGACCGGTGTCGAGGCCGTAGTTGCGCAGCGCCTCGATCTCCGTCTCGGTGCCGCCGCCGATGATGGCTCCGACGGCAAGCGGGACGGCACCGGAGTAGTGGGCCGTCTTGTGCGTGGCCATGACCAGATAATCTTCGGGAGTGATGTCGTAGCGCCCGTCGCGCGCCCAGCCGATATCGAGCGCCTGACCCTCGATGGTGCGGCGCGTCATGTCGATAAGCTCGCCGATCACGCGGACCTTGATGGCGTCGGAAAGATTCGGATCCTCAACCACCGTGCCGTTGACCAGGGAAAGCGCAAGATCGCCCGCATTGATGGCCAGCCCTATGCCCTCGGTGAGGTGCATGCACGGCTCGCCGCGGCGCAATTCCGCCTCGTCGGCGATATCATCATGAATGAGCGCGGCCGTGTGGAAATGCTCGATGGCTGCGGCGGCGCTGCTTGCCAGGCGCATGTCGCCCCCAACGGCGCGGCAGGCGGCGAAGCAGATGAGCGGACGGTGGCGCTTGCCTCCGTTTGCGCTGTACTTCTTCAAGGGATCGTACAGATAACGATCCATGTCAGGATGCGTGCCTGTCGGAAGGTACTCGTTCACCAGGTCACCAACCTGGTTCGCATATGCTGCAAGGTACTTTTCGAAAGACTCGGGGGGCTCGGTGACGTCTGCGATGATATCGTTGATGTTCTTCATAGCGCTTTCTTGTCTGATTAGCCTATTTGCTTTCGACATGGTACCACATACGCCACGAGGCGAACTGAACGCTCCCGGCGAGAGGGGGCATAACCCAAGGAACTTCACGCGCGCGGCCATACGGGGCGAAAGTCTGCTATCATTGGCGGCGCTTTGATCGCATTTCCCATTGCGGAGTGCTCTTTGGGGGCGTGGCGGAATTGGCATACGCAGCGGACTTAAAATCCGCCGCCGCAAGGCTTGTGGGTTCGAGTCCCACCGCCCCTACCATCCACTCACTTCGCGCCGCGCGGCGCATCCAGCATCTGTTTCGCCTCACGTGAAAGCGCAGCGAAACCCCAGCGAGAACCCTTTTGGCCCTTGGCTCTTAAGCTCTTAGGCCCTCGATGCGTTTAGGATGATGCCTTGCAGGATGTCCGACTCGCTGACGGTAAAGGAATCCTTTCCCATCGCATCCATCAGCGTTTGCATGATGACAAGCCCCGCCACGATAACCGGGGCGCGCCCGGGATCAAGCCCTGCCACCTTGCTGCGTGCGTCAAGGTCGACGGTGGCCAGCCTGTCGAAAACGTTGTCCAAATCTTGCCTGGTGATACGCTGCTTATGCACGCGAGCGCTGTCGTATACCTCCATGGCCTCGCGCACTGCGACCACCGTCGTGGCCGTCCCGGCAACCGCCACCATACGTCCGATGGACCCGGCAGCCTCCGGTAGCGAGGAAAGCACGTCATCGAAGCCCTGGCGAACCCAAGCGCGAGCCGCCGCCAGGTCGGCCGCACAAGGAGGATCGGAGTGAATGAATTTCTCGGTGACGCGTCGACACCCGATGTTGAACGAATGCGACCAGACAGGATCGCCACCGCCCTGCCCGATGACCACCTCGGTCGACCCGCCGCCGATGTCGACCACCGCCAAGCTCTCCCCGCAAAAATCGCAGGAAGCGCCCAAAAACGACAACGCGGCCTCGCGATCGCCCGGTACAACCGTCAGTCGCACGCCCAAACGCTCGAGCGCCGAGATGAAATCAGAAGCGTTGCGCGCGTCTCGCGACGCCGATGTTGCAATGGCTATGGTGGTAATGGGGGTATCGGGAGAGGCGAAAGAATCCCGCGCCGCGCAATAGCGCCCGATGACCTTCACCACGCGCTCGATGGCCTCGGTCTTCAGCACACCGGCAGCATCGACGCCTTCGCCTAAGTTGGTGATGGCATATTGGTGATCAAGCTCGTGCAGCACGCCTCGGCCATCCACATCGGCAACGAGCATGCGGCAAGTCACCGTCCCGATGTCGATGGCGGCATAGCGGCCGGGACGCACGCACGGAAAGCGGGAATCGGCGCCTTGCATGAAAGCCCCCTATTTGTAGGCGAATACGACGTCGAGCACGGGGGAATACCAGGTAGTCGGCGCCTGCACACTGTCAGATGAGATGTTGGCAACGACCGTCGAAGAGGAATCGGACGTCTGCGTGCTAAGGCCGGAAACGTAGGCGGTTTCCTCGCCCTTCTTCACCCATCCAAGCTGGTCGTGCGCGCGCTGCTCGACGCCCGAATCGGTTTGCAGGGCGTCAACGTCGGTCTGCAGCGTGCTGTTGCGGTCGGCGAGCGCCTCGTATTCCAAGGCAAGCTTATCGTAGTTGCGCACGCTGCAGTAATACTGCTGCGCCGTCGGGTAGAGCCATACAACGGCCAAAACCATGCACGCAGCCGCAATCGCGCTCACCATGAACTGGCGAGACTGCAGCAACGCGGAAATCGAGAAGCCTGCGTGGCGCGATTTGCGCGCCTTCGCGGAGCCCTCCTCCGCCTGCATGCGCTGTGCACGACGAGCGCTCGCGCCCATCTGTCCCTTGTACACCGCCGCACGGGGGCCGTCGGCAGATTCAGCCTGTCCGCCGAACTGCTTATCGAAGGCGCGAGACGCCTTCTCCTTGGTGCGCGCGCGGCGCTTCGCCTCCCTGCGATCAGCTGCCGTGATCTCGTGCGACTCGGCGCCGCGCCTTCTACCGGACTCGGACTGCGCGCGCTCGACATCGTCAGCCCTCGACGCGCGGGCCTGACGACGCGAAGCGCTGCGGGCGGAATCGGCTTGCGACTCGCGACGCGAACGGGCGCCTCGCCTGCCATTCTGCTCGCTGTTCTGCTTGCGAGAATGCCGACGCCTGGCGCGGGAATCGGAAAATGCCGGGTCGTCGGCATACGGCTGGGAAAAATCGTCCTCGGAAAGGTACGAGAGCAAAGGGGAATTTGGCCGGCGACGGGCGGTTCCCGACGCGCGTGAAGCCGAGCGCGACGTAGTGCGACGGGCGTCGTCGAACGATAGGATATGAGCCTGCTCTGCCATGAATGACCGCCCCTTAGCTGCTGGATCGAATGAAGTGTGGTAATGCTAGAAGCTTTTTGAAGAATATCATGCCCCGCACGACGAAGCCATGCAGGGCATGAAAGCTACGCCCGCCTTCCACATGCGCGAAAGGCGGGCGCCAAACTCATCTGAAGAGAAATGCCGGCTATTCCAAGTCGAGCTTCTTGATGTAGGCTCGCCATTTCTCGAAAGACTCGTCGCTGATGGCATGCTCCATGAGACAGGCCTCATCCTCGGCAACCTCTTCGGGAATGCCAAGCGCCTTGTTCAGGAACTTCTTCAGCAAGCGATGGCGGTCATAAACCGCCGTGCCGTAGGAATAACCGGCGTCCGTCAACGTGACGTCGCCGTAATACGGCTGCTCGGCAAGAGCCTTTTCCTTCAGTGCGGTGACTGCTTTATTCACAGACGCCTTCGAGACGCCCATTTTGTTCGCGATATCAACGGAGCGAACCGAAACCTCGGTCGTCCCTCCAAGCATAACGATGGCCTCAAGATAGTCTTCGTGCGACTTCGACATCTTCTCCATGGGGCCCTCCTTTCATAGCTTGTGCCACTGTACCACAAAGGTTCGCGATCTTTTGAAATTGATAGGAAATGCCCTGCTCAGGCAACCAATGGTAACAAATAGGGAAAGAGAGGTCCGACGAGGGCGGAGAGGGGGGTAGATGCCCTCGTCGGCTGTGCTGTGTGGTGTCGGCCAGACGAGAGGAGCCTCACCACCGGGTCAGCAAAAAGAAAGGAGTTCAGCTGACGAGGAGGATGTTTCGTTCAGCTGACAAGAGTCAGTATAGGCAAACTTTAGTAACCCGTCAATAACTTTTTTTGAAAAGTTTTCCATGGTTACAGCGGGCGGTCACTGCGGTCGCTCGATGCGCTCCGCAGCATTTGCCC
>CAVHFC010000001.1:9163-12606 GCA_963635025.1 Eubacterium sp. CAG:786
AACTGCTGCCCGCCAAGTTCGTATTCGCCATCGCCTAAACCGCAGGCGCGCAAACTATCGCTGATCAAAATCATACGATCATCCCCGAACAGGGCGAACGCCAGACGCACCATCGCAGGATGAATGTGCACCCCATCGGCGATGATCTCGGCGGTCACGTCAGCCCTTTCGGCACCTGCAGCTATAGGGCCGGGGTCGCGGTGGTGAAGGCTCGGCATCGCGTTGAACAGGTGCGTCATGTGCCGCGCTCCCGCGTCGAAAGCCGCGCGCGCGGCGTCATAGCCGGCAGCCGTGTGGGCAACGGATACCCGCACGTCGTGCGAGACTTCGTAGATAAAGTCGAGGTTTCCCGGCTGCTCGGGGGCAATGTCGATCAGTTTCACCAGCCCTTGCGCCGCTTGCTGCAGCCGATTGAACTCCTCAACGGTCGCACTGCGCACATATGCGGGGTTCTGAGCTCCAACCTTCTCGGGGGCGATGAACGGCCCTTCGAGGTTGATGCCCACCAACGCCGCTTCGTCAGGCGCGCCACCCGCTTGCACATGGCGTGCTACCGCGCTCACGATGGGAACCAGGCGCTCTTCGGGAAGCGTCATCGTCGTCGGGCAGATGGCGGTTACGCCGCACGAAGCCTCATAACGTGCAATTTCCGCGACTCCCTTATCCGAGGCATCGCAAAAGTCCTGCCCCATCGCACCGTGCAGATGCACGTCGATGAGCCCCGGAATCACATAGCCGCCTGCGGCGTCCACATCCCCCGGCGCAAAAGGAGCCGACCCGGCCGGCTCAACACGGGCAAACCGCTCGCCCTCCGCAACCACGTCCAGCTCCCGAAAGCACTGACCGTCGAACACCAGACCGTTCACGATACGCATAACGTCAGCTCCTTGTTGTTCGCTTTGCCGCCTGCCCGCCTTTTCCCTTGCAGGTGATTCCTAAATCAACGAACCCGCTTCTGCGTCGACCACGACGGTGACGTTGGGGTGCAGCTGCAGAACGCTCGCGGGAACACGCGGCGTCACCGGCCCGAACAGGGCATCGCGCACAATCTGCGCCTTATCCGTGCCGCTTGCAACCACCAAAATGGCGCGGGCTTTCATGATGGTGCCGATTCCCATGGTGTACGCTTCGCGCGGGACGTCGTCAGCCGACGCGAACAGTCGGCTATTCGCATCGATGGTGCTTTGAGCCAAACCGACCAAATGAGTTCGCACGGGGAATTCGTCGCACGGCTCGTTGAAGCCGATATGCCCGTTATGCCCAAGGCCCAGCAGCTGCAGATCGATTCCGCCCGCCTCGGCGATGGCCTCCTCGTATTCGGCGCATGCCGCCTCGGCATCAGGGTTCGCCCCATCGGGAACATGCGTCGCCTCCGGACACACGTCAACCTGGTTGAACAGATTTTTCTGCATGAAGTAGCGATAGCTCTGCTCATGCTCGCAGTCCAACCCGCGATATTCATCCAAATTGAACGTCGTGACGCCCTCGAAGCTGATCTTGTCGGCCTCGAAATCCTCCACCAGGTCGGCGTACAAACCAATCGGCGTGCTTCCCGTCGCCAGACCAAGCGTGCTTGCCGGGTCGACGATCACCTGTGCGGCGATGATGTCGGCAGCACGTCGGCTCATATCTTCGTAGGTTTCCTCGATGAACAATTGCATGCTTTCCCCTTGCCTTTCCTGTAAAACGTGTTCGCACGTTATACAACGTTTCCCCGCGCGGCGCATGGGCTATGTCCAGAATTGCACCGTTTCAACGATATCCTGATATGACCAGGGGTAGATGTCGGAGAACCATCCCGTTTCGGGAATGAAGCACACCAGCGCGCTGTAGATCACCGATATGGATACGACGCACAGAAGCACCTTCATGAGCAGCACATGCGCGGTTGAGCCATGACGCATGTTCTCGTTGACGATAAACGCAAGCAACACGGCAGCAGCAAGAAACATGAAGCTGAAATCAGCGAAGTAGCGCTGCAAGATACCCGCCATCTCGGCATCCATGAGCGCCACGATAATCCCGCCGAAGATAAGCGCGATGATGACGCCGGCGATGGTGCGCGTGGAACGCGTTCGGAAGCGCAACTCCAAAATGCGACGGGAAAACGGCAGAATCCACAGGATAGGCAGGCAGGCCAAAATGCCGCCGAACGTGACCTCCCTGATGGTCTGCCCCAGATACGTCGTATCGAACGTGGCAGCGCTCAAATACGGGAACACGCCGCTGACGTTGGGCGGCTGCAGAAAGTACGCGAACAGTGCCGGGGCCAAGCGCCCGATATTCCAACCGCGCTTGGTCATGTCGTTGACCGTGAGGTTGTAATTCGCCCCGAAATCGGTGAAGCTTCCGAAACGGGCGTGGTTGTAGAGCATCAACCCTGCGGCGACCACCAAGTATGGGGCAATCAAACAGGCGAACTCGACAGCACCCTTCTTCGTCAGAATGGTTCGCTTCGTGATGTATTTTCGCCAGAACAGTGGGAATGCCACCATCGACAGCACGATAAGCTGCGGGCGACAGCCCACAACCAGCGCCATGCACAGGCTTCCGCCCAGATACCAGCCGCAGGGACGCGCCGACGCGCGGCCTCGCATCCAGAGATACAGGCCCCAGACCGAAAAGGCCAGCCCCAAAGAGATCGGCAGAGAGTAAAAGGTCGGGAACTTCAGCAGATATAGCACGCCGCAGCACATGACCAGCGGTATTTGCAACAAAAGGTACAGACCCAGGCTCACGCGCTTGAAGTGGTAGCGCGCAAAGCGGTCAAGCAAGGCCGAACAGCCCAGCACGAACGCGATCACCGCGACGAGCACGCCAATGGCCGTCGGGAAATTCGCACCCGTAGCTAAATAAAACGGAAGATAGAACAACAAGACCGGAACCACGCCGAAGTAAACATAGTAATGCCCATCATGGTAGGCGACGTCGAAGAGATACTCCTCCCCCGTCTGCTTCTGCAACTCGTCGCGAGCGCCCTTGTCGTACGGGTCGTCCATATCTTGCAGCCATTGGGGCGGCTCTTCGTCCAAATACAGCTGACCGTGCGCCATGGCCCGGGCAAGCTCGGCATATTGCTGCGCGTTGTCGCCGCCAACCTTGAACGTGTTGGCAATGCTCACGCCATCCCACGACCCACTGTTGTACGAGCTTGTCGCAACTCCCACCAGATTGGAGCCCATAAACAAGTACGAGCTCAGCAGCACCGTTTCGATAGCGACCGCGACCACGATGGCAGCCTTCGATTTGCGAGGGTTCGAAACGATGCCGATCCGATAGATCGCCGATCGAGGTCGAAACGCATACGCAAGCGCCAGCAGGCCCAGCGTGAGGATAAACCGCGTTTGATTGAAAATGAACGGCTCACGAGCATTGACGGCTACGTCCGACAGCAGCACCGGATAGCTTACTTCATCGCCCGTGATGGTGATCTTCAGATTGTT
>CAVHFC010000001.1:12922-57876 GCA_963635025.1 Eubacterium sp. CAG:786
AAGTAATTGATGTTGAAAACGAACGTTTCCAGCATCAACGCAACGAGCACCAAAACGGCGATGCGTTTCGCGACATACGCGACAGAAGCGCCGTAGCGCCTTTTGAAGTCGGAAAACCCGTACGATATGTTCTGTCTTAGTGTCGGCATACGATTGGTCAGTATACGGCAAAACAAAAGGATGGGATACCAAGACCCCATCCTTTCGAATCAACGCTTCATGTGGGCACTTTTCGTGCAACCGCAAAACTACAGACCAAGCGCCTTTTTCACGTCGGCATACACCACGTCGACGTCGCGATCGCCGTCGATGGTGACCAGCAAATCGCAGCCGCGGTAGTAGTCGATCAGCGGAGCCGTCGACTTCTCATAGACCTCGAGGCGGTTGCGCACCGTGGCCTCGTTGTCGTCGTCGCGCTGATACATCTCGCCGCCACACGAGGGGCACGCGGCGTCGGCAGCGGTGCCGATCTGACCGCATTCCTTGCACAGACGACGCGAGGTAAGGCGGTTGACGATAACCTCGAAGTCGACATCGATGAGCAAAGCAGCCGCAATCGGGCGCTCGAGCTCGGCAAGCATGGTGTCAAGAGCGACAGCCTGCGTGGTGGTGCGCGGAAAACCATCCAGGATCACGCCCTTTTCGGTATCGGGCTGCTGAATGCGCTCCTTCATGAGGTCGATGATCAGATCGTCGGGAACCAAGTCGCCCGCATCCATGTAGCTTTTCGCCTTCAGGCCCAGCGGGGTCTGATTCTTGACGGCGGCACGAAGAATGTCACCGGTGGAGATATGGCACAGGCCGCAATCCTCAACGAGCTTAGCCGCCTGCGTGCCCTTACCGGCGCCCGGGGCGCCCAACAGAACGATGTTCATCAGAAGCATCCTTTCAGATTTGCAAATAATGCATTAGCTATGATAGCAAAAAGGGAGGGCCGTAAGACCCTCCCTCAGATACAACCGCAAGTATTCCCTATTTGAAGAAGCCTTCGTAGTTGTGCATCTTAAGCTGGCTTTCCACCTTGCTCATGGTGTCGAGCGCAACGCCGATCATGATGAGGATGGACGTGCCGCCGAACGCCTGGATAAGCTGGTTGCCCGTGAAGTAGAAGATCATTGTGGGAACAACCGCGATAACGGCGATGAAGATGCCGCCAGGCAGCGTGACGCGATGCAACACGTTCTTGATGTAGGTAACCGTAGCGGAACCGGGACGCACGCCAGGGATGAAGCCGCCCTGCTTGCGAAGGTTGTCGGCCGTCTCCTCGGGGTTGAACACCATGGACGTGTAGAAATACGCGAAGAACACGATGAGGAACACCGTCAGGATCCAATTCACCCAACCCGTGGAGATGGCGTCGGCGAATGCGGTGAGCCAACCCACGTTGAACAGCGCCGCGAGCTGCGCCGGGAAATAAATCAGGCAGCTTGCGAAGATGATCGGGATAACACCGGCCGCGTTCACCTTCAACGGAATGTAGGTGGACTGACCGCCCATCATCTTACGACCCTGAACGCGCTTGGCGTAATTCACCGGAATGCGACGCTGAGCGCGTTCGATGAAGATGATCGCAGGGATGCACACGAGCACCACGACCAGGATAAGCGCCGTGATGGCAATGCCCATGCCCGTGTCGGACTGCAGGTTCACCGAGCTGAAGATGGCGGAGGGGACGCGGGACACGATGCTCACGAAGATGATGAGCGACATACCGTTGCCAACGCCGCGCTGGGTGATGAGCTCGCCCATCCACATGATGAACGCGGTGCCGGCGACCAAGGTGAACACGACGAGGATGTCGGTCAGAACCTCGGGAACCTGATCCGTGAAGACGACGCCGTACTGCGCAGACTTGAACAGAAGCAGATAACCGATGGCGTTGATCAGGCCAAGACCGAGCGTCAGGTAACGCGTCACCTGGGTGATCTTGCGACGACCCGTCTCGCCTTCCTTGGCCCAACGTCCCACAGCCGGGATGACGCCCTGCATCAACTGCATGATGATGGATGCGGTGATGTAGGGCATGATGCCGAGCGAGAACACCGAGAAGTTGGACAGAGCACCGCCGGTGAACAGGTCGAGCATGGTCATGGACACGCCGGAATCCTGGAAACGGTCGGCGAATTCATGGAACGGAATGCCCGGAACCGGCACATAGGCCCCGAAACGGTACAGCGCCAAAATACCGAGCGTGAAGAGAATCTTCTTACGCAGCTCGGGAACCTTGAACGCTTCGACGATTGAGCTTAGCAAGGCTCTTCGACCTTTCCTCCGGCCGCCTCGATCTTAGCCTTGGCGGAAGCAGACACCTTATCAACCTTAACGGTGAGGGCCTTGGTGATCTCGCCGTCGCCGAGAACCTTCACGAGAGCGTCCTCGTGCTTGATGATGCCCTTAGCCTTGAGCGCTGCGCCGTCGACGATCTCGCCAGCCTCGAATTTCTCATCGAGACGGGAAACGTTGACCGGCAGATACTCGACACGGTTGATGTTGCGGAAACCAGGCAGCTTCGGCAGACGACGAGCCAGCGGAGTCTGGCCGCCCTCGAAGCCGACGCCCTTGCCGCCACCGGAACGGGACTTCTGGCCGTTCATGCCGCGACCGGCAGTCTTGCCGTAGCCGGAGCCGTTACCACGGCCGACGCGCTTACGGTTCTTGCGGGATCCCGCTGCAGGCTTGAGGTCTTTGAGTTCCATGTTTCTTCTCCTTGAAGATCGCTTGAACCGAGCTTCCACTCGGCGCCGGCAGCTCGCCGCCGGCAAACTTCCAATACAGCCGATTGGCGCACCAGCCAAGCTGACACGCCAATCGAAAATTCTACCTTATTCAGGATAGTATGCCAAGGATAAACCTTGAGAGCTTTACAGCTCCTCCACCTTCACGAGATGCTTCACCTTGAAGATCATCCCGCGAACGGACTCGTTGTCCACGAGATCCTTGGAACGGCCGATCTTGCCAAGGCCCATGGCCTTAAGCGTGGCCAGCTGGTCCTTCTTGTAGCCGATGGAGCTTTTCACCTGCGTAACGCGCAGGGTCTTCTTAGCATCAGACATTCGTCCTACTCCTTCCAGCCGTAAATCTTGGCCACGGAGGTGCCACGGCGCTCGGCGACAGCCTCGGGGCTCTCGAGCTCCTTGAGGCCCTCGGCGGTAGCCTTGACGACGTTCATCACGTTGTCGGTGCCCAAGGACTTGCACAGCACGTTTTCGATGCCGGCAAGCTCCAGGACGGCACGAGCAGCGCCGCCGGCGATAACGCCGGTACCGGGAACAGCAGGCTTGATCAGCACGCGACCGGCACCGAACTCGCCGATGATCTCATGAGGAAGCGTGGCGCCCTCGGGGGTCACCGGGACGGTGAACATGTTCTTCTTCGCGTCCTCGACGCCCTTCTTGATGGCGATCGGCACTTCCTGGGACTTGCCCATGCCCACGCCGACACGACCCTTGCGGTCGCCGACGACGACGAGCGCGGTGAGACCGAAACGACGGCCGCCCTTGACAACCTTAGACACGCGGTTGATGTAAACGACGCGCTCCTCGAGCTCGGGAACGGCGGCGTCCTGTTGTTTGTTGCGAGCCATATAGACTACATCCCTTCTAGAACTTCAAACCAGCCTCACGAGCAGCGTCGGCCAGAGCCTTGACGCGCCCATGATACAGGTTGCCGCCACGATCGAACACGACCTCGGTGATGCCGCATTCCAGAGCCTTCTTGCCGGCGATCTCGCCCAGAGCAGTGGCGCCCTCGACGTTCGCACCGGACTTGCCGGTAGCCTTGAAGTCTGCACCCAGGGTGGACACGCCGCACAGCGTCTTGCCGGCAACGTCATCAACGAACTGGACGTACAGATTGGAGTTGCTGCGCGTCACGCACAGACGCGGACGCTCCGGGGTACCGGAGATCTTGCCGCGCACGCGACGATGGCGACGGGCCAGCGCAGCTTGCTTTTTCTGAAGCTTATTCATGGTGATCCCTTCGTTCAGTTACGCTTGCGCGCTTAGTCCTTGCCAGCCTTGCCAACCTTGCGGCGCACGTGCTCGCCCTCGTAGCGAATACCCTTGCCCTTGTAGGGTTCAGGCTTGCGCCAAGCGCGAACGTTAGCGGCCACCTGGCCGACCTGCTCCTTGGAGACACCGTGCACGATGATCTCGGTCTGGCTCGGAACCTCGAACGTGATGTTCTCGGGGCACTCCATCAAAACGGGGTGCGAGAAGCCGAGCTGCATCTCCAGATCCTTGCCCTTCAGCGCGGCACGATAGCCAACGCCGACGAGCTGCAGCTTCTTCTGGTAACCAGCGGAAACGCCCTCAACCATGTTGTGGATGAGCGTGCGCGTCAGACCATGGAGGCTCTTGGCCTCACGGGAATCGTCAGGACGGGAGACGATGATCTCCTCGCCTTCCTGAGCGATGGTCATCATCGGGCTGAACTCGCGGGTGAGCTCGCCCTTGGGGCCCTTAACCGTCACAACGTTGCCGTCGATCTTCACATCGACGCCGGCAGGAACGGTAACGGGCTGTTTGCCGATACGAGACATACCTTATACCTTCCTTTCCTACCAGATGTAAGCGATAACCTCGCCGCCGATGCCCTTTTTGCGGGCGTCGCGGTCGGTCATCACACCGTTGGACGTCGAGATGATAGCAGTGCCGAGACCGCCGAGCACGCGAGGCAGCTCGTCCTTGCCAGCGTAGATGCGCAGGCCGGGCTTGGAGATGCGCTTGATGCCGCGGATGGTCTTGGCCTTCTTCTCACCGTACTTGAGAGTGATCTCGAGCGTGGCACGAGGCTCGCCGTCGACAACCTCGTAACCAGCCACATAGCCCTCTTCCTGCATGATGCGGGCAATCTCAACCAGCTTCTTGCTGGAGGGCATGGAGACCGTAGCCTTGCCGGCAGAGTTAGCGTTACGCACACGCGTAAGCATATCTGCGATAGGGTCAGTCATGGTCATAGTAAGTTTCTCCTTTGGTTCTAGATGAGCCGATCGGTTCGGTTCGGATGAGCGCCCTTAACGCTCCCGCCTGAACCGTGGCACACCCGTGCGTACCTAGTTCGTAAGGTTTACCAAGAAGCCTTGGTCACGCCGGGCAGCTCGCCTTTGTTGGCCAGCTCGCGCAGGCACACGCGGCACAGGCCGAACTTACGGTAGTAAGCGCGCGGACGTCCGCAACGCGTGCAGCGGTTGTGCTGGCGCGTGGAGAACTTCGGCTCACGCTTGCTTTTGGCGATCATCGATTTCTTTGCCATGCAAATCCTTCTTTCTGTTTCCAAGTTCGGCACCGAGCCGAACTCTAAACTGCCTGCAGGATGGCCTGGCCGGCCATCCTTACGGTTAATCGAAAGGTTAGTCGCGATCCTTGAACGGGAAGCCCAGGTCGCTCAGCAGGGCGAATGCCTGCTCGTTGTCCTCAGCGGTAGTCACGAACGTGATGTCCATGCCGCGCGTACGGTCAACCTTATCATACTCGATCTCGGGGAAGATCAGCTGCTCGGTGATGCCGAGGGTGTAGTTACCGCGACCGTCGAAGCTGTTCGGGTTGATGCCGCGGAAGTCACGGACGCGCGGAAGCGCCGTGGCCAGCAGGCGATCCAAAAACTCCCACATACGGTCGCCACGCAGGGTGACCTTGCAGCCGATGGCCTGACCCTCGCGCACATGGAAGCCGGCGATGGACTTCTTGGCACGGGTGATGCAAGGCTGCTGGCCGGTGATGATGCGCAGGTCGTTCATGGCGTTGTCGAGCAGCTTGTGATCGGAAGCGGCGGCACCGACACCCATGTTGACAACGATCTTCTCAAGGCGCGGAACCTTGTTGATGTTGTCGATGTTGAGCTCGCTCTCGAGCTTCTTCACGATCTCGCTCTTATACTTCTCTTTCAGACGAGGAGTAGTCATTTCACATAATCCTTTCGATGAATTAAACGCAGGATTTCCGACCCTGCGTCCCTTTCCCAACCCTAATGGGAAAGGGTCATATCCACGAGAGGCCCGCAGGGCGCGGGCCCCTCACGATGACATTATTTGTCGATGTCCTTGCCGCACTTCTTGCAGACGCGGACCTTCTTGCCGGCCTCATTGACGCGCTTGCCGGTACGGGTGGGCTGCTTGCACTCGGGGCAGACGACCATGACATTGGAGACATGGATGGCAGCCTCGGTGCTCATGATGCCGCCCTGGGGGTTCTGCTGCGTGGGGCGCATGGCCTTCTTGACCATGTTGACCTTCTCCACCACGACGCGCTGCTTGGTGGGCAGGGCACGCAGGATCACGCCTTCCTTGCCCTTGTCCTTGCCGGACAGAACGCGGACGGTGTCGCCTTTCTTGACGTTCATGCTGTTCATTGCGATAACCCCCTTTACAGCGTCTCAGGTGCCAGGGACACGATCTTCATGTACTTCTTCTCGCGCAGCTCGCGAGCGACGGGCCCGAAGATACGGGTGCCGCGCGGGGCGCCGGAAGCGTCGATCAGGACAGCGGCGTTCTGGTCGAACTTGATGTAGCTGCCGTCAGCACGACGAACTTCCTTCTTGACGCGCACGACGACGCAGCGCACGACATCACCCTTCTTGACAGCGCCGTTGGGCATAGCCTCTTTGACGCTGCAGATGATCACGTCGCCCAGGCCCGCGTAACGGCGCTTCGAGCCGCCGAGGACCTTGATGCACTGCACCTTGCGGGCGCCGGAGTTGTCGGCAACCGCGAGCATGGTTTGCATCTGAATCATTGCTTCAACCTATCTTTCAATCGATATCTGACGGGATCGGGTAAGAGGCTATTTAGCCTTCTCGACGATCTCCACCAGGCGCCAGCGCTTCTTCTTGGACAGCGGACGGGTCTCCATGATGGTCACGGTGTCGCCGATGCCGGCCTCGTTGTTCTCGTCGTGCGCATGGAACTTCTTGGTGGTCGTCATCATCTTCTTGTAGACCGGATGAGGCTTGCGCGAGCTCACCTCGACCACGATGGTCTTGTCGTTGACGTCGCTGACCACGATGCCCTGACGGACTTTGCGCTGATTACGCTCTTCGCTCATAGTTTCATCCTTCCTTTATGCGCTCAGCTCACGGGCGCGCATCTCGGTCTGGATGCGAGCGATGTCCTTCTTGACCTGCTTCACGCGTGCGGTGTTGTCAAGCTGGCTCGTTGCCATCTGGAAACGCAGGTTGAAAAGTTCAGCGCGCGCTTCCTTGAGTTTGGCCTGCAGATCGTCTGCGGACAGCTCACGGATCTCTGCTGCTTTCATTTACTCCTGCCCTTCCGTTTCCTTGGAAACAATCTTGCACTTGATGGGCAACTTGTTGATGGCAAGACGGAGAGCCTCTTTGGCCGTCTCCTCGTCAACGCCGTCGATCTCGAACATGATGCGACCGGGCTTAACGACCGCTACCCATGCCTCGGGATTGCCCTTGCCGGAACCCATGCGGGTTTCAGCCGGCTTCTTGGTGATCGGCTTATCCGGGAAGATGGTGATCCAAACCTTGCCGCCACGCTTCATGCAACGGGTCATTGCGATACGAGCAGCCTCGATCTGGCGGTTGGTAATCCAGTGGGCCTCCAGAGCCTGAATGCCCCAGGTGCCGTGATTCAGACGGGTACCACCCTTTGCGCGGCCCTTCATGGAACCACGCTGCACCTTACGGTGCTTGACGCGCTTAGGTACGAGCATTACTTGCGCCCCCTCTCATTGCGGTCGCCTCGACGAGAACGGTTCGGGCGGGAATTGCCCTCCAGCTGCGGCTGCGGAGCCTTCTGGCCCGGCAGAACCTCGCCGTGGTACACCCACACCTGCACGCCGATGGAGCCCATCTGCGTGGAGGCGGTGCAGAAACCGTAGTCAACCTTGGCACGCAGCGTATGCAGCGGCACGCGACCCTCGCGGTACCACTCGCGGCGGCTCATCTCGGCACCGCCGAGACGGCCGGCGCACTGGATGCGGATGCCCTTGGCGCCCGACTTGCGAGCGAGCTGCACGGCCTTGCGCATAGCGCGACGGAACGCGACGCGGCCCTCGAGCTGCTCGGCAACGGACTGAGCGATGAGGTTGGCGTCGAGCTCGGGACGCTTGACCTCGACGACCTCGATGTTGACCGGACCGTCGGCAACCTTTTCCAGCTTCTTGCGAAGCGCGTCGATCTCGGCGCCCTTCTTGCCGATGACCACGCCCGGGCGAGCGGTGGTGATGGTCACCTTGATTTTGTCGCCGGCGCGCTCGATCTCAACCTTGGAGACGGCGGCACGGGCCAGCTGCTTGTCAAGGAACTTCCTGATGGCCAAGTCGTTTGCCAGGTTCTTGGCGTAATCCTTGTCGGCGTACCAGCGGCTACGCCAATCCTCGGTGATGCCGAGGCGGAACCCGGTAGGGCTTACTTTCTGACCCATGGACTTTAAGCCTCCTCTCGCGGTGCGACGATGATGGTGATGTGGCTCGTACGCTTGCGGATGCGCGAAGCGGAACCCTTGGCGCGCGGACGGATGCGCTTGAGCGTGGGGCCTTCGTCAACGTAGGCCGTCTTCACGACGAGCGTCTCCGGGCGGACGTGATGCTGGTTCTCGGCGTTGGCAACGGCAGAATTCAGCGTCTTGAGGACGTCTTCTGCGGCAGCGCGATTCGTGAACATCAGGATTTCGCGAGCGGCCGGAACGGACTTGCCGCGAACCAGATCGACGACGATGCGCGCCTTGCGGGGCGACATGCGCACGTAACGTGCGATTGCTTTAGCTTCCATGATTCACCCCTTCTTATCTCTTGCCCTTGTCGGCGGAATGACCCTTGAACGTGCGGGTCGGGGCGAACTCGCCCAGCTTGTGGCCGACCATGGATTCGGTAACGTACACCGGCACGTGCTTGCGACCATCATGAACGGCGATGGTGTGGCCCACCATTTCCGGGAAGATGGTGCTGGCGCGAGACCAGGTCTTGATGACGTTCTTCTCGCCGGCTTCGTTCATCTTCTCGATACGCTCGAGAAGGCGAGGCTCAACGAAAGGACCCTTCTTCAAACTTCTGCTCACTATTACTCCTTAACGCTTAGCGCTACTTCTTGCGGCGGCGAATGATCAGGCGGCTAGAGGCCTTCTTCGGGTTGCGCGTGCGGTGACCCTTGGTGGGCACGCCCCAGGGGCTGACAGGATGACGACCAGAAGTCTTGTTCTTGCCCTCACCACCGCCATGGGGGTGATCAACCGGGTTCATGACCGTACCACGAACCGTAGGACGGATGCCACGCCAACGGTTACGGCCGGCCTTGCCGATCGTGATGTTGGAGTGTTCCGCATTGCCGACCTCGCCGATGGTGGCGCGGCAGGTGAGCAGGACGCGGCGCATCTCGGAGGAGGGCATACGCAGGATGGCGTACTTGCCTTCCTTGCCCATCAGCTGGATGCTGGTGCCGGCGGAACGCGCGATTGCGGCGCCCTTGCCAGGCTGCATCTCCACGGCATGGATGAGCGTGCCGACCGGGACGCAGGACAGCGGCATGGCGTTGCCGGGCTTGATGTCCACGTCGGTGCCGCTGACGACCATGTCGCCGACCTTCAGGCCCTTCGGGTGAAGGATGTAGCGCTTCTCGCCGTCAACGTAGTGCAGCAGAGCGATACGAGCGGAGCGGTTCGGGTCGTACTCGATGGTAGCGACCTTCGCAGGCACGTTGTCCTTGTTGCGCTTGAAGTCGATGATGCGGTAACGACGCTTCACGCCGCCGCCCTGATGACGGACGGTGATGTGACCGTGGTTGTTGCGACCGGCCTTCTTGTTCAGCGGCGCAAGCAGGGACTTCTCCGGCTTGTCGCAGGTGATTTCGGCCTTGTCCGAAACCGTCTGGAAGCGACGACCGGGGCTAGTCGGCCTGTACTGTTTGACTCCCATTTCAAACCTTTCAATCTGGATTCCCGCTCGCATGCCTCACCATGCACCGGAAACCCTTCCTACAAAACGGTGGGTTGGCGATTGCCCAAGAGCCCTCGTTTGAGGCCGAAAGCTCCGACGCCGTCAATCCACGCGCCCGGGTGTATCCATATGTCACCAGACGCAACTGGACATTATACGTGCCGAAAAAGCCGCCTTCAAGAAGTATTTTGCGAATCGAGGTGCGCCCACAACCTGCACACAAGCCCCTGACCGCACGCCTGCGCCAGACCCCGAATCACCAGCGCAGCGTGGCCTTCAGACGGTCGGGGTGCAGCAGCAGATCGAGCGCGGATATCGCCGAGATCGTCACGACATCGGCATGCGCGAGCAGTCCCGCCCACGCTCCTTCCCCACCGATAACCGCAATCGAAAGCTCGGCAGCATCGAACATGTCGGCGTCGTTGAAGCCGTTGCCGATGCACGCCACGCCACCGGTAAGCCCCGCCACGATGGCGCGCTTGGCTTCAGATGCTTGACCGGTGGGAAACGTCGCAAGCTCAACGCCCGTCCCAGCGCATTCTCGTGCTGCCGTGCCGAACGTGTCCGCCGTCAGGATGTGCACCTGTGTGCATGCCGCCAGGTTTTTCAGGCGGGACGCGACCTGCGGTTCAAGCGATCCGTCAAGCGCCACCGTGCCGTTGAAGTCGATGGCCACATGGGCGATCGACAGGCCTTCTCGGCCGGGAATCGCTATTTCGATCACAGCAGATCACCTCCGTAAAGCGATGCGAGCACATCATCGCGATGCTTTTCGAAAAGATCGGTTGTCGAACCCTTCCAGGCCACGCGCCCCGAATCGAGGCAGATGACGTTGTCGGAGAGACGCCGCGCTTGCGCGAGGTTGTGCGTGACCACCACGACCGCACAGCTTTTCGCCACGTCGGCAAGAACGCCTTCGATGACCTTGCTCGATGCAACGTCGAGCGCGCTGCAGGGCTCGTCGAGCATGAGGACGTCGGGCTCAAGGGCGAGCGCGCGAGCGATGCACAGCCGCTGCTGCTGCCCGCCGGAAAGCTCGAGCGCGCTGCGGCGGGTTTCCCCGTCGATCTCGTCGAGCAGCCCGACGCGCGAAAGCTGTTCTGCCACAACGGCCTTAAGAGCGCGCGAGCAGCATCGCTTCTTGTAGCGAAGGGCGTACGTGATGTTGCGCTCGATCGAGAACGGTAAAGGGGTCGGTTTCTGCATCACCATGCCGATGCGGGAGCGAACCTCATCGGGAGACATCTGCGCGATGGGTCTGCCGTGCAGGCTCACCGCGTCGCAGGCGCGGGCGCCGCTGACAAGCTCGATCGTCCGGTTCATGCACGTAAGCAGGGTCGACTTGCCGCACCCGGAAGGACCGATGATCGCCGTCACGCAACGATCGAGCACCTCGAAATCGACGCCGTGAAGCACCTGGCGCTTACCGTACCAGGCATTAAGCCCTTTCGCCTCAAGCACTACCTCGGTGTTTTCCCGAGCGGATTCCGCTGAAGCGGATGCTACGATTTCATCCATCTTGCTTTCCTTATATAGGTATAGGCGTTCACGACGATGTTGCACACAAGCACGATGACCATCAGAACGAATGCGGTCGCATAGACCTGGGGAATGGTGTTTCCCTGCGCAAGCATCAAATACAGGTGCAACGGCAAGGACATGGCGGGGCTTGTGACGCCGGTCGGCACCGGGGCGAAAGCGACGCCGCCGGTGAAGATGAGCGGGGCGGCCGCACCAAGCGCATACAAGCCGCCAAGGACGATGGCGCCGAGCACCTCCCCGGCGCAATAAGGCCACACGAGCGTGCGCAGGGCGTGCAGCTTCGATACGCCCAGCGAGGCCGATGCGTGAAGAAGGTCCTCAGGGAACTCGCGAAATGCCTTTTCAGCCCGCACTTCGATGAAGGGGATGATCATGAGCGCAAGCGCCACCCCTCCGGCAAGCACACAGCGCCCAAGCCCCGCATCGCGCACAAGCACCGCGTAGGCGAACAGGCCCATGACGATCGAAGGAGCCCCGGCCGCCACCGAGATGATCCGGCCCATCAACTCCGCTAAGAAGGCGCGACGAGCCAAGAACACGCGCCATGCCGCAACCGAAAGCGAAAGCGGGACGGCGAAGATAAGAGCACAGCCCGTGAACCACACGCTGCCCATAATGGCCGGGAATATGCCACCCTCCGTGCCCAGAACGGCTCCCGAAGGAGCCTCGGTCAGAAATTCCCACGAGATGCAGCCTGCGCCTTGATAAAAAACGTAGCCGAACAAAAACGCGATGATTCCCGCGACCACAGCCGCCGAGCACGTCGCCCAAATGCGCACGACGGTGCCGCCGGCGCGCCCGAGCACCAGCGCCGACGCGCGCAGGCCGCGCCGCGCCATGCGGGCAGAGAGCGCCTTTTGGGCCGCAGCCGAAAGCACGTCAACAAGAAGGACGATTATAAGCAGCACAAAACCGGCCGCGAACAGCGCGTGCATATGCGTGCTGGCAGCTTCGGCCGTTCCCATCTCAAGCGCGATCAGCGACGCGATGGTCTCGCCCTTGCCCAAAAGCGTCGGGAAGAGATTGGCGTTGCCGGCGACCATCATGACGGCCATCGTCTCGCCCATCGCGCGCGCGAACGCCATCATCACGCTCGGCCAGATCAGGCGCAGCGAAACGGGCAGCACCACGGCATAGACGGCATACCACTTCCCCACGCCGAGCGCCAGCGACGCATCAAGGTAGCGCTCGCGAACCCCGACCATTGACTCGGTCATGGCGGAAATCATGAACGGAAGCACCATGACCGCAAGCACGATGCTCGCCGCTAAAATGCAGTTGCCATTCGGCAAGCCCGCATCGACGAAGGCCTTCACGACCACGCAAAGACCGACGAAACCGTAAACGACCGACGGAATACCCGCGAGAAGATCGATGAAGCTGCAGGCAAGGCGTCGAGCGTGCTCGGAGAGGGAGCACGACAGGAAAAGCGCTGTCCCAACCGAGATGACCAGCGCAAATGCAAGCGCAAGCGCGGAGGTTGCGAGCGAGGCGGCTATGAAATTCGCGATGCCGAAACTCGCGCCTGCTCCGGTGAAATCAACGGGCATCCAGGTACTGCCCGTCAAGAACTCAACGGGTCCAACGTCAAGCGCGATCGGGGCAGCCTGCATCGCGACGGTAACGAGCACGCACAGAAGCGATGCGGCGCAGCAGATGCTCAAAAAGCAGATGATCCCGCAACGCAGGCGATCCGCCCACGCGGTGCGCGAGCGGATCGCCGAAGAATTGCCTGTTTTCTCGTTTTTCAACGGTCAGCTGGCTTTACTTTACCGTGAACGAGGGGATGTAACCGTTGGCGGTGATGGCCTTGATGCCGGCATCGGAGAAGATGTAGTTGATGAAGGCCTGCTCGGACTCGCTCGGCTCGCCCTTGCCCACGAACATCACGGGGCGCTGGATCTTGTAGTCGCCGGAAACGATGTTGGCCTCGGTGGCCT
Source organism: Eubacterium sp. CAG:786 (assembly GCA_963635025.1). Taxonomy (GTDB): domain Bacteria; phylum Actinomycetota; class Coriobacteriia; order Coriobacteriales; family Eggerthellaceae; genus Senegalimassilia. Next base: position 26,298 of record CAVHFC010000001.1, read on the forward strand.
CGACGCCGTCGACCTTCATGGCAACCAGCTTGGTGCCGTTGGCGTTGGCCTTGTTGTAGGCGCCGAAACCGGCGTAGCCGATAGCCCACTGGTCGTTGGCGATGTTGGTGGCCAGCTCGGTCATGGAAGCGGACTGCGTGGCGGAATCGGTCACCTTCGCATCGCCCATAACGGACTTCTGGAACACCTCATAGGCGCCACCGGACAGATCGCGGATGTACACCTGGATCTTCTCGGAAGGAAGCGAGGAATCAACCTGATCCCACGTGGTGATCTCGCCGGCGAAGATCTTCTTGATGGTGTCGGTGGACATGTTGTCCATGACGGAGACGATCGGGTTGTTGGCGTTGACGGAAACGGTCAGCGCGTCCTTGGCGACCTCGTACTCCTTGTAGTCGCCGAGCTTTTCCTTCTCGGAATCCTTCAGCGTGCGGGCGACCATGCCGAAGTCGCAGGTGCCCTCCTCAAGCGCGCTCACTCCCACGCCCGAACCGCCGGGCGCCACGTAGATGGAGATGTTCTTATCGGGGAAAGAAGATTCGACCTTGCTCCACTTCTCGTACTCGTCGGTGAACGACGAGGCCAGCGAGGAGATGATCGGGTAGAGCGAGGTGGAGCCGCAGAACATGATGGACGACTGGAAGTCGCCATCGGTCTGGGTCGTTGCCTGCTTGTCAGACGAGGTGCTCGATGAGGTGCTGCTCTGAGAGCAGCCGGCGAGCAGGCCGCAACCAAGCGCGGCGGCCAGCACGGCTGCAAGGGCAGCGCGCCCGAAACGATGATTCGTTTTCTTCTGTTTAAACATAGGGGTCTCCCTCCCTGATTTGCGCAAACGCATGGCAAAGCTAGGCTGCACAAAAAAGCGCGCGAGCCACCAAAGACCATGCAGTATGCAGAACGGAAAAGCGCGCAGACGTTCGCGCGCGGAAAAGCCATAAGCGAAAGCCGATGGACTTGCAGAAATCGCTTTACACGGCTCTTACAGGAAGGGAATAGTAGAAGCGCCCGGCTCGTTTGTCAATGAACGAACCGGGCGCTTGCGGTGCAAACGGCGGAAAATCGCCATTCTGCGGCGAGAATAATCGCCTAGTCCAGATGGAACGCGCAGGGAAGGTCGACGCTCACCGGGGAGTTGTCGGGGTTGGTCTCCATAACCGAGGCCATGAACTCCCACCACTTCTGGCAGATGTCGGTTTGCGCGGACTTCGCATAATGCTCCGGATCATCAAGCTCGATGTAGCCGAACAGGATATTGGTCTCCTCGTCGATGAAGATGGAGTAGTTATGCCCGCCGTATTCATGCAGCATGTCCGCCATTTCCGGCCACAGCTCGTTGTGACGACGCTCGTACTCCTCGGCAAAGCCCGGGTAGAGCTTCATCTTGAAGCCGTTGATGGTGCGCCCGTCGGCGGTTTTACGGATGGTCATGGGATATCCTTTCGCTCGAAATGCCTAAAGCATGATGCTGAAAGCCGGCAGGAAGACCTTACATCTTCTTGCCGTAGCGCTCCTCGGTGATCTGATCGAGGGTCTTGCCCTGCGTGTCGGGGCACCACACGACGCCCACCACAAGCGAGATGACCAGCACGACGCACATGATGACGGCGGCCGGGAAGAAGCCGGCGGGGTTCGCGGAGATGTCACCCATGATGGCGCCGACGCCCACGAGCGACCAGATGCCCAGCGCTGCACGCACCAGGAAGAACATGATGCCCTGCGCACCGCCGCGGTACTGCGTCGGGAACAGCTCGGTGCCCCACAGCGCGTAGAAGCACTGCGCGGAGAAGCCGGCGGAAACGCCCCACAGGATAACGTAGGCCCACAGGCACCAACCCATGGAATCGGTGGTGCCGTTGTTCAGCGCCAGGCCGAAGACGGCGATGCAGACCCAAGAGATGAGCGCGAGCAGCGCGGAGGCGCCGAACAGCACGCGATGGGAAACCTTGTCACCGAACTTGGAGAAGATGGCCAGCGAGCAGACCGCGACGAGCACCCACTGCACAACGCCGAGCAGGCTCTGGCCGGTGGAGTCGATGTTGCCGGCGGCAGCGTAGAGGTAGGGCATGAACTGACCGTTGGTGCCGGCAGCCAGGTTCCAAGTCAGGTACACGGCGACCAGGAAGATGATGGTCTTCACGTTGATGGGGTTCTTCAGCGCGTTGGCCATCATGGCGCCGAAAGATTCCTTGTTGGCGGCGTCGGCTTCCTGATTCTTCGCAGCCCAGTCGGCAGATTCCTGCAGCTGACGCTGGAGGTTCCAGGCAACAAGCGCCACGACCAGCAGCACCAGGAACAAAAGGCGCGTAGCCAGAAGGCCGTCGAAAGGCCCATAGGTGCCGGCCGGCAGCAGCGTCGTGCCGTCAGCGGCGAAGCCGGGCAGGACGAAGGACAGGCCCAGCGACAGGATGAAGATGATGGCCGGGCCGCAGCTCCAAGCGAACTGGCTGATGCCGATGTTGGAAGCGCGGTTGGTGGATGCGGACGTCTCGGAGATGTAGCTCCAGGAAGCCGGCACGCCGGCGCCGACCGACAAACCGGAAAGCACGACGCCCACGACGACCATGGGCAGGTTCACCGCGCACATGGCCACGGCGACGCCCAGGGCGTACACGAGCAGGTTGTACTTGTAGATGATCGTACGGCCGTACTTGTCGGTCAAAAAGCCGCCGATCAGAGCGCCGACGGCGGCGCCGAAGGCGTTTGCGCCGATAGCGCCGAGGATAGAGGTCCACATCGAGCCGAAGCCGAATGCGGCCGCCCACGCCGTGAGCGCCACAGAGGACGCCACGATGCAGCCGGAGTCGAGGAAGTTCGTCAGGGACACCGCGATGGTGCCCTTACGTTCCTGCGAAAGTGCCATTGTTCTTACCTTTCTAAATATGCCCACCGCCAGCCACTTTTACTGACGGTTGTCGCCTTGGGAAGGAGCCTAGTCCAGGAAGCTCTCGTTGATGGAAAGCTTGAAGTCGCGAGCGATGGCGCGCAGGCCCTCGTCGGTGATGGTGTTCATGAAGTCATCGGAGCCGCCGTTCATGGTGCGGGCCTCGGCGTAAACCGCGGCGGCCTTCTCGATGGTGTGCATGAGGCCGAACGTGGTGTCGAAGTCGGGGCCGGAGCAGAACAGGCCGTGCTGCGCCCAAATAGCCGCATCGTAGGTCTTCATGAGCTCGGAGGTTGCCTGAGCGATCTCGGCACCGCCGGGGACCATCCACGGCACGACGCCGACACCGGCCGGGAACACGACGATGCACTCGGTCATGGCCTTCCACAGCGCGCGGGAAATGGTGCGCGCGTCAAGCGGCATGACGAAGGTCAGCGCGATGACGTTCTGCGGATGCGCGTGGTAGATGACGCGGCAGGCGTCGTCGGTGGCCTTCATGCGCACGGAGTGGTTCATGAAGTGCGTCGGGAACTCGGAGGTGGGAACGCCGCCGTCTTTGAGGCCCCACACGATGCGCCAGGCGTCGCCGGTCTCGTTGATCTCGACGATACCGACGTTGTGCGCCGGGTCGAGCGGGACGTTGCGCATGTAGCGACCCGAGCCCGTGGTGGCGAAGAACGCGCCGGCGAGGTTGTCGGCCTGCACGCCCATGGACACCCAGCTGGAGGGGTTGTCGTAGAAGAACGGGCGGCATGCGGCCACCTCGGAGTCGGTCATGCGGTAGGTCAGGTTGCCGCCGTTGCGCTCATGCCAGCCCTGATCCCAGCCGTCGGCGCACACGCGCACGAAGGCCTTCATGAAGGACTGCTGCTCCACGGCCACACCGGAAACCGCGCCTTTCGCAGCGGAAACGCCTTTGTCCAGCACGCCCTGCGCGGCATTCGCGCCGCGACCGAGCACATCCTGAGCGCTATCGAGGATACCCATTGAGAAACCTTTCATGAGGTGCGCCTTTTCAAACGCACGATTGCAAACCGGAGGCGCAGGAAATCCGAGCGCCCCGCGAAACGGCCCGCCACCGCACCGAAGGTGGCGGCGGTCCGAAAACGCCTAATCTGGTAACTCCGCCGCTTGGGCGGCATGGAAGATGCGAAGGCATCTTGAGGAAACGCACCCTACCTGGGTTCGTAAACCTTCACGTCGAACGACGAGCGAATGGCGTCGCGCGCCTGCTGCAGGTCGTCGAACTCCCCCGCGCCGATCATCTGAACAACGAGGTTGCCCAAGCTCGTTCCCTCGATGGGGCCCGCGTAAACGGGAAGCTTGCACGCATCGGCCGTCAGCTGGTTGAGGTAAGCATCCTGGCAACCGCCGCCGACGATGTTGATGGAGGTGTACGTGCGCCCGGTCAGAGCCGAAAGCTCGGCGATGGAATCGGCGTAGCAGCTGGTCAAGCTTGCATATACGCAGCGCATGATCTCGCCGACGCCCTCGGGGACCTCCTGGCCGGTTTCCCGACAGGCCTGCTTAATCTCCTCGATCATGGAATCAGGAGCGAGGAAGCGATCGTCGTTGACGTTGACGTGGGAAGCCGGGGTTTCCGCACGAGCATCAGCCTCGCGCGTGGCGTCGATCAAGTCGCCGAAGCCCCACTGCTTGTCGGCCTTCTCGTGACCGGCGCCCTTGCCGGCAACGTAGTCGACGCCGTTGAGCTCGCGGCGGATTGACTGGATCATCCACAGGCCCATGATGTTCTTCAGGAAGCGATAGCGCTTCTGGTAGCCGCCCTCGTTCGTGAAGTTCTGGAAGCGGCTCGCATCGGTGGTAATGGGGCCCTCATGCTCGACGCCGAGCAGGCTCCATGTGCCGCTCGACAGGTATACGGCCTCGGCATCGCGCGCGGGAACGGCCAAAAACGCCGAACCGGTGTCGTGCGTCGCGGGGAGCATGACCTGGGCGTTAAATCCCACACGCGCCTGCACTTCGAGGGTGAAGCCCCCGAGCACGGTGCCAGGCATGGCCACCTCGTCGAAGATGCGCTCAGGGGCGCCGACGGCCTCGAGCACGCGAGCGTCCCATGCGCAGGTGCGTGCATTGAGCAGGTTCGTGGTGGTGGCATTGGTGTATTCGTTGACCGCCTTGCCGGTGAGCAGGTAGTTCAAATACTCCGGAATCATGAGGAAGCGATCAGCCGACTCAAGCTCCTCAGGGTGTTCGGCGGAAAGAGCCGCGAACTGGTAAACGGTGTTGAAGGGCTGACGCTGGATGCCGCAGGCGCGGTAGAGGTTTTCCAGGCCGACACGACGATCGACCTGCGACACCACCGCAGCCGTGCGGGAGTCGCGATAGGCCACGGCGTCGCCGACGCGATTGCCGTCCGCATCGATGAGCACGAAGTCGACGCCCCAGGTATCGATGCCGATGGTTTGGGGAATCTTGCCCGCCTTCGCGCACTTCTCCAAACCGATGAGCACGTTTTCCCAGATCATATCGATATCCCAACAATCGTGCCCGCGACGGCGGACCTGCACGTTGTCGAATCGATGCATCTCTTCAAGCTCGATGCGGCCATCGTTCATGCTTCCGAGCACATGGCGGCCGCTGGAGGCTCCGATGTCGATAGCAAGATAGTAGCGGGTATCGGACATCAGCGATCCTCCTCGTTTTCAATGGTCGATGCCGCGGCGCCCGTCGGTTGCGCTTCATCGCGGATCTGCACGACGTACATGACGTTCGTTGCGGCGACGGAGCCGGGAAGCCCCTCGCCGGTGGTGACGGCCGGGCTGGTCGCGCGGTCGCCCGCCGTGAACACGGCAACGTCGCCGGGCTGCACGTAGCCGTGCGCGACCACGGCGTCGCGGGCGTTGTCCACGACATGCAGCATGTCGCCCTGCACGTCGCCGAGCATGGGGGTGACGCCCCAGTGGATTTGCTGCTGGCGCATGACGCGCGGCGACGGGGTCACGGCGTAGATGGGCACGCTCGGGCGCAGGTTCGACACCAGGCGCGAGGTACGGCCCGACATGGTGGGCGCCACGATGCAGGCAGCGTTGACGTTTTCAGCCGTCTGAACAGCAGCGATGCCGACGGCAAGCGCGACGCGGGCACGAACGCGGGTGCGATCGGGCATGCGCTCGTCGAACAGATAGGGTTCGGAAGCCTCAGCGATGCGCGAGAGCATCTGCACGGCCGGCACGGGATAGCGCCCGCAGGCGGTTTCGCCGGACAGCATGACGGCGTCGGTGCCGTCGTAGATGGCGTTGGCAACGTCCCCCACTTCCGCACGCGTTGGACGGGGGTTGCGAACCATGGAATCGAGCATCTGGGTCGCCGTGATGACCGGCTTCGACGCGCGGTTGCAGGCGCGGATGATGCCCTTTTGGATATGCGGGACCTTATGGGCCGGAACCTCCACGCCCAAATCGCCGCGCGCGATCATGATGCCGTCGGAGGCTTCGATGATCTCGTTGACGTTCTCGACGGCCTCCGAGCATTCGATCTTGGAAATGAACGAGATGTTCTCGCCACCGTTTTCGTTGAGGAACGCGCGGATCTCGCGAACGCCGGCGGCGTCGCGGATGAAGGAAGCGGCCACGAAGTCGACGTCCTGCTCGATACCGAACAGCAGGTCAGCACGATCCTCGTCGGTCATGACCGGCAGAGGTACGGACACGCCGGGCAGGTTGATCGACTTGCACTCGCCGAGCATGCCGGAATTCTGCACAGTACAGCGGATATCGGTGCCCTCGACGCTATCGACCGCCAGCTCGATAAGCCCATCGTCGATCAGGATGGTGGTGCCGGGCTCAACCACTTCGGAAAGCCCCTGGCAGGTTTGCGTCACCACGCGGTCGGTGCCTTCGACCTCGCGTTCGGTGAGGGTGAACGCGCTGCCGGCCATCAGCGAAACCGCAGCGTGGTTCGCCAGCATGCCCGTGCGGATTTCGGGGCCCTTGGTGTCAAGCAGCACAGCGCAGGGGGAATCGAGCTCACGGCGGACCTTGCGCAAGCGTTCCATGCGTGCGCGCTGCTCTTCCCGACTGCCATGCGAGAAATTGAATCGAGCGACATCCATGCCCGCGTTGATGAGCCCCTTGAGCGTCGATTCGCTATCGACGGCCGGGCCAAGCGTGCAGACGATTTTCGTTCGTTTTGCCATGCATCCTCCAGACGCTCTCGCGCAATTTTGCACTCATATGCTCGAAACTATACCGCTTATTTCGGTTGAATTCTTCGGTGAACGGGATAACACCATAGACGAGTCAAGGCAAAACGTGCGGATGTGACATAAAAAGCGGCGTTCGTTTAACCGCTCGCGGTATAGGTCGCACAGATAACCGAGAAGCCTACGCTTCATCCACCCCAGAAGGAATGTCTAAACCCCGCTGCGGGCGCTTCGCGACCAGCGCGTAGGCAATCACGCAAGCCCCTGCGACGACGAGCGGCACGCTGAGCACCTGGCCCATGGTGAGCCACCCGCCCCAGAGGTAGCCGATCTGCGCGTCGGGTTGGCGCACGAACTCGATGAGAAAGCGGAAGCAGCCGTACAGCACCAGGAATACGCCCAGGAAGGTTCCTTGCGCGCGCGGCGGGCGCTTACGGGAGAGCAGATAGAGAACGCAGAATAGAACGATGCCTTCCAGCAGCGCTTCGTAAAGCTGGGAGGGATGACGCGCAACAGATCCTGCGCTGCCGCCGAACACCACGCCCCAGGCAAGATCGGTCGGCGCCCCCCACAGCTCACCGTTGACGAAGTTCGCGCAGCGGCCGAAAAACAAACCGATCGGCGCCGCGATGCAGCCAAGATCGGCAAGCGTGAGATACGGGATACCCGTGATGCGCGCTGCAACGATTCCCGAAAGCAGGGCACCGATAAGGCCGCCATGGAAGCTCATGCCCCCGTGGTTGAAGGCGAGAATCTCAAGCGGATGGGCAAGGTAGTACCCGTCGCCGTACACCAGCACGTAACCGAGCCTTCCCCCCACGATGACGCCGACGATGATGCACAGCATGATGGTGAGCAAAGAATCGGTGTCGACGCGCACGTTCCAACGCTTCGACGTGCGCCATAGCACGAATGCGGCGCAGACGAAGCCGGCGATGTAAGCCAGGCCGTACCAGCGCACCGTGATGGGCCCCAGTGTAAGCGCAACAGGGTCAAGCGATTGATAGATTTCGTTGAGCATGAAATTTTCCTTCCCGCATGCGCGGCGAAGATGAAAGCTAGTGAAGACCGCCCGCGCCGATTTCGATGGCGGCGAAATGCAGCTCTTCGCGCATATCGTGCGGGATGGGCTGAAGAAGGGACGAGAGAGCACCGCAATGCGGGCAGCGTACGCCAAACAGGGCAAGATCGCTGCGAAGCACCATGACCGATTCGTACGCATGCAGATCAAGGGAGCGCGCGCCGCACTTCGCGCATGCGATGGATGCAGCTTTCGACATGGCGCCTCCTTCCCTTGACGTTGCGCAGTGCCCTATAGAAGGAACCGATTGGGGTTGCCCTGACGTTCGGTGCCGTCGCCCTTGCGATCGGCCACGTCAGGCCCCTGGTCCAAAAAGAACTCGCAGAAGCGGCAGATTTCCTTGCTCGCCGCATCGTAGTCGCGATGCGGGTTGAGCAGGCGGCCGTAATCCGTGCAAACCACGTGAGTAGGCCGAAAGCAAGCGGCGAAGTGGCAATCGGCAGGGCACGGCTCGCCGGGAATGTTGTGCGGGCAGCGCGAGTTCATCTCCTCGTCGTCCGCGCAGCCACGCAGCTCCCAACATGCCATGCTTCCTCTTCCCCTTCTCCGCTTGCTTGCTGAACTGGGATGCTACATCACAGCCGGGACAACACGCGTCACGCCGGGGACGCGCTCCTTGAGGATACGCTCCACGCCGTTGGCCAGCGTCATCTGAGACATCGGGCAGCCCTTGCAAGCGCCCTGCAGCTCGACGGTCACCACGCCGTCCTCATCGACGTCCACCAGCTTCACATCGCCGCCGTCGGCCTGCAGGCTCGGACGGATGAGCTCGAGCACGGATGCGACTTCGTTCTTATCAACCATTGGGTTGCTCCTTTGCTTCACGATAGGTCTTGCTTGGGCTTGATTCTAACACACGCCTCTAAGAGGCGCCGATTAATTCCGCCAGTCCCGCACGCACCGGGCATGATGGCTCGAACAGGGACTTCCAGGAATTGCGACTCGAAGCTACGACGAGGGCTTCCAGTCCTTGCCGAGGATGACGAGCACGTCGGTGTTGTATGTGTACGATCCGGTGTTCTGCACCGCGCGGCCCACGCCCATGGCCGCGATGACGGTGTTGGCCTGGTCGAGCTGATCGTCATCATCATAGATGACCAGCGTCTCGTTGTAGGCGGCGGTATCGGTATTACCGGTCTCGGTGACGTCGAAACCCCTGCCCACAAGGGCGGACTGCATGGACGCCGCTGCCCCGGTGATGCCGCTGCCATTGCGGATGGTGAGCGTGAAGCTTGCCGGGTCGACCGTGGCAACCTGATCGGAAGTCGAAGGATCCTCGCCAGCTTCTACGCGCTCCATCATGGAGGAAAGTTTGGAGGTCGAAACCGAATACGTTGAGGTGCCTCCATCGTCGGAAACATATCCGGGGATGAGGGCCGCCTTGACGTCGCCAGCCGAGATGCCCTTGAGCGAATCGGCAAGGGAAAGCATGTCCGAGGAGCTCACGTCGGTTCCAAAGGTGCCGCCCACCTTGTCAAGCAGCGAGACGAGCGCGGTCTTGCCGCTGCCGAGCATCGACAGCGATACCTGGGTAAGCAGCTGTTCGCGGAACGTTGCCTGAGTCGAGGTAGGGCTTTGATAATTCGCGGCACGAGCCAGCGTCAGCGCGGCCGCGCCCGAAAGCGTCTGCTCGCCGGCAGGCAGATAGATGTCGCCCGCACGCGGATCGTCCACTTCCTCGCTGAGATTGACGCTCACGCCGCCGATCGCATCAACGAGCGAGATGATTCCCTGTGCGTCCGTTTTCACGAAATGGTTCACCTGCACGCTGCAAAGGGAATTCACGGCGCTGATGAGCGCGGCGTCGCCGTCTATCGTGGATGCCTCGCGCAGCGGATGGTACTTCCCGTCCTTAAGCGAAACCTGCACGCTCGAGGGAATGGCCAGGATAGTGACCGTGTTCGTTTGCGCGTCGGTTCGCACTAGGGCGAAGGCATCGAGCCCGTCTTCGAAATAGGGCATGCCCGCCAAGTCAAGGTCGGCGGCCACGAGCGTGTAGAACGCCTGCCCCGACTTCGCCGTGACAAGCGCGCTTTTCGCATCGGAATCGGAAAGCTCCAGCTTGCTGTCAAGGCTGCCGAACAGCGTGAACGACCCCACGCCGATGGCGACGGCCGCCAAAACGGCGACGACGGCAAGGGCGATGGCAACGCGACGCGCGACCGAACGACGCTTCACGCCCGGCGAGAATTCGAGCCTTCCGGCGTTGCCCGCCCGCCCGACAGGACCGGTTGCCGCAGGCATGACGTTGCGCACATAACCGCGCTGCGCGCGCTTTTGGCGGCGCGGGCTGGAAAATCCCACGCGATCGGCGTTCATGTGCTCCGGGCGCAGCTTCTGCACGTGCGTGCCAAGCGTCGCTGAACGCATGCGACGCGAGGTGAGCTTCGAATTGATGGCGTTGATGTTGTTGCGACGACGAGGCATATGCTTGAGGCCTTTCCCTACCTGCAGGCAAGCCTAGATAAGCGCTCGCCGCGAAACGTTCGCACCGAGCGCAGTCAGCTTCCCACAATAATCCTCGTAGCCGCGATCGATGTGCGCGATGTTGTGCACGCGGGTTTCGCCCTCCGCAACGATGCCGGCGAGCACAAGGGCCGCTCCGGCGCGCAGATCGGTCGAGGAGACGTCGGTGCCCTGCAGGTCGGCGACGCCGCGCACAAGCGCATGATGGTCCTCGATGGTGACGTCGGCACCCATGCGGGCAAGCTCGGAAGCGAACATGAAACGGTTCTCGAACACGTTCTCCGTCACCATGGACGTTCCGTGAGCGAGCGCGCACAGCAGCATGAACTGCGCCTGCAGATCGGTCGGGAAACCGGGATGTGGCAGCGTTTGGATGTCGGTCGGGGTAAGCGGCGTGGTGCGCGAGCACGTGATCCAATCGTCGCCAGCCTCAACGGAGCACCCCATGGCCTCAAGCTTGATGAGCGCCATGCGCAGAAACGACGGGTCGATGCCGCGCACCGTGACAGGGCCGCCGGTAAGGGCGCCGCCCACCAAAAACGTGCCGGCTTCGATGCGGTCGCCAACCGTGGTGTGCTCGCAGGGATGAAGGCTTTCAAGGGAGACGCCCTCCACCTCGATGATGGAGGTGCCGGCCCCGCTGACCTTGCCGCCCATGGCGTTGAGCATATTGGCAAGATCGACGATCTCGGGTTCGCGCGCGGCGTTCTCGATAAGCGTACGGCCCTGCGCCGTGATGGCCGCCATGAGGCAGTTCTCCGTTGCTCCGACGCTCGGGAAATCGAGCGCCACCTCTGAGCCGTGCAGGCCGTTCGGCGTCGAAGCGTTCAGATAGCCGTGATCGATGCTGAACTCGACGCCGAGCGCCTCAAGACCCACGAGATGCATGTCGATCTTGCGCGCGCCGATCTGGCACCCGCCGGGCATAGCAACCCTCGCGCAGCCGAAGCGCCCGATAAGCGGACCGAGCACCGAAATGCTGGCGCGCATCTTGGAAACAAGCTCGTAGGGGGTTTCATGAGAGGTGACGTTAGCCGTGTCGACGTGCAGGGTGTGCCCGTCGCGCTCGATGCGGGCGCCGAGACACTGAAGAACCTCGGACATAACGGTGATATCGCTGATGAGGGGGACGTTGTGAATGGTGGTGGCGCCTTGCCCCAAAAGCGCGGCGGCGATGAGCTTCAACGCGGAATTTTTCGCACCGGAAACGACGATGTCGCCTGCAAGCGTGCTGTTGCCTTCGACGACGATGATTTCCTTCTCGGCCATGGCCCCCCCTGTGATAGGTGATCTACGGAAGCCCCATTATACGGCGAAGCCCCGCGCGGCGCAGTCCTTCACGATGAAAGCAAAGAGGGCACAGCCTTGCGGCCATGCCCTCAATTACTTGCAGATGTCGCAGCGTCCCAAGACGGCCCACTGCGCAAAATTGCGCACCGACGGAAAGATCGGTTCGAAGCGCGAACTAGTTCTCGCCGAGAGCCCAGCGCGTGAAGCCGGTCACCGTGATGGTGCCGCCGAGCTTCTTGGCGCACTCGTTGGTGTACGCAAGCACGGACTGGTCGGGGTTCTTGACGAAAGCCTGCTCGGTCAGGCAGTTCTCCTTGAAGAACTTCTCCAGGCGACCGGTGGCCATCTTCTCCTGGATAGCTTCGGGCTTGCCGGACTCGGCAGCCTGAGCCTTGTAGATGCCCTTCTCGTGCTCGACAACGTCAGCCGGCACGGCCTCGCGGGTTGCGGCGACCGGAGAAGCGGCGGCAACCTGCATGGCAACGTCGCGACCATAAGCCTGGAAGTCGGCGGAAGCCGGGTCGATGCCCTCGACGTCGAAGGTCACCAGAACGCCGATCTTGCCGCCGCCATGGATGTAGGAAGCGATGCCGCCAGCCTCGACGGTGGTGGCGCGGGGCAGCTGCATGTTCTCGCCGAAGGTGTGGATGGCATCGGTCAGAACGTCGGCAACGGTCTCGCCCTCGGCGTCGGCAGCCTGAGCAGCCTCGGCGTCGGCAGCCTTGGCGGCCAGAACGGCCTTGGCGATCTTCTCGGCGCAGGCCTTGTACTTCTCGTTGGAGCTGACGAAGTCGGTCTCGCAGTCGAGCTCGATGATGGCAGCGGACTTCGCGTCGTCGGCCAGAACGGTCATGACGGTGCCCTCGTTGGTGGCACGGCCGGCCTTCTTGGCGGCAGCGGCCAGGCCACGGGTGCGCAGGACGTCGACGGCCTTGTCCATATCGCCGTCAGCCTCGACGAGAGCCTTCTTGCACTCCATCATGCCGGCGTCGGTCATTTCGCGGAGTTCCTTGACCATGGAAGCGGTGATAGCAGCCACGTTTGGATCCTTTCTATCGTTTATCACGGCAGCGAATGGCGCTGCCGTCTGTTCCCTGTAAAAAGCGCCGCCGGCCGCCTGATGGGAGGGACCGACGGCGCATTTACCTACCAGTTGCGGATGTGCAGCTTATTCAGCGGCAGGAGCGGCAGCCTCAGCGGCGGCGGGGGCAGCAGCCTCGGCAGCCGGAGCAGCCATTTCCTCGGCGGTCACCGGGGCACCGGTGCCGGCGATGACGGCGTCGGCGATGAAGTCGGCCAGCAGCTTGACGGAGCGGATGGCGTCGTCGTTGGCCGGGATGCCGTACTCGACGTCGTCCGGATCGCAGTTGGTGTCGAGCGTGCCGACGATCGGGATGTTCAGGCGATGAGCCTCGCGGATGGCGATTTCCTCACGGTTGGTGTCGATCACGAAGATGGCGTCGGGGACGCGCTTCATGTTGCGGATGCCGTTGAGGTTGGTCTGCAGCTTAGACAGCTCCTTGCGCAGCAGGATCTGCTCCTTCTTCGGCAGCAGAGCCATGCGGCCGTCGGCCTCCATGCCCTCGAGCTCCTCCATGCGCTGCACGCGGGAGCGGATGGTCACGAAGTTGGTCATCATGCCACCGAGCCAACGGGCGTTGACGTAGGGCATGCCGCAGCGGTTCGCGGCGTCGGCAACGGCTTCCTGAGCCTGCTTCTTGGTGCCCACGAACAGCACGGAGCCGCCGTTCTTGGCGATGTTGGAAACGAAGGTGTAAGCCTGGTCCATGCCGACGAGCGTCTGCTTGAGGTCCAGGATGTAGATGTCGCCGCGAGCGCCGAAGATGTAAGACTTCATCTTCGGGTTCCAGCGGCGCTTCTGATGACCGAAGTGCGCGCCAGCGTCAAGCAGCGTCTGGATGCTGATTTTTGCCATTGTTCTCTCCATTCGTTAGTCCTCTGCACGCGGTCTTCCCCGGAGCCCGCAACCGCTGAACGGTCACTAGCGGGACAGGTCGCGCATGCATGTGTGATAAAAACAGCCCTCGAAGTATAAAACGCCCCCTCGCAGCGCGCAAGGGGGCGTTCTTTCAAGATGGCGAACCTCACATCATCGCCAAATTGCCAAATCAGACCTCGTACTTCTTGCTGTTGCGCATGGACAGCGCCACCGTGGTGGCGTTGTGCAGAAGCGAGGAGGCCTGCGGCGTGATGACGCCGGCGATGCCCGCGCCCAAAAGCGCCGAGTTGATGAGTATCACGCCCTTGAAGCTGGCGGACAGGCGCTCCATCAGCCCCTCCGACATGCGTCGCAGAGAGACGATGGCGCTCATGTTGCCGCCCGTGAGCGTGATATCGGCGACCTCCTTGGCCACAGCGGTCCCCTGCCCCATGGCGATCCCCACGTCGGACAGCGCCAGCGCCGGCGCATCGTTGACGCCGTCGCCGACCATGACCACGCGCGCGCCTTGCGCCTTGAGGCTCTCGACGAAGGCGTATTTGTCCTCGGGCAGCAAGTTCGCATGGAACTCCGTTACGCCGGCCGCAGCGGCGATACGGGCGGCCGTGCGCTCGTTGTCGCCGGTAAGCATGATGACACGCGTGAAACCGAGCTCGCGCAGGCTTGCAACCGCCTCGGGCACACCGGGTTTGAGCGGATCGTGCACCCCGATGACACCCATGAGCTTGCCGTCGACCGCCAGATACAGCGGCGAGAGCCCCGCGGTCTTTTCCGCGATGAGTTCCTTTTGCGCCTCGGTGATGGCAACCTTCTCGTCGCCGACCACGAAGTGCTCCGAACCGATGACGACGCGCTTGCCGTCAAGGGAGCTGGCGATGCCATGGGCGACGATGTACTCCACCTCGGCGTGACGCTCGCGGTGTTCAAGGCCCCTCTCAGCTGCGGCGCGCACGACGGCGCGGGCCACCGGATGCGGGAAGTGCTCCTCCAAGCAGGCAGCGAAGCGCAGCACCTCATCTTCGTCCCAGACGTCAAGCACCAAAACGCTTGCAACCTCAGGTGTGGCCTCGGTGAGCGTGCCCGTCTTGTCGAAGACGATGGTGTCGGCCTGCGCCATGTTCTCCAAGTGCTGAGAGCCCTTGACGGTGAAGCCGGACTGCGCGGACTGGCTCATGGCCGAAAGCACCGCGATCGATCCAGTTAGCTTCAGCGCGCACGAATAGTCGACCATGAGCGCCGCCGAGGTTTTCACCAGGCTGCGGATGGTGAGCGCCACGATGCCCGCGAGCAGGAAGTTCCATGGAACGATGCGATCGGCCAGGTGCTCCATGCGCGACTGCGTCTCAGATTTGTACGTTTCGGTCTGCTCGACCAGGTTCACGATGGAGCGCAGCTTGGTCTGCCCCTCGTTGGCCTTGACCTCCACGATGATCTCGCCGTCTTCTACCGCAGTGCCGGCGAACACGTCGTCGCCGACGGTGCGCTCGACCGCCAAGGGCTCGCCAGTGAGCGCAGCCTGGTTGACCATGGCGGTTCCGGAAACGACCACGCCGTCGACGCTGACGGGCATGCCGGTGCGCACGGCGATGCGCTGGCCCGGCTTGAGCGAGGCAGCCGGAACCTGCGTTTCGGTGTCGCCTTCGACCAGTTGCGCGGTTTCGGGCAGGTCGAGCAGCGCGTTGATGAGCGCGCCCTCCGAGCGGCTGCGCGTGTACTCCTCGAGGGTTTCGCCGACGTTGAGCAGAAGCATGGTGAGCCCGGCCGTGCGCGGATCGCGCTTGACGAACGAAATACCGATGGCGGCCGCGTCGAGCACGGGAACATCCAAGCGGCCCGCCGCCAAAGACTTCAGGCCAGCCCACAGAAACTTGCGATAGCTCCACACCGTCCATGCCGCAGCAAGGGGCTTGGGCAAAAACCAGCGGCGCATGAAGTGCGCGCCCACCAGGCTTGCCAAGTCCATGAGCAGCGAATGCGTGCGCGGAGCGAGGTCGAGCCCGCAGCCCGACTTCGCCTTCGAAATGGCTTCGGCGTCGATGGACGCCAGATGATCGAGCACGCGCTGCCGCGCGCCGGACGTTGCGCGATAGACGATGGCCACGCTGCCGATGCGCGGGTAGACCGTCGACTTCGTGATGTCGGCGCACTGCCCCAGCACGCGATAGAGGGCATCAAGATCCGCTGACGGGACAGGTCCCGCCAGCGTCACGCGCAAACGGCCGGGAAGCTCGTTCGCGATTTTGCACTGCATGATAAGCCGCTAAGCTATTCGGCAGCAGGCTCGACGGGTGCGGTGGCCTGCTCCTTGCCGGCCTCGTTGATGTAGCTGGCCTCGGCAACGATGTCATCGACCTGGCACTTGGCCTGCTCGACGACGTCCTGGTAAGCAGCCTTGGCCTGCAGACCCTTGGCCACGCCCTGGACGTAGACCTTCTTAGCGGTGTCGGAGGTGACGGCCTTCACGCCCACCGTACCGAGCAGAAAACCAGCGCCGATCAGCCAACCACCGTTCTTCGGGAACTTCATGATGCCCTTCCTTTCTTGCGAGCGCGCATGCCCGCGTAAGGCAAGCGGAAGCGGGATGCTCCCACTTGCGAATCAATGGGATGTATCGAGAGAATAGACTCCTCAGGAGGGCGCGTCAATTGATTTAAATTCTGTTAACCACCTGCGTTGATAATATCTAACTTTAATTTTCGCGATAAGCGTTGCCAAATGATGCGCGCGGCAGCCCTCCCCGCCCCGTCACCTTGCGCATGCAAGCTGCCCCGTTTGCACAGGTCGCGCGAACAAGTGAACGGCGCCTTGACCACCCTGTCGGTCGCAAAGACGCCAAGCAACGCGACGAGCAGACCCGCAAGACGAAGCGGGCGTCGAGGACCGATCGAAGGTCAGCCATGTCGTACCCTCTTTGTGCAAAAGATGAAGAAGCGGCTCGTCTGAGCGCACGCAGCCGCTACCATGAGCCAAGACGAATCAACAACCAAGGCACCGACAGGGCCGCAAGCCAGCGCCTAAAGTCGGTCAGGACCGCCGCTCGAGTCGCGCCAGCGCGGCAAAACAGGCACAAGGAGCATCCATGAACTTCAACAACGTATCTTTCGAGAGATCTTTCGGCATCTCGTCGCAGCTGCCGCCCTCGACGCTGCCCGAGGTCGCGTTCGCCGGACGATCAAACGTCGGCAAGTCCTCCATGCTCAACGCCCTGTTCGGGCGCAAGAGCCTGGCCAAGGTTTCGCAGAAGCCCGGCAAAACGTCCACCATCAACTTCTTCACCACCGGCACCGCCCGCTTCGTCGACCTGCCCGGATACGGCTATGCGCGCGTCGCGAAATCGGAGAAGGGCCGCTGGGCCGAACTGATCGAGGGGTATTTCAACCAGGACCGCAATTTCGCGCTGGTGGTGAGCCTGGTGGACATCCGCCACGAGGCGCAGCAGCTTGACCTGAACATGATCTCGTTTCTGCAGGAAGCGGGCCTGCCGTTTGCCGTGGTGCTGACGAAGTCGGACAAGCTTTCCCGGTCGGCGGGCCAGCGCCAAGCGGCAATGCTGCGCCGACAGCTGAACCTTACCGACGATATCCCCATGCTGGTGACCTCGAGCGAAAAGAAAGACGGTTTCGACGCGCTGCGCCGGCTGATCACGCAGGCCTGCGAGGGGTAAGGCGCTCAAAAGCCGGTGCGAGGCGCAGGGGTTGAGCCCCGCACCGCAGCATCTACCCTGTGAACCCGACGTCTTCCCGATGGCGCGCGGGATCGTCTGCGGCCGCCGTCGCCAGCGCGTCGCAACGCTCGTTTTCGGCATGACCCGCGTGACCCTTGACCCACACGAATTCGACGTCATGCGGGCGTTTCGCCTCAAGCATGCGCTTCCACAGATCGACGTTTTTCACGGGCTGCTTCTGCGCGTTCTTCCACCCGCGCTTGAGCCATCCGTCAACCCAGTGCTGCTTGAAGGCGTTGACCAGGTACTGCGAGTCGGAATACACCGTCACCTGGCACGGACGCTTGAGCGCCTCAAGCGCGACGATGCACCCGAGCAGCTCCATGCGGTTGTTCGTCGTGGCGCGAAACCCCTGCGAGAACTCGCGTTCGTGCACGCCGCCCTTGCTGTCGACGAAACGCAGGATGGAACCGTAACCGCCCGGCCCGGGATTGCCCCGGGACGAGCCGTCGGAAAACAAATCTACATGCATGCTGCCAAAACCGCCTGCGCGCTACTTGAACTGGCTCGGGTGCTTGGAGAAGAAGTCGAAGCGCGGGGGAAGCTCGCGCACGCGATGGCGCCCGTCTTCCAGCTCCGAACCGTGGCACAGCTCCTCAAAGCCCTCGAAGTCGTAATTCCAGCTGAAGAAGTCGTCGAACTCGAAGCTTAAGTAATCGCAGATCTTCTCACAGCCGCGCGGGACGACCGGGTGCATCAGCAGCGTACAGATGCGCAGCAGATAGAAGCAATCCACAAGCGTCTGACGGCGCAGCGCATCGTCGCCTTCCTTCTCCGCCGTGCGGATATTGTCCGTCCAGTACTTGTTCGACCAGCGGATAAAGGTGTCCATAATGGACATGATGGTATGCAGCTCCACCTTATGCATGGTCGCGTCATAGTCGTTCATCACGGCATGCGCGCGCTCGCGCACCTCGGGCGAGACCTCACCGAGCGGCAGGTAGCCCTCGAAATTCTTCTGCGCCTCGTAGAAGCAGCTGCGTGCCAAGCGGTTGAACACATTGGTGAGCAGCGAGCCCTCTTTGAGGACCGGGTCGGCGTAGCGCGGGTTGTCGCGCTTGGACTCGTCCTGCTCGAAGGGCTTGGGCTTGAAGCCAACGGACTTCTGATCCAGGCCAAGCGCCAGGAAGTGCGCGCGCAGCTGCTCGGGCGTGTAGTAGTCGAGCAGCTCGTCGGCCGTGGGGGGTTTGACGGAGCCCGACGAGGAAGCCTTCTTGTTCCCGAGCAGGATGTGATGGTTCGCGATGAGCTTCGTCTGGCGAAGCGGCCGGTCCGTCTCGCCGGGAGCGAGGATGTCGCCCGGGCGCAGCGCCTCGATGAGCGCCGGCTGCGCAACCCCGTAGAAATACAGGTTGTCTTGGCCGATGAACTGGTAGACCTCGGCGTCTTCCGAGCACCAGAAATCGCGCCAGCTGCCGCGCGGCAGGCCCATCTTGTCGTTGACGGCCATGGTGAAGCTCATCGGCGCCCACAGGCTTTCGGGCCAGCACCACACCGTCAGCCCCTCAAGGCCGTCGATAACCGGGGCCTTCACGCCCCACTCGATGTTGCCGGTGATGCGGAAGGGCACGAGCGTCTTGCCGGTGCGGAAGCGGATGGACGCCTGCGTGAGAACGTCGCGCGCGGCGTCGCGCGCATCGATGTCGGCGAACTCGATGGAAAACGACTGCTTGCCCGCCTCGGGCTCGTGCAGGGTGTGCTCAGGCAGCTTGTCGGCGATGGCCTGGTAATCCTCGCGCAGCTCGTTCTTGATGAAGACGACGGGCGGCTCCAAGAACTCCTTGATGACCTGCGGGACGATGGGGCGAACCTCGGGGTCGGCCTCAAGGGAGGCCACGTGGCCGCGCAGGAAATCGGCGAACGCCGGCAGGTCGAAGTACCAGTTCTCCACCGGTCGCATCTCGGGCGTGGTGCCCGTCAGCGACGAAGTCGGCGCGATCAGATCCTCGGGCGCGTAGCTGTGGCCCAGGTCGCACTCGTCGGCGTAGGCGTGCTCCGACTTGCAGCCCTGCACCGGGCAATGCCCGACAACCTGGCGACCGTTCAAAAACGTGCCGGCCTGCGCGTCGTAGAACTGCAGCGTGGCGCGCTTGTGCAGCCAGCCGTTTTCGTGCAGCTTGGTGATGAAGGCCTCGCTGATATGCTGATGCACCTCGCCGCAATGACCGATGTTCGACCCCTCGTACACACTCAGCGCGATGTCATAGGATTGAAGCGTCGCCTTCTGCTTTTCGTGGTTGCGCTGCACGTAATCCTCGATGGTTCCATCGAACTCGCCGGCTTCCACCAGCTTGCGGTAGCCCTCGTTGATGGGCGAACCGAAGCAGTCGGTACCGCTGATGAAGCGCACGTTATCGGCCCCGATGCGGTCGCGCAGAAAGCGCGCGAAGCAATCGGCGGGCACGAAAACGCCGGCGATATGGCCGAAGTGCAGCGGTTTGTTACCGTAGGGCATGCCGGCGGTGACCACCGCGCGAGCAGGCCAGCTAACCGCTTCGGTTTTAGTTTGCGTTGTTGCCATCAGTTGCTATCTCCTTCAAAGCATCGGCCACCTCGGCAGCCGAAACCGAGCTATTATCCTTCGAGAGCAGATCCAGCAGATCGGACACGCTGCCAGAATCGGATTGCAGATTCACGGTACCATACTTCTGGATGCCGGCAAGGCTCGCCGCCTTGGCCACGGCGTCCTCCTTCGTGCCGATCTCGTCGGCCAGGCCGTTTTCCACCGCGTCCTCACCCGTGAACGAAAGCCCCGTCGCCAAGGCCTGAACCGCTTCGACATCCATCCCGCGACCTGTGGCGACGTTTTCGATGAACGTGGCGTTGATCTTCTCGACCATATTCTGATAGTAGGCGCGCTCCTCTTCGGTGAGCGCACGTGTGCCGTAGCTGGAGTCCTTGCTTTCCGAAGAGGTGACGTTGTCGATATCGATGCCGAGCTTGTCGAGCAGATCGGAGATGTCGGTGAACTGCATGGCCGTGCCGATGCAGCCGATCGCGGTGGTTTTCGCCGTGAAGATATAGTCCGCTTGACTGGAGACCTCGTAGGCGGCGCTGGCGTTGGTTGCCGCGCTCGAGACCACCACGGGCTTGCCGGTTTCCTCGCGGAACTGCCTGACGTAGGTGGCCATCTCCTCGCCCGCCGTCGCCGTGCCGCCGCCAGAGTTCACGCGCAAAACCACGCCCTTGATATGGTCGTTGGCGGCAGCGCGGTTAAGCTGGGCCTTCAGGCCTTCGGGGCTTGCCGTCGTGCCGTCGTAGCCGATGGTTCCGCTGATGGTGATGATGGCGATGCTGTCGGACTGCACTTCCTCTTGGGACGTTGAGCCGACAAGCGCACTCGACGCCGAGGAAAGCACCGTGGTGCACGAGCCGATGCCAAGCGCGCACAGGGCGAAGGCGGCCACGATCGCGACGATGGCGACGATCCAGCCATGGCGCTTGGGCGGATACGCGGGAAGCGGCGCGGGCCGCAAAGACGACGCGCGTCCAGCGGCCTGCGGTGCGGGCGGCGTCGGCTGCGCGTGATCCGCGGGCCGCTCGGGCTGCTCCCGCTTGGGCCGTTCGGGCTGCGAGGGCTGAGAGGTATCGGTGAATTCGTTCGACATGAACGCTCCTTGCTTGAGGGTTACCGGAGCATTATACGACTGAGCTTCGCCGGCCCTACGCCCCGCAAGACCACCCGCACAAAACAACAGGAGGCGACCCGCAAGGATCGCCTCCCATCAACGCAGCAAGCGGATGCGTTTGTTCGCTTGAACCCCAGCGAGCTGGCGCGCCCCGTTCAACGTCTACATGTCCCGACGGCGCAGCACGGCGAGGGCGCACCCAAACGATATCGCCAGGCACGCTGCCGAGGGCACGAGCACGTGCGCCCAGTCCATCGCGGCGAGCGCAAGCTCCCCGTCGACGATGATGCTCAGTCGCGAGAACGCATTGCAGGGGAACCAGGCTATGATCTCGCCCCATACGTTTGCCAAGGTGGGAATGGAGCCGATAAACAGGCCGACGATGCTCGAAAGTGCGCCGGCGGCAAGCGTGAACCCGGCGACCATAGCGATGACGTGGCTTTTCGTGATCCACATGACGAAAAGCGTCAAGCTTGCGCAAGACCAGCATATCAGCGTGAGCAGCACGCACCACAAAACGATCGAGACGACGGAGCTCCCGCCCGCAATGCCTACGGTGGCGATCGCCGCAAGCAGCGAAACGACCATGCCGATCACCACGAAGACGAAGCTCATCGCCAACGCGAACAGGAGCTTCTCCAAGTAGTAGAGCTTCTTGCCGCAGCCGCTCACCATGGTGCGATCGAAGCCGCAGCGCATGTCAGACCAGCAGAAACTCGCCACGCACCAGCTTGCGAAGATGGACACTATTCCGAAGGCGGAAAGGCTCGAGGAAAGGAACGCAAGCGGAGAGGCGAACAGGCCCGACATGTCGGTTGCAAGTTCCGTGTTGCCGGACTGGGCGGCCATGTCATTGAGCAGGTTGCCGAGCATCGGAATGCCGATCGACATCAGCAGCACGACGATCAGGTACGCCACCATATAACCGTAGAAGTTGCCGTGTAGGTTCAGCATGCGGCGAAGGTCGGCCTTCAGGATGGACATCATGTTATCGACCTCCCTTGGTTGCTTCGGTTTTAGCACCGGTGCCATAGGGGCCATCTGCGCTCGGGGCGGTGCTTCCCATAAGGCCGAGGAAGAACTCCTCGACGTCGCGCTGCGTGCGGGTGAGCTCCACGACCTGCAGGTTCGCCTTGAACAGAACCGACGAGACTTCCTCGAGGGAAGTTCCCGTCGCGGGGACGGTAAGCGCCCCGTCGTCGGTCGAATCAAACTTGACGTCGGGCATCGCGCAGGAGATTGCCTCGCGGGCCTTGACCATGTCGGTGCAACGCAGGCGAATGACGCCGGCTGCCATCTCCTCCATGCGGTCGCTTTCGAATTCGACGACCATCTTGCCGGCATCGATGACGCCGAAGCGCGTGGCGAAGCGGTTGAGCTGGTCGAGGATGTGGCTGGAAATGAGGATGGTCATGCCCTGCTCGCGGTTCAGACGCTGAAGCGCCTCGCGCATCTCGTGCGTCGCGGCGGGGTCGAGCCCGTTGAACGGCTCGTCGAGCAGCAAAACCTTCGGGGATCCCACGAGCGCCAGCGCGATGCCCAGGCGCTGCTTCATGCCCAAAGAGAAGCTCTTCGCCGGCTTCGAGGCCGTATCGGCCAGACCGACGAGGTTGAGCAGCCTCATGCATTCGGCCTGCGCATCCGCAACGCCTAGGGCGGTTGCCTTATAGACGAGGTTGTCGAGCGCGCTCATGCGGTCGAGCAGGCCCGGGGCCTCGATAAGCGCCCCGACGCCGGTCATCCCCTCGCGCGCGGCGGGGTTGGAGCCGAGCACTTCAAGCTCGCCGCCGTTTGCGGAGATGAGGCCGCAGATCATCTTCATGGTGGTCGACTTGCCGGAACCGTTGCGTCCGACAAAGCCGTAGATGTCCCCTTCATGGACGTCCATGGACAAGCCGTTGACGACGTTCACGGCGCCATAGGTCTTCGTCAGGCCGTGCGCGCGAATCACGCTGGCCTTTTCGGGCGTTGGCATAAACCCCCCTTGTCAAATTGATGGACTTGATTTGAAAAAGCGGGGAACGACGCCTCGAAGAGACGCTATCCCCCGCTGGTTTCACCGATAAACGCTTGCGAAGCGAAGCACGTTAGAACTCAAGGTTCTGCGCAGAGCCGTTGGAGTGCTGCGCCTTTTTCGCCGTGCGCATCAAGAATTCCGCGTTGTTGTCGGTTTGCTTGAGCGACTTGATGAGCATGTCCATGGCGCGTTCGGTGTTGTTGGTGTTCGCAAGGATGCGACGAACCGCCCAGATGAGCGGGGCCTCCTGCGGGTTGAGCAGCAGGTCTTCCTTGCGCGTACCGGAGGCAACCGGATCGATGGCCGGGAAGATGCGGCGATCGGCCAGGTTGCGATCGAGCTTGAGCTCCATGTTGCCGGTGCCCTTGAACTCCTCGAAGATGACCTCGTCCATCTTCGAGCCGGTTTCGACGAGAGCCGACGCCAAGATGGTCAGGCTTCCGCCGCCCTCGATGTTGCGCGCAGCGCCCAAGAACTTCTTCGGCGGGTAAAGGGCCGTGGAATCGACGCCACCGGAGAGGATGCGACCGCTTGCGGGCTGCGCCAAGTTGTAGGCGCGGGCCAGGCGCGTGAGGCTGTCAAGCAGCACCACGACGTCCTTACCCTGTTCGACCAGGCGCTTCGCACGCTCGATGACCAGCTCGGACACCTGGATGTGGTTTTCGGTGGGCATGTCGAAGGTCGAGGAAATGACCTCGCCCTTGATGGAGCGCTGCATGTCCGTGACTTCTTCGGGGCGCTCGTCCACCAGCAGGCACATGAGGTGCACCTCGGGATTGTTCGCGCTGATGGCAGCCGCGATATCCTTGAGGATGGTGGTCTTGCCGGCCTTCGGCGGGCTGACGATGAGCCCGCGCTGACCTTTGCCGATGGGGCTTACCAGGTCGATGACGCGCGCCGTCGTGGTCTGCTTGCCGTGTTCCATGACCAGGCAGTCGTCCGGGTACACCGGGGTAAGGTCGCCGAAGCGCACGCGCTTGACGCATTCCTCGGCAGGCAGCCCGTTGACGGTGGAGATCTTCTGCACGGCGGCGTACTTCTCGTTGGGGCGAGCCGGACGCGTGGTGCCGGTGATCTTGTCGCCCTTGCGAAGGCCGTTGCGGCGAATGGTGGACAAGCCGACGTAGCAGTCCTGTTCGCTGGGCAGGTAGCCGTTCGTGCGCAAGAAGCCGTAGCCGTCCTGCATGATGTCGAGGATGCCCTCCACCTCGATGAAGCCTTCCGCCTTCACCGCGGCTTCGTAGACCGCATCGATGAGTTCCGCCTTCTTCAGGCCGGTGACGTCGACGTCGAGCTCGGCCGCCTTCGCGCGCAGCTCGGCAACCTTGAGCTTGGCCAGATCGTCCTTGGTGACGCTGGGAGCGACCTCGCGATTCTGATGCTGACGACGCTGGTGACGGTCGTTGTTGTTGCCGCGATTGCGGTTGCGATCCTTACCTTGATTGCCCTGGTTGCGATCGTTGCGATCGTTTCGGGCATTCCCCTTTCCGCCCGAACGGTTGTTGCGCCCCTCACGCGCTTCGTGGCCTTCGCCCTCACGCGCTTCTTGAGGCTGGTTATGCTGCGATCCGCTGGCATGCACCGATTTGCGCGGCGTGCGCGCGGCACGAGCTGCACGTCCGGGAGCCATATCGGCCGCGGGAGCGTCGTCGGCGCTTTGGGGCTTTTCGTCCGAAGCGGACGCGCCATCCGAAGTTGCGGAACCTTCCGCGAAAGCCTCGCCTTCGCCCTGGGCACGCTTGCGCGGACGGCCGGGGCGGCGACGTGCGGGAGCGGCCTGCGCCTCTGGGGCGGCGTCTGCCGATGCCGGAGTGCTCTCGGTTGCCGCGGGAGCAGCATCGGATGCGGGCGCGGCGTTGTCGGCGGAAGCTTCAGGATTCTTGCGCGGGCGGCCGGGGCGGCGGCGTGCGGGAGCCGGAGCAGCGTCCTCGGAAGCGGATTCGGATGCGGCCGGGGCGGCGCTATCCGCTTCGGGGTTTTTGCGCGGGCGGCCGGGGCGACGCCGCGCGGGAGCGGCTTCGGGCGCGGGAGCGGAATCCTTGGCCGATGCGGCCTCAGAGGAA
Source organism: Eubacterium sp. CAG:786 (assembly GCA_963635025.1). Lineage (GTDB taxonomy): Bacteria > Actinomycetota > Coriobacteriia > Coriobacteriales > Eggerthellaceae > Senegalimassilia. Next base: position 51,574 of record CAVHFC010000001.1, read on the forward strand.
GCTTCAGCCGCCGGCGTTTCGGCAACAGGTTTTTTCCTCGGACGGCCAGGGCGGCGCTTCGCGGGAGCGGCTTCGGGCGCGGGCGCCTGATCAGCCTGCGAAGGGGCGCTCACGGTCTTTTCGTCACTCATGCGTTAGCAACCTTCTCCCAGTCCTTCATGAAGGTGTCCAGACCGCGGTCGGTCAGCGGATGCAGGACCATCTTCTTCAGGACGGCGAAGGGAACGGTCGCGATGTCGGCGCCCATGAGCGCGGCCTGCGTCACGTGGTTGGCGCTGCGCACGGAGGCGGCGATGATCTCGACCTGCTCGCCGTTGACGGTGTTGGAGGTGAAATCGTAGTTGTTGATGGCGGTCACGATGTTGCTGACCTGCTCCAAACCGTCCTCGGAGATGTCGTCGAAGCGGCCGATGAAGGGGCTGATGTAACGGGCGCCGGCGCGAGCGGCGAGTAACGCCTGCGGCACGGAGAAGCACAGCGTCATGTTGACCGGGATGCCCTCGGCGGCCAGCGTGTGCGTGGCGGCGAGGCCCTCGACCATGGTGGGGACCTTCACCACGATGTTCGGGGCGATTTCGGCCAGCTTGCGGCCGTCGGCGACGATTTCGTCACGGGTCATGGCGACGGATTCGGCGGACACCGGGCAGTCGGGGCCGACGATGTCGCAGATGCGCTTCATGTGGTTGTGGAAGTCGTCGAGCTTGCCGCCGATTTTCGCGTACAGCGACGGGTTGGTGGTCACGCCCGCGAGCGCTCCCCAGCTTGCGGCTTCCTCGATTTCGGCCAGATCAGCCGTGTCCAGAAAGAACTTCACCCTTATTCCTCCTTGCAAATTGGGTTTTTGCCCCCGAAACGCGCGAAGAGAACGCTTGAGAAAATACGCGGGGGACGATTGATATGAAGGGTTTCTTCCGTGGAATGGAAAAGAACTGGCGCAAGCGTAGCGCAAAGAGGTCAACCTTGCAAGCGCATAAGACCAGATAACTATTCGAAGAGCACGTGTGGCGAGAGGGGCGAGAGATGGCGGAAGGTGGGGCGGGATGAGGCGGAAGGCGGGCGGGAGCTGGCTGGGGGCGGGACTGCGTATCGAATTTCGCCGTTTTGTGCCAACTTTTCCGAATCGAGGGGCGCATCTTGCCGAAAGGTCCTCGCAAGGGAAAACAGTCCCCCGCATTTCCCAAGGTCAGAAAGATGCGTCGACATCACGTTCACCCAGAAGTGATCAACCTGTCTGCCCCAACAGCGATTCAAACCCCAAAACGCCCCTCGATTCGGAATTCCTGGCAGGTTTCGGCCCTCGTCGTACATGAGGTCCCCATTTTCTTGAATATTTGCCTCATTCGTATGTCAAATGAGGCAGATGCTTGCAAGATGAGGGGATAATTCGTGCGCAGCGATGTTCCCGCGGCGGGCGTTGCGCCTCAGCATGCGAAGCGGCCCCGGAATGCTTCGGGGCCGCCTTGGCGTATCGATCTTCGCTATTCGAAGGTGGCCAGGGTTCGGAAGAAGCAGCTGGTGGCGCCGGTGTGGCAGGCGGGACCGGCCGGATGAACGAGGGCCAGCAGCGTGTCAGCGTCGCAATCGTAGCGCAGCTCGGTGATCTTCTGCGTGTTTCCGCTGGTGGCACCCTTGTGCCAAATCTCCTGGCGGCTGCGGCTCCAGAATACCGTCTCGCCACGTTCAAGCGTCAGCGCCAAGCTTTCGGCGTTCATCCAGGCCATCATGAGCACCTCGCGCGTCTGCACATCCTGCACGATGCAGGGGATGAGGCCGGCATCGTTGTATTTCAATTCGGGAAGCTCTGCCTGCATGAGAGTCCTTTCGTGGCTACGATATTGGCACGCGCCTTCGGCGCTGTTTTGGGCTGCGCGAGCTTTCGCTCGCGCCTACGAATTTTCATTGCGGGAGTTTATCCGCGAATGCAAGAGCAGGTCAGCCGTTACAGGCGCACGGGGATGCCTTGGGCGCGCATGTATTCCTTCACCTCGCGAACGGTCAGCTCGCCGAAGTGGAAAACGCTCGCCGCCAGCACCGCGTCGGCCTCGCCTTCGATGATGCCCTCGGCGAAGTGCTCGAGCTTGCCCACGCCGCCCGAGGCGATGACGGGGATGTCGACCGCACGCGCTACCGCGCGGGTGAGCGCGCAGTCGAAGCCGTCCTTGCTGCCGTCGCGGTCCATGCTGGTCAGCAGGATCTCGCCCGCGCCGCGCCGCGCCGCTTCGGCCGCCCACTCTATAGCGTCGATGCCCGTGGCCGTGCGCCCACCGTGCACGTAAACCTCCCACTTGTTGGGATTGCCCGCAACCTGCTTCGCGTCGATGGCGCACAGGATGGCCTGCGTGCCGAACGCGGCAGCAGCCTCGGTGATGAGCTCGGGGTTCGCCACGGCGGCGCTGTTCACCGACACCTTGTCGGCACCGGCGGCGATCATGCGGCGGATGTCGGCGACGCTGCGAAAACCACCGCCCACGCAGTACGGCAGATGCAGGTTGGCGCTCGCGCGGCTAGCGAGGTCGACCGTGGTTTCGCGCTTGTCGCTTGTGGCGGTGATGTCCAAGAACACCACTTCGTCGGCGCGCTGCTCGTCGTAGCGCTGCGCCAGCTCGATGGGATCGCCTGCATCGCGCAGGTTCACGAAGTTGACGCCCTTGACCACGCGGCCATCTTTGACGTCCATGCAGGGGATAACGCGTTTAGCGAGCATTCGAGGCCTCCTTGCAGGCCGCCACGCCGCAAGCGACGTCGAGCGTGCCCTCGTACACGGCGCGTCCGGTGATGACGCCTTCGATGCTGTCCGCCACCTGGGCCAAGTTCCTGATATCCTCCACGCTCGCCACGCCGCCCGAGGCGATGACGGGGTTCCCGAACGCCTTTGCCATGGCCACGTAGGCCGCCGGGTCGACGCCGGTCTGCATGCCGTCGCGCGCGATGTCGGTGTACACCACGTGCTTGAAACCGGCCTCGCCCATGGCGCGCGCCAAGTCGGTCGCAGCCACGCCCGAACCCTCGATCCAGCCTGAAACGGCCACTTCCCCGCCCTTGGCATCGATGCCGGCGGTCAGCCTGTCGCCGCCCACGGCCGCAACGGCCGCACGCGCAAGTTCAGGGTCGTTCACAAGCGCGGTCCCCAAGACCATGCGCGCCGCACCCACGTCGGCGAGGCGCTTCAGCGTCTCCAAGCTGCGAATACCGCCGCCGATTTCCACCGACAGCGATGTTTCGCGCACGATGCGCTCGACGATGGCGATGTTTGCGGGATCTCCCGTGCGCGCGCCGTCCAAGTCGACCACGTGCACCCAAGTGGCGCCGGCCTCCTCGAAGATGCGCGCTTGAGCCACGGGATCGTCGTTGTAGACGGTGACCTGGGCATAGTCACCTTTCGCCAAGCGAACGGCCTTACCACCCAAGATATCGATTGCCGGAAGCAGGTACATGAAAGCCTCCTAGTTTTCCGAAGACGGACGAGCGCCCGCCGCGAAGTCGACGAAATTGCGCAGCACGCGCGCACCCGCGTCCGAGCTTTTCTCGGGATGGAACTGCAGGCCGAACACGTTGCCGTGCTGCACGGCGCAGGGGAAGGTGACGCTGTGCGTGGTGGTTGCGACCGCGGCTTTCGTCTCCGGCGCGATGTAGCTGTGCGTGAAGTAGAAGTAGGTGCCGGAAGGGATGCCATCGAACAGCGGGCAGGGCTCGGTTGCCCCGGCTGCGCCCGCCTCACCAGCAGAGACAAACTCGACCGTATTCCAGCCAACATGCGGCACCTTGAAGGCATTGCCCGCGGCATCGGCGGCCGGCATGCGATCGACGCAACCGGGTAGAATACCCAAGCCGCGCGGGTTGCCAGTGGCCGGAGCGCCCTCTGTCCCCTCCTCGAACAGCAGATGAAGCCCCAGGCAGATGCCCATAAACGGCACGCCGGCGGACACGCGCGAGCGAATGGCGTCCATCTGCCCCAGCTCATTCATGGTGGCAACGGCATCTGCAAAGGCCCCCACACCGGGCAGTACGATGGCATCGGCAGCCGCGATGGCAGCGGCATCGTCGGTTATGCGCGCGTCGCCCCCGACGGCGCGAAGCCCGCGCTCGACGGAAAGCAGGTTGCCCTTCTTATAGTCAACGACAGCGATCATGAGAACCTTTCCGATAATCGCGACTCAAATGAACAAGCCCCACGGGCCCGTTTCCCTACAGCAGACCCTTCGTGGAGGGCAGCGCATCGCCCGCACGAGGATCGGGCTCGCAGGCCTGGCGCATCGCACGTGCGACGGCCTTGAACATGCCCTCGATCACGTGGTGCGTGTTCTCGCCCGCAAGCTCGCGAATGTGCAGCGTCACGCCAGCGTTGGCGGCGAAGGCGATGAAGAACTCCTTGGCAAGCGTCGCGTCGAAGGAGCCCACCATCACCGGCGGCACCTGCGCATCCCAGAAAAGCGCGCCACGCCCGGAAATGTCGACGGCCGCCTGAATGAGCGCCTCGTCCATAGGAAGCGCGATGTCGCCGAAACGCCTGATGCCGCGCTTGTCGCCAAGGGCGCGCGCAAACGCCTGCCCCATGACGATGCCCACGTCCTCGACGCTGTGATGCCCGTCGACCTCAAGGTCGCCCTCGCAGCGCACCGACAGATCGAACAGGCCGTGACGACCGAACGCCGTCAGCATATGGTCGAAGAACCCGATACCCGTTTCGACGTCGGTGGTGCCGGCGCCGTCCAAGTCGAGCGACAACTCGATGTCGGTCTCCTTCGTCTTGCGCGAGATTCGCGCCGCACGTTCGCTCATGCGAATTCCTTTCTCGAACATCCAGCAGAAAACGCCGCCGGAAAGGCGCGCTAGCCTTCCGCCAGAATCTCCCGCAAGGCACCGAGGAAGCGATCGTTTTCCTCCGGGCTGCCAACGGTCACGCGCAGGCACATCTCCAGGCGCGGCGCATGGCTGAAGTCACGCACCAGAATGCCCCGATCGTAAAGCTTCTGCCACACCACGTCGGCGCCCTTTACATGGAACAGGATGTAGTTCGCGTGCGACGGGTACGCGGTGACGCCCTCGATCTTGGTCAGCTCCCCGAACACGCGCGCGCGCTCGTCGATGATCTGCATGATTCCGTGCTCGAACTTCGCACGGTTGCGGAACACCACGCGCGCGATGGCCTGCGAGACGGCGTCGACCGAATACGGCTGGCGCACCTTTATAAACTCGCGGATGACCTCGGCGTTTCCCAGCAAGTAGCCCACGCGGACGCCCGCCAGCGAAAACGCCTTGGAGAACGTGCGCAGGATGACGAGGTTCTTATGCTGCGCCAGATACGGGCGCATGGTGCCGCGCGAGAACTCGAAGTAGGCCTCGTCGACCATCACGAGCGCGTCGGTGGCGTCAAGCAGCTTCAAGATGAAACGGTCGTCGGCCAAGTCGCCTGTGGGGTTGTTCGGGCTGGTCACGATAATGTAATCGATATCGCCTTGCGCCACGCGCTCAAGCACCGCCTCCTCGTCGATGGAGTAATCGGCGCGGCGCGGGACATTCACTATCTCGGTGTTCGTCAGCTGCGCGTTGTTCTCGTACACCGAAAACGTCGGCGGCATGTTGAGGAACTTGCGCCCCGGCCCGCCATAGGCAAGCGCGACGTTGAACAGCAGCTCGTCGCCGCCGTTGCCCAGAAGAACCTGGTCGCGGTCGAGCCCGTTGGCGGCGGCGATCATGTCACGCAGCTCGTTGGCCAAAGGATCGGGGTAGCGATTGAAGGCAACCTTGTTCAGCTCGCGCTTCACTTCCTGGCGAACCTCCGCGGCGATGTCGGAAGGATTCTCGTTGGCCGACAAATATGCGTCGGCGGGCAGGTACTTCGGGTCGTAGGGCGTGACGCCGGCCAGCTGCGGCGCCGATGCGCGAACGCTATTCATCCGCGCCCTCCAAGCCGTAGATGTTGCCGGTTTCCACCAGGTTCTTGCGCAGCTCGACGCTGCGGGCGTGCGCCCAAAGGCCCTCGTGACGGGCGATGGCGATCACCGCGTCCGCATCGTTGGCGAGCGAGGCCGCGGAATACTGGATAACGCTCGAGTGCTTGATGAACTCGTCGGTGGAAAGGGGGCTTGCGTAGCGCGCAGTGCCGCCGGTGGGCAGCGTGTGGTTCGGGCCGGCAACGTAATCGCCGATGGCCTCGGGGGTCCACTCGCCCACGAAGATGGCGCCGGCGTTGCGGATGGCGCCGAGCTGCTCCATAGCGCCGTCGAAGTGCAACTCGAGATGCTCGGGCGCGATGACGTTGACGGACTGGATGGCCTGGGCCATGGAGTCGCAGATGACGAT
>CAVHFC010000001.1:58150-61872 GCA_963635025.1 Eubacterium sp. CAG:786
AACGCGTTGCCCGGGCCGGTGATCTTGGCGACCGGCTCGATCGACTCGGTGCCGTAGGCCAGCGCGGCCACGGCCTGCGCGCCGCCGACGGTGTAGATTTCCGTAACGCCCGCCAGGCGGCATGCTTCGAGCACCACGGGATCGATGGTGCCGTCCTTGGTGGGCGGGGTGACGCACACGATGCGCTCGACGCCGGCAACGGCTGCCGGCAGCGCGTTCATGAGCACCGTCGAGGGATACAGCGCGCGGCCGCCCGGCACGTAGATGCCGACGCTTTCGAGCGGGGTGACCTTCGCGCCGACGAGCGCGCCGTCCTCGCGAACGCTGAACCAGGACTGCTTGACCTGACGCTCATGGAATTCGCGGATCTGCTTGGCGGCCTTGATGAGCGCGGCCTCGGTCTTCTCGTCCACCTGGTCGGCCGCGGCGGCGATGGCCTCGGCCGGCACGCGGAAATCGTCGATCTCGACGCCGTCGAACTTCGCGGTCAGCTCGCGCAAGGCCGCATCGCCCTGCTCGCGCACCTGCTCGATGATGCTCGTGGCAGCGGCCATCGCCTTCGCGTTGAACGCGCCCGTGCGCTTGAGGTGCTTGTTGGAGAATTGCTCGTCTTTGCTCAGAATGACGCGACGCATGGTTCCTTCTTTCTTGATTGCCGTGTCCGTTTGGCTTCGTATCGTTTTTCGCGGCGCCGGCGCTTCGTGACGCCGGGCCGAATCGTTTGCTTTACCTGCAGTTTCGCAAGTCTATCACGCCTGGGGGATCTATTGCCCGTCCGCGGGGCCCGCCGGGCTTTGCACCCCGCCGGCGATGACGGTGGCCTCCCACTTGCCCGCCGCGGCACCGGCTCGCATGCGTTCGGCAAGCTCGACCACGCGAGCATCGGTGGCCAGCGAGCAGGAGTTCGCGAAGAAGCGGGCCGTCGACGAAAGGACATCCTCGACGATGACCAGGTTGTTCTCACGAAGCGTGGTGCCGGTGGCCGTGATATCGACGATGCGTTCGGCCAGACCGGTCAATGGTGCCAGCTCGATGTTGCCGTGAAGTTTCACGATCTCGACCTGGGTGCCCGTCTTCGCATAATGAGCACGCGTGATGTTGGGGTACTTCGTGGCGATACGGATGGAGCCCAGGCGGCGGTAATGCTCGGCGGTCGCCTCGGCGGCGCCGGCGGGTTCGGCCACGATGAAGCGGCAGGCGCCAAACTTCAGGTCGGCAAGCTCCACCACGTCGGGCTGGGCTTCCAGCAGGGAATCCTCGCCGCAGATGCCGCAGTCGGCAGCGCCAAGCTCCACGAACGCCGGGGCGTCAGAGGGGCGCACGATAATGTACTCGACGCCGGGGTTGCGGATAATCAGCTGGCGACCAGGGTTTTCAAGCCCCGTGACGTCCAGGCCGCACGCTGCCAAACATGCAATGGAGTCGGCGTTGAGCGAGCCTTTGGGAACCGCGATGCGCAACGGCCGCTCCTTGGCCTCGGCACGGGCCGCGCGTTCGTCGGAAAGCGCCGCGGCAGCCATGGCACGCTCGAGGAAGAACGCGAAACCGGCGGCCGGACGGTCTTCGCCGTAGGCACCGATGGTGTTGTCGTAGCGGCCGCCCGAACCAAGCGGGGCGCCCATACCCGGCGCATAGGCCTCGAACACGATACCGGTGTAGTAATCGAACGAGCTGATGACCGAGAAATCGATCTGGATGCAGTCGGCCAGCCCCTCTTGCGCCAGAAGATCGCAAGCCTTGGTGAGGCTGTCCAGGCCGTCCTCGCACCCCAGCGGCGCCACGAGCGCGCGCACCTCGTCGATGGCCTCGCGACCACCGCGAACGCGAACGAGGCGCCCGATGGCCTGCGCGAACACCGGCGGCACGCCCTGCGACCCTTCCGGCGAGGTCAGCTCATCGAGCGTGACGAAGTTGGAAGCATGATAGGCATCGAGCACCGCCTGGCGCCAGGCCGGCGCGGCCCCGCTTGCCGCAAGGAGCGCACGAAGCACGCCGACCGAGGCGAGCGCGATCTTGAAATCGCTCACGCCCGCGAGCTTGAGCGATTCGGCCAAAAGCCCCACGACCTCGGCATCGGCCGCCGCTGTGCCGTCGCCGATCAGCTCCACGCCCATTTGCGTGGTCTCGCGCGGCTCGGCCTGTGTCTGTCCTTCCACCTCGCGAAACACGCGCTGCATATAGCGGAAGCGGAACGGCCCGGGCTGACCCGCCAAGCGCGTGGCGCACATGCGGGCGATCTGCAGCGTGACGTCGGGACGCATGGTCAGAAGGTCTCCGCGGGCGTCGAAGAACTTGAACGGCATGCCCGGCAAACGACCGCCGGCCGCCATGACGTCCATCACCTCAAGCGTGGGCGTCTCGACGGGCAGGTATCCCTTATCCGACATGTTCGCCAGCACCGCACCGGCAGCCTGCTCGCGCAGCACCGCTTCGTCGGTCAGCACGTCGCGGAATCCCGACGGCGTCACGTAATTCATGCTTCTCATCCCGCCTTTCGTTGAAGGATTTCGGCGAAGGCGCGCCACGCGGCGGCAGCTCTCCCCCGATTCGATGTTGCCACTTTAGCACAGTAGAGTGATAAAGCAACCATTTTTCGCTCAGAGCATACTATGCGCACAACGCTTTAGCGGCAAATGAGAAACGCAGGATCGACCGCCGGCCGGCAAGGCTGCTCCGCCCCCCCGCATCACCGGCGGCCTGGCCGAGCCATGGCTCGGCCCCACGAAAACACGGGGGGCGCAAATGCGAACGGGCAACCCCCACGAATATAGGTGGACAACCCTGCAAAATGTAGGTAATCGGCCCTACTTTGCCGTGTCGTTGACCTCTACGTCGATGGCGTCCTCGAAGTATTCCTTCAGCGGGCCGGATCCGAACGCCTGGACCTCCTCGATATGCCAGCAATCGGTGGCGGGCAGCCCCGGGATGGTCTCGGCCACGAAAACCGGATCCTTGCCGGCGGCGCGCTGCTCGGAATAATCCTTCAACGCCGCGATGGCCCACTTGCCCAGAAGCAGGATGGCGATCAGATTCATCAGCGCCATCAGGCCCATGAAGATATCGGCGAGGTTCCACGCCAAATCGAAGCTGTTCACCGCGCCGAAGAAGATAACGACCAGACACGCCAGGCGGAACACGATAAGCGCCGCCTTGCTGTCGTTCTTGATGAAGCGGAAATTGCTTTCGGCGTAGAAGTAGTTACCGATAAGGCTGGAGTAGGCGAACATGAAGATGGCGAACGTGATGAAGTGGATGCCGATGGGACCCACGACGTTGTTCACCGCCATCTGCACGAGCGGCATGCCGTTGAGCGCCTCGGCGGCAGCAGGGTCCTGCACATAGAACACGAGCACCATCATGGCCGAGCACGTGCAGATGAGCAGCGTGTCGATGTAGACGGAAAGGCTTTGCACCAGGCCCTGCTTCACCGGGTGGGACACGCTGGCGGTGGCGGCGGCGTTCGGGGCCGAGCCCATGCCGGCCTCGTTGGAGTACAGGCCGCGCTTGATGCCCAGCATGACCACCGAGCCGGCGAATCCGCCGAAGACGGAATCGAAGTCGAACGCGCTTTGGAACATGAGGCCGAACACGGCGGGAAGCCAGGTGATGTTGGTCAGCGTGGTCCACAGGGCGATGGCGATGTAGGCAAGCGCCATGACCGGCACGATGATGGACGTGATGACGCTGATGCGCTTCGATCCGCCGAAGATGACGCCGGCGGT
>CAVHFC010000001.1:62272-73550 GCA_963635025.1 Eubacterium sp. CAG:786
GACGAGATGGAGCGCTCGCCTTCAACGTGCTTCTTCTCGGTGACCTGCCGGAACATGTCGCCGATGAAACGGATTTGCACGCCGCGCGTGCGGATGGTGAAGTAGATGCCCACCGCAACCAGCAATATCAGCAGGATGTAGGTGTACATGAAGGTGTCGATTTCACCGGTAACCTCGATAAGCCACGTGTTGAAGTCCATTCTTTCCCCTCTTCGCGATGGTGGTACCGAAACCGTGACGGCGAGAGCGAAAAGCCGGTTTCCATCAGCTTTGATTCGCCGGAAGGCGGGCGCGGCATCTTGCGCGTTGATGCCCGTCCGCATGCAAACTCACGGAGGCATCACTATACCTTATTCTGTAACACGATTGAAACAGGAAGACCTCCCACCGAAGCGAACGGAGCACCTGCGCAATTGAGCCGCGAAACATCGTTTCGACACCGCACGGGCGCAACCCCGAAATGCAACCTAAAATGCGGTAAATGTGGAACCAGCCCGTCATTTTCCCCAGTTTGCCCATCAGGGCGATGACGACCGTTCAAACGGCTATGATGGTCATTCACCGATTTTCGACGTTTGGATGTATGGAGGACAAACTTGCTTTCCGAACGATTTCTGACGAACTTGGTCAAGGGGATGACCAAGCAGCACCTTGATTTGAAGCCGACGGACGAACACTTCTTCCCGGCTCCGAAGCCCGACACGAAATACATGCTCTACCTGCATGTTCCCTTCTGTCAGGTGCTTTGCCCCTATTGCAGTTTCAACCGCTACGTGTTCCGCGAGGACATCGCCCGCCCGTATTTCAAGAACCTGCGCCGGGAAATGATGATGCTCAAAGAGCGCGGCTGGGATTTCGAGACGCTGTACTTCGGCGGCGGCACCCCCACCATCCTGCTTGACGAGCTGTGCGAGACCATCGATTTGGCCCGCGACAACTTCCACATCAAGGAAGTGGGCGTGGAGACGAACCCGAACCACCTGGTGCAGCCCTACCTCTCCGAGCTGAAGGGCCGCGTGCAGCGCCTTTCCGTGGGCGTGCAGAGCTTCAACAACGACCTGCTCAAACAGATGGACCGCTACAAGAAGTACGGCAGCGGCGAAGAGATCTTCGAGCGCATCGGCGAGGCCGCACCCTACTTCGACTCCATCAACGTCGACATGATCTTCAACTTCCCGAGTCAAACCGAGGAAATCCTGATCGACGACCTGGAGAAGATCGTCGCGTGCGGCGCGCGCCAAACCACGTTCAGCCCGCTGTACGTCTCCAACGCCACCACGCGCAAGATGGAGAAGTCCCTTGGCAACATGGATTACAACCGCGAATTCCGCTACTACCGCATCCTCGACGAGGTGCTGACCGGCGGTAACGCGCCCTTCTTCAGCCGCGACACCATCTGGACGTTCAACCGTCTGAACGCCGAAGGCGCCCACGACCACGACCTGTACGCCGAGGAGCTGCAGGTGGCCTACAACGAATACCCGGCCATCGGATCGGGCTCCATCACGCACCTGGACGGCGCGCTGTACGTGAACACGTTCAGCCTGGCCGAATACAACGAGGCTATCGAAGCCGGTCACATGTCCATCATGGGCAAATGCGTCATGTCCCAGCGCGACCTGGCGCGGTATTACTTCCTGCTGCATCTCTACCAGCTGCATCTGGACAAAGACGACTTCAAGAAGCAGTTCGGCTGCAGCATCGAGCGCTTGCTTCCGGCCGAGATGGCGTACTACCGCACGCATGGGGCCTTCGAGGTTGACAACGCCCACGAGCTGACGCTCACCTGCATGGGGCGCTACCTGACGCTCATCCTGTACCGCCAGTTCCTCTCCGGCATGAACAACCTGCGCGACCAGGCGCGCGACGCGCTTTCCGGCGAAGAGCACGACCTTTTGTTCGGCGACGAGACGAACTGCTCGGCCTGCCTGTAAGTAACCCGCCCGCCGGCACCGAGCAAAATTCCCCCTTGCATGCTCGGCGCGGCGGTCCTATACTGCCCAACCAAGATATCTGTTCAGGGCGAGGTGGAAATCCTCACTGGCGGTAACGGCGGGCTGCAAACGCTGCAGCACTTCGAAGTCCGCGAGCCTTTCAGATTGCGAGCTTCCGCCAAGCGCGGCGGTTCGCAAGACGCAAGGCCGATCTGGTGAAATTCCAGGACCAACGGTTACAGTCCGGATGGAAGAACAGGGCAAACGCACGCAGGGGCCTCCTGCGCGGGCATTGCGGCACCTCCCGCAGCGCCGGCTACTTCGCATTCGCGATGCAGCACCATCGTCATTTGCCGAACGCGCCCGCAGATTCCCTGCGGGCGTTTTTCATGCCTGGCGCCGGCAGGGTTGTTCTGAAGAGAAAGGGCAACCGATGGCAGGCATACCCGAATCAATCGAAGAGCCGCAAGGGGCAGCCAGCGCGCAAGGCGCCGATGCCGCCGAAGCGCTCGATGCTCGCTTCATGCGCCGCGCGATCGCGCTTGCTCGGCGCGGGGCGGGCTGGACGAACCCGAATCCGCTGGTCGGCTGCGTGATCGTGCGCGATGGGCGCATCGTCGGCGAGGGCTGGCACGAGCGCTACGGCTGCGCTCACGCCGAACGCAACGCACTTGCGAGCTGCGCGCGGCATGCGGCGGGCGCAGCGGCAAGCACGCACAAGCCTGCCGCTGACGGAGTCATCGCGAGCGGCGCGGCACAGGGCGCAACCGCCTACGTCACGCTGGAGCCCTGCTGCCACACCGGCAAGCAGCCTCCCTGCACGGAAGCGCTCATCGCTTCGGGCATCGCGCGCGTCGTCGTGGGAAGCCGCGACCCCAACCCGCTTGTCGCCGGCAAGGGCGCATCGCAGCTGCGCGCGGCGGGCATACGCGTCGACGAGGACGTCCTTCGCGGCGAATGCGACCAGCTCAACCCCGTGTTCTTCCACTTCATCACCACCCGCACCCCCTACGCGGTGGCAAAGTGGGCCATGAGCGCCGACGGGAAGATCGCCTGCGCCTCAGGCGATGCGCGCTGGGTCACCGGGTCTGAAGCGCGCGCCGACGGGCACGAGCTGCGCCACCGGCTGGCGGCCATCCTTGTCGGCATCAACACCGTGCTCGCCGACGATCCGCTGCTGACCTGCCGGCGCGCCGGAAACGCCCCTTCGCGCCAACCCGCCCGCGTCGTTTTGGATTCGCAGCTGCGCATTCCCCTGAACAGCCGCATCGTGCAAAGCGCCTCGGCTGGCGAGGCCCCGCTTATCGTGGCAACCTGCACCACCGACCCGGAAAAGGCAACCGCGCTGAAAGAGGCCGGCGTCGAGGTGTGGCAGCTGCCCGCCGACGCTGCGGGCCGCGTTTCCCTGCAGCCGCTCTTGCATGCCATGGGCGAGCGCGGGCTCGACTCCGTTCTCATCGAGGGTGGAAGCGGCGTGCATGCTTCCCTCTTCGCCGAAGACCTTGTTGACGAAGCGATCGTCTACCTGGCCCCGAAAGTGATCGGCGGCGCTAGCGCACCAACCCCGGTCGGCGGGAGGGGAGCCGCGAAGATGGCCGAAGCGACCGCCCTCGGAACACCGCGCGTGAGCATGGTCGGCCCCGATGTCAAGCTGGTGTTCACACGCGATGGGCGCGCCAGCGTATCCGAGCAGATCAGCGCTGCGCAGGAAGGAGGCGCGCCATGTTCACCGGAATCGTAGAGGAAGTCGGCTGTGTCGAACAGGTTCCGGCCCCCGGGCGCGCGGGAAGCCTGCGCATTCGCGCCAGCCGCGTGCTTGAGGGCACCAAACTCGGTGACAGCATCGCCGTGATGGGTGTGTGCCTCACCGTGACCGACCTCTCCCCAACCGGCTTTTCCGCCGATGTCATGCCGCAGACGCTTTCGCAATCGAGCCTTGGGAGCCTGCGCGCCGGCAGCCTCGTCAACCTGGAACGCGCCATGGCGGCCGACGGGCGCTTCGGCGGGCATATCGTTTCAGGGCATATCGACGGAACCGGGCGCATCCGCCGCCTTGAGCACGACCAAAACGCCGTGCGCATCACCGTGGAAGCGCCAAGCAACATCCTGGCGTTAGTGGTGCCGCAGGGATCGATCGCCATCGATGGCATATCGCTGACGATCTCGCGCCTGCTTCCCGACGCGTTCGAGGTCTCCATCATCCCGCACACCTTCGCCGAGACCACCCTTGGGGCGCGCAAGCCCGGCGACGCGGTGAACCTGGAAAACGACGTGGTGGGGAAATACGTTCGCCGCTTGCTTGGGGCAGGAGGGCTTGGCGAAGCGCAAAGCAGCAGCCAAAGCGCATCCACCCCAAACTGCGGTAAGCCGGGCATCAGCCTCGATTTCCTTGCCGCGAACGGCTTCTAACCCATTCAAAACTTGCAACATCAACTCCAGCAGCATCAACTCGAAAGGACACCCCATGAGCATGAACACCATTCCCGAAGCGCTTGAAGAGCTGCGCGCCGGGCACGTCATCATCGTCGTCGACGACCCCGACCGCGAAAACGAGGGCGACCTCATCTGCGCTGCCGAGTTTGCCACGCAGGCCAACGTCAATTTGATGGCAAGCGTGGCGAAGGGCCTCATCTGCATGCCGATGAGCAGCGAGATCGCGCACAAGCTGCACCTCGAGCAGATGGTTTCCGAGAACACCGACAACCACGAGACCGCCTTCACCGTCAGCATCGACCACATTTCCACCACCACCGGCATCAGCGCCGCCGAGCGATCCATCACTGCCATGAAGTGCGTCGACCCCGATGCCAAGCCGGCCGACTTCCGCCGCCCCGGGCATATGTTCCCCCTGGTGGCGAAGGCGGGCGGCGTGCTCGAGCGCAACGGGCACACCGAGGCGACCGTGGACCTGATGCGCCATGCCGGCATGAAGCAGTGCGGCCTGTGCTGCGAGATCATGCGCGAGGACGGCACCATGATGCGCACGAGCGAGCTTTTGGAGCTGGCCCGCGAGCGCAACCTGGTCATCGTCTCCATCAAGCAGCTGCAGGACTGGTGCCGCATGCACGACAACCACATGCACGAGCAGGCCTGCGTGCAGCTGCCCACGGCGTTCGGCACGTTTGAGGCGCACGGATTCGTGAACGACATCACCGGCGAAGAGCACGTGGCCCTGGTCAAGGGCGACATCGGCGACGGGCACGACGTGCTGTGCCGCGTGCATTCGGAATGTTTGACCGGCGACGTGTTCGGCTCGATGCGCTGCGACTGCGGCGAGCAGCTGCATGCGGCGCTGGCGGCCATCGAGGCCGAGGGCCGCGGCGTGCTTCTGTACATGCGTCAGGAAGGACGCGGCATCGGGCTGATGAACAAGCTGCGCGCCTACGAGCTGCAGGAGCAGGGCATGGACACCGTCGAGGCCAACGAAGCACTCGGATTCGCACCCGACCTGCGAGAATACTGGAGCGGCGCGCAAATTTTGCGCAACCTTGGCTGCAAGTCGCTGCGCCTTCTGACGAACAACCCCGAAAAGGTCTACGGGCTTTCCGGCTTCAACCTGGAGATAGCCGAGCGCGTGCCCATCGAGGTGGCCCCGCAGGAGCACGACCGCCGCTATCTGGAAACCAAGGCGCATCGCATGGGGCATTTGCTGGAGCACCTGGACGACTAGGCGCGAGGGCCCCACGACGGCGCGCAAGAGCACGCGACCACGCGCAGCACGAACAAGTTAACCATCAAGGTAAATCCGCCGGAAGCACCGGCGTCAACGGAAAGGAAACCATCATGGCAATCAACATCATCGAGGGCAAGGTCGTCAACGAGGGCATGAAGGTGGGCATCGTCTGCGCCCGCTTCAACGAGTTCATCACCACGAAGCTGCTTGGCGGGGCGACCGACGCGCTGCGCCGTCACAACGTTCCGGAAGAGGACGTCACCGTGGCCTGGGTGCCCGGCGCGTTCGAGATCCCCGTGGTGGCGAAGAAGATGGCCGACAGCGGCAAGTTCGACGCCGTCATCTGCCTGGGCGCGGTCATTCGCGGCGCCACCTCGCACTACGACGTGGTGTGCAACGAGGTGTCGAAGGGCATCGCGCAGATTCAGCTGGCCACCGGCGTCCCGGTGATGATGGGCGTGCTGACCGTCGACACCATCGAGCAGGCCATCGAGCGCGCGGGCACCAAGGCCGGCAACAAGGGCTTCGAGTGCGGCGTCGGTGCCATCGAGATGGCCAACGTCCTGCGTCAGCTGTAAGCAGGCAGCTTGCCCGACGCCGCTCGAGGCAAGCCTTTGCGCACCACCTTGTGCCGCGCCCGAGAATCAAGAATTCGTGCAACGCCCCCGTCGAGCAGCCTCGCGCGGGGGCGCTTTGCTACACTTATGTCATTATGACCAGAAACACCAACACCGAAAAGCCGACGCAAGGGCAAACCGAGCAGCAGGAGACGCAATCCGCCGCAGCGCAGGCGAACCGCAAGCGGGCTTCCCTTATATCCTGGATCGTCGTCGCCGTTATCGCCGGCTTCATCTTCTGCATGTCCTGCCGGGACGGTTACCAAATAGACAACGCCTCGGGCATCTTCTCCGCCATCAAGCAGTGGCTCTCGGCGCAAGCGTTCACCCTCACCGGACACGAGGTTGACGTGAGCCCCGTCGGGCACTTCTGCGAATACCTGGCGCTCGGCGCGGCGCTTGCCAACGCCCTGCGATTCCATGTGAAACCCGAAGGCGCCGCCGGGGCGCGCCTGGTCGCACATCCCATCGATGCCCTTTCGAAATGGGCTCCGGCCATCGCCTGCGCCCTGTCAAGCGTGTACGGCGTCACCGACGAGTTCCACCAGATATTCACCCCGGGACGCAGCTGCGACCCGGTTGACTGGGCCGTCGACACCGTGGCAGCCGCCATCGGCGCGCTTATCTGCTACGCGATCCTTCGCAAGATCAAGCGCTAGGCAAAACGCGCAAATCACTCGTGTCGCCGGCTTGAGCCCTTAAGCGCCCTCGCGCGTCCACAAACCGGTTTTGCCGCCATCTTTCAACAGCAGGCGAACATCGGTGATCTCCATACCGCGATCGACCGCCTTGCACATGTCGTAAATGGTCAGGCATGCCACGCTTGCGGCGGTGAGCGCCTCCATCTCGATGCCGGTCTTGCCGGTGACGCCCGTGGTCGTGGTCACGTGGATACCCACCCGGCCGTCTTCGCGCTCACCCTCGCGTACCGGTTCGCACTCCACCTTCGCCTTCGTGATGTTCAACGGGTGGCACATGGGGATAAGCGTGCTCGTTTGCTTGGCGGCCATCACGCCGGCCACGCGCGCACAGGCCAGCACGTCGCCCTTCGCTGCCTTGCCCTCGACGATAAGCGCCAGCGTGTCCGGGTGCATGCTGATGAATCCTTCCGCCTTGGCGATGCGCTTGGTGATGTCCTTGTCTCCCACGTCCACCATGCGGACGTCGCCTTTTTCGTCGATATGCGTCAGCTGCTGTTCAGCCATAAATCCCCCTCGTCGATATTCCCTAAATCTTCTCGTGTTCCTTGCGCTGCCGCTTGCGCCCGTACATCAATTCGTCGGCCTGGTTGTAAACGCTGGCCACATCGTCGCAAGCGGGATCGAAAAGCGCCTCGCCGACCGACACGCCCGGCATAGCGGGAAGCTCCGCGCGCACCTCCTCAAGACGCCGCGCGAACTCCTCCTTGAGCTTCGGCAAATCAGCCTTGCTGGTTACGATAACGCAAAACTCATCGCCGCCGATACGATAACACTGGCCGACCATGCCGAACGTCTCATGCATCTCCCTGCCTATGCGGCGCAGGCATTCGTCGCCCACCGCATGCCCGAAAGTGTCGTTGACGTCTTTGAAATCGTCCGCGTCGAGCAGCAAGATGGTCGACGCGTCGTCCAGACACGCGGTGGCGCTATCGAAGCTGCGTCGGTTGAGCAAGCGCGTCAAGGAATCGGTCTGCTGAGTGACCGAAATATAGTAAATGTAGAGCATCATGCTGCCGATAACGCAGGCAAGCCAGATGACGTACACGCCCTCGGAAAGCATCTGCCCAGCGATGCATGCGAACACGAACAGGAGCACCAGCCATGGCATATATCGGCTTGCAAGCTGATTGACCTGCGAAAACCGATGCACGGCAACCAACATGAAAACGGCGCTGGCGAAATACATGGCCATGTAGAGGCCGTAAGCCGCACCGTGGTGGTACACTCCCGCCACATCGACGAAGAACACGACGCCGAAAGGTGCCAGCACACATTCGACAAGCGCATGCGCGGCAAGAACGATGTAGGCGACCTTCAGAATTCGCTCTTCCATGCCGAGCACCATCGCATACAGCACGCCAAGCGTGGGTGCCAATGAGAATTCCAGCACCTTAAACACGGGAATGAGAACGCGCGCCGCGTCTCCATGCCCGTCAAACGCCACGCCCGCCCATTCGAACACCGAGGTAAGGGCGATGAAGGTGAAAAGGAAGAGAAAGCGCTGCTTCGCATCTGCGGAAAGCGTGGTGTTCCCTCTCACGAAGCCCACCATGAGAAGGGTCGTCCCCACAACCATGAGCACTATGAAAAGATGATAGTCGATCATGCGGTGCCAACTTCGGTCGCGGGAATACGGTCTGCCTTAAACGCTGGGTATCATATCATGCGCGCGAGGCGGCCGCGGCGCACATCACGCGCAGAGCGGCTTGCGGCAAAACCGGTGGTCTGCGTGAACCGGGAGCGCTCCCCCTACCCACCGATCTGGCTCATGCGGCGTTCGGTAGAGGTGATGTCGTCGTCGTGGTCGTCGGGCTTGGCGCCGAGCGCGCGGGCGAACACGTCGCGCAGGTCCCGATCGACCTCGTCTTCCGGTTTGCCGCTGCGCAGCACGCTGCGGATGTCGTATTCGTCGTCGGAAAAGAGGCACGGACGCAGCTTACCGTCGGCCGTGAGGCGCATTCGGTTGCAATCGCCGCAGAAATGCCTGCTCATAGGGCTGATAAAGCCCACGGTACCCTTCGCGCCGGGGAACGCGAAGTACTTCGCCGGACCCCAACCGAGCGGCTGGTTATCGCCCGCCGCCACCAATTGCGGCAGGCCCTCGGCCGCAGCCGCCTCGTTGATGCGGCAGAACAGCTCCTCACAGCTGATGACGTCATCGGGGCCCCAGCCGCAGCCATCCGATCCTGAGCTTTCCCCCACCGGCATGTACTCGATGAAACGCACATGCAGCGGGCGGTCAATCGAGAGCTTCGCGAAGGCGAGGTAATCCTGGTTGAGCTGGCGCACGGCCACCGCGTTGATTTTCACGGGGTCGAAGCCGGCGGCGAGAGCGGCGTCGATGCCATCGAGCGCCTCGGTGAGCTGCCCGCGACGCGTGATGGCGGCGAACTGGGCCGCATCAAGCGTGTCGAGTGAGATGTTGACGCGCGAAAGACCGGCGCGCCGCAAGTCGTCGGCCATCTTCGGCAGCAGCACGCCGTTGGTAGTCAGCGATATGTTCTCGATACCGGGCGTTGCGCGGATGTCGCGCACCAAATCGACCACGCCCTTGCGCACCAGCGGCTCGCCGCCGGTCAAGCGCACGCTGCGGATTCCCAAACCGGCAAGCACGCGCACCACATGCGCAATCTCCTCGATGCGCAAAATATCCTCGTGGCACAGCGATTTCACGCCCTCCTCGGGCATGCAATAGATGCAGCGGTAGTTGCAGCGATCTGTCAGCGAAATGCGCAGATAATCGATGGTGCGACCGTGTCCGTCCTTCATGTGTCCCCCCTTGTCAGACGTCAAGTGTACCACGACCGAGAAGAATGCAACCGCAAAGGTAACAGTTGCGCAGGCTCCGCGCATCCCCTCACGCGCGGAGCCTGCGAGGCCGGTCAGCCCCGTTCAACCGAAACCGGCAGCGCGTTCGCGCCCCCGGCCAAGCGAAGCGTTATTTCTCCACCAAATACAGCTTGTCCTCGGGAATGCGGATCCACAGCTCCTCGCCCTCATGCGGCAAGTCGGCCGGAGCAACCTTCAGCTTGTCGACGCGCCAGAACAGGTGCTGATGCAGATAGCGCATCTCGTCGTCGGTGCGATCGATGGCCGCATCCGCCTCGTCCGATCGATCCAAAAAGCCCAGCAGTACCGTGCGCTCGAAACGCGCGTCGCTCACACGATCGACGCGCATGCGGAAGCAGTTGTCTCCCGGCCCCTCGGCGCGCTGCAGGTAAAACGCGCGAACGCCCAGGCACTTCACGTCCGGGGACACCGCCTCGGCCGCCTTGACCTCGACGCCCCACTTCGGCAGCCACACCACATGGTCGCTGCGGTAAACGGCCTGGGTGGCATTCTTGCAGCCGGAAAGCTTGATGCCCGCCTGGCTTTGCGGGCGGTTCACCAAGTCGTCCCCCGTGCCAAGCTCCATGATGTGGCCGGCCTCCACCACCGCGATGCGGTCGCAGAAGCGCAGCGCCTCGTCGATGTCGTGGCTCACGTACAGGATGGTTCCCTCGAACGCGTCGAACAGGCTGACCAGGTTCTGCTCGAGCACGCTTTTCAGATGCGCGTCGAGCGCGGAGAACGGCTCGTCAAGCATCAGGATGCCCGGGCGCGCCGCCAACATGCGCGCGAGCGCCACGCGCTGCTGCTGGCCGCCGGAAAGCTGCGCGGGATAGCGCCCCTCGAAGCCTACCAGGCCGAAGCGCTTGAGCTCGGAGTGCACCAGCGCATCGCGATCGGCCGGCGAGATGTCCTTGCCGATGCCCGCCGCCACGTTCTGCGCCACGGTCAGGTTCGGGAACAGCATGTAATTCTGGAACAAAAGCGCGGTCTTGCGCTGCTGCGGGGTGAGATCAACCTTCGCCTTGCGCCCCTTCGCGCGGTCGAAGAACACCGTCCCGTTCACGACGATCTTGCCCGCATCGGGCCGCTCGATGCCCGCGATCGAGCGCATGGTCAGGCTTTTCCCACAGCCCGATGCGCCCAGCAGACCCATCGTCTCGTTGCCTGCGGAAAACTGCTGCTGCAGATGAAACCCCTTGAAGGTTTTCTCGATGTCGACTTCCAAGCTCATGGAAAACCTCCCCTAGTTGCTCTCGCGCTTGCGGTACTTGGTGTTGTGGTTCGACCACAGGTTGATGAACACGATGACCACCAGGCTGAACGCGATGATCACCGCCGTCCAGAACCACGCCACGTCGGAATTGCCGTTCATCCACTCGAAGTAGATGGCGATGGGGATGGTGCGCGTGATGCCCACGTAGTTGCCGGCCATGAACAGCGTCGCACCGAATTCACCAAGCGCACGGGCGAACGCGAGCACCATGCCGGCGGCGATGGAGCTCCACGACAGCGGCAGCATCA
>CAVHFC010000001.1:73857-76492 GCA_963635025.1 Eubacterium sp. CAG:786
GCAGAAATAGGCCGCCAGAAGCCCCAGCACGACGATGAAGATGATGGCGATGCCCGTAGTGCGCAAGCTCACCCACAGAGGGCTCCAATCGAGGTTCGCCAGAAACTCGCCCATCGCCTCAAGGCCGGTTGCCTTCGCCACAATGGTCACCTCGTCGGCGGGCAAGATGCGCCCAAAGTCGGCGAAGCTCGGCTTGGCGTAGTTGGCGTTCTCGGAATCGGTGATATCGCCGCCGTCCACCCCGATGACGAGCGCGTAGGCCTTGCCCGATATCTCCTGGTCGAACAGGAAGCGCACCGCCCCCACATCGTAGGTTTGCTGCGAGGTGAAATACCACGTCGAAAGCGAGGATAGCGCCACCGATCCGGAGCTTTGCCCCTCGTCGAGCCCGCAGAACAGCTGCTGGAGGGTTTGCTGGGTTTGGGCGTTGGACAGGTTCAGACCCTGCTCGGACACCATGGTCGCAGGCACGTAGACCACCACGTAGTCGTTAACGGCCACCAGCTGCGCAACCTGACCCGCACCCTGGCCGAGCAGGTAGGCATATCCTCGATACTCCCCGTCGATGCTGCGGTTTGATCCCTTTTGGGCGCGCGAAAACTCATCTATCGCAAAACTGCTGCTCTCTATGGTGGCGGCGTCGTTGTCCTTGGATACTTGCACATCCGAAATATCGACGCCGCCCGTCTGGGCCTGGGCCTGCGTCCCGTCAGCCCCGCTTGTCGTCGACGAAGCAGCCGATGCCGTCTTCGCCAGCGCGTTGGGCGCATCGACGTCGCCAAGCGCATCATCGGCGAAAGCCGCCGGAGCGCATCCAAGCGCAAGCACCGCCGCAACAGCCAGGCTTGCGATATACCGTTTCGCGTTTCTCATCTGTCCCCTACTGCTTTTTGAAAATACGAGCGATATGGCAAGGGGATGGACCGGCCCGGCCCATCCCCTTCTGTGCACATTATTTTTGCGACGCGGGTGCGTTAAGCGGCATTACGCCAGCTCGAAGCCCCACTTCTGCCAGATTTCCTGAGCCTTGTCGCTGCTCAGGCACCAATCCAGGAACTCCTGGGTGGCTTCGGCGTTCTTGCACTCCTTGGTCAGCGCACCGGGGTACACGATGTTCTTGTGCGTGTTGGCCGGAACCGTGCCGACGATCTGCACGCCGCCGAAGCGGTACACATCGGAGGTGTACACGAACGCGACGTCGACGTCACCGGACTGAGCATGCTTGCACACGTTGCCCACGGAGGTGTCCAGAACCGGGCTGTAGCCATCGGCGAACGAGCCGCCCTTACCGGAGATATCCTTGCCGGTCTTGCCCGCATCATCGCCAGCCGGGACGTAAACGCCCACGGTGGACAGCGACTGGCACGCGTAGTTGCCGGCCGGGACGGACTCGTCGCCGACGCAGAACGTGTACTTGCCGTCAGCGATGTCCTGCAGCGTGACGTCCTTCAGGTCGGCGCCTTCCTTGGACACCATGACCAGGTCGTTCTTGAACATGTCGACGCGGGTGCCCTCGTCAACGTAGCCCTTGGACACGGCGGTGTCCATGGAACCCTTCGAGGCACTGATCAGCAGGTCGGCATAAGAGCCGGCACCGAGCATCTCGTTGAGCTCGCCGGAAGCCTTGTACTGCGTGTCGGCGAAGGACACGTTGGAGTGACCGTCGGCGATGTAGGCGGCCTGAACCTCTTCCATGGCCTTGGACAGCGAATTGGCGGCGAAGATCTGCAGTTGGACCGCATCCTTGGTCTCTTCAGCCTTCTGCTCCTGCTTGGTTTCGGTGGACTTCGAGTCCGAAGAGCTGCTGGAGGAGCAGCCGGTCAGCGCGAAGGCGCCGACCATTGCGAACGCGCACACGGCGGCGATCACAACGCGAAGTTGCTTCTTCATGTGGTTTCCCTTCCTTGGTTTTACCCCTATGACGCGTAAAGGCCTGTGCACGGGCCTTTACAAGTTCGTGACATGGTACGCGATTGGCCCTATAGCGGTCAATGAAGAATATCCTCATTACGGACTAAACCGTTGATTTGGGTATCAGGCGACGCTTCCCTAGCGCCCCGCGTGGTTGCGACCCTTGTCCTTGTACATATACTTGTCGGCAAGCTTGCGCACGTCGGCGGCCTGCTCGCTGTCGGAGGGGAAGCGCGCCCAGCCGCAGCTGGCGCCCACGCTCACCGTGTGGCCGCTCACTTCGATCGGCTCGCAAATGGCCGCCTTCAGCAAATCGACCTTGATTCGAAGCGGCTCGTCGGCCAGCTCCGCCGCCAGCACGATGGCGAACTCGTCGCCGCCGATACGGAACGCGAAATCCTCGTCGCGGATGCACCCCTGGATGCGCCGGGCAACCTCTTTGAGCAGTTCATCGCCCACATCGTGGCCGTACGTGTCGTTGACGGGCTTGAAACGGTCCAGGTCAAGATAAAGCAGCGTGAAGGGCTTTTTCAGTTCCTGACGAGCATGAAGTATCTCGGCAAAGTATCGCTCATTGAACAGCCCGGTAAGCCCATCGGTCCTCGTGATGTTCTCCAGTTCGACGCGCCGCCCGATGTCCTGGCAGCAAAGCAGGACCTTTTTCAATTCACCGGAAGAGGTCCACTCCACCGGTACCATGCTCATGATCTTGAAGGTGTCGCCC
>CAVHFC010000001.1:76852-79525 GCA_963635025.1 Eubacterium sp. CAG:786
AGCACGAGCACGCCGGCGCAGAGGAACAAACCCGTCACGACCACGAAGGTGACCGTCTGGATATCCTTCATCCCGCCGTTGACGGCATCGTCGCGCACAACGCCGACGATCCACCAGTCCTCCGTCGACGATGCCTGCCACACCATCACGTCCTTGCCGGAACCGTAACTGCACAAGGCATTGCCGGCCTCGCCGGACTCCACATCGCGGCGCATGTCGTCGGCACTGCCGTACGAGAAGCTCACCTTCGAGGAAAGGAAGTCGTACATGTTCCCGACATACTCGGGAAACTCGCTTTTCGGGGACAGAGACAAAACAACGTCGCCGTTCTTCTTGATCACGTAGCAATCGCTTGCGCCGCTAAAAACGTTGCTCGTAGTCATGCCCTGGACGACTTCGTTGTCGTAGCATATCGCCAGGCCCGTATAAGTGATGCCATCGACTTCGATCGGAGATGACGAGGGCACCGCAAACACGATTTTTCGCGTTCCATTTGAAATGTAACTGGATATGGTAGGTCGCTTCTCGCTGAACAGATCGCTGAACACATTCGAGTCGCTATCGTCGCGCCCTTGGCGTCCGCTGACCGTCAGGTATTCGCAGTTCTCGTTGAACAGGTAGAAATCCTTGTACGACCAAGATTCCTTGCGCTGAACGAAAGCTTTCCATCGCTCGATGACCGCGGCAGCGCTTTCGCCTTCCTGCGCGCTGGCGAATTCCGTATCCCAGTCAGCAAGCACGTTCCAATTCCGTTGCGAGAACATGGAAAACGTCTTGTCGACCTGCTCATAGGTGGTGTGCAGATGATCGGAGCTTTCCTGGAAGATCTTGTACTGGATGTAGTTCTGATAGGCGATGAACCCCAAAACAACGAGGGCGCAAATGACGAACGGGACGACGATGAGCAACGCGCGATCGGACGCGATACGGCCCCTCTTCTGCGAATCCCGATCTCGCACGACCTACCCTCTCTTCGGCAACGACCCGCCGCCGCGCCCCAAAACGGTGCGGGCGGTTGTCCTGATCGCCAATTAACCGATGGCTCATTAACCTTATGAAAAATAGCACCCCCCCCCCCGCAAAATGCGATGGTTTTTACAATAACGTAAGAAAACATCAACAAATAATGCCACGCAAAGCGAGGTTGGGGCGAGGGCGAGCCCGTGGCCGCCGCGCTACCCCGCACCCCCGCAAGGGAGAAGATCTGTCGCGCTCTTCGAGCACTCTCTAGTAAGGTTTTCACTCAAACCCACGAAAATCTGGCTGCTGGGATGACAAAGCAGCAAATATTTCGTGGGTGCGCGATACCATCTCGCACCTTCATAGAGAGCATCCGAAGGATGCGACACAATTTTTACCGGGAGGAGCGATGACGTTTGCCGGGATGTGCCCGTTGCGTGCTGCTTGGGCGCCGAAGCCGCCTGCCGTGCGAAACTAACCGCACGAAAAACGATGATGCGGAGGTATTCATGGCGCGCTTGAAGGCGGTCCTGTTCGACAACGATGGAACCCTGGTCGATTCGCACGACCTCATTCTGGCCAGCTTTCACCACGCCGGACCTGCGGTGCTCGGTCGGCAGCTTTCCAACGAGGAATATATGCAAAAGGTCGGGCAGCCTTTGAATGTGCAGGTGAAGGACTTCACCGACGACCCCGATTTGCAGCAGCGATTCTGCGACGTGTACCGCGCGCACAACAAGACGGTGCACGACACGATGATCAAGGCCTTCCCCGGCACCGTACAGGCGCTCGAGCAGCTGACAGAAGCCGGGCTAGCGATAGGCGTAGTCACGTCGAAACGGCACGAAACGGCGGTGCGCGGCCTTGAGATCACCGGGATTTGGCCGTACTGCCGCTGCTTGGTGGGCTGGGACGACATCGAGCGACCCAAGCCCGACCCACAGCCCGTGGAAGTCGGCTGCAAGACGCTCGGCGTTGATCCAACGGAGTGCATCTACGTGGGCGACGCGCCTTTCGATTTGCAGGCGGGCGCTGCGGCCGGATGCGCGACGGCGGCGGTGACCTGGGGCATGTTCGAGGAGGAACGCCTTGCTGCCGAAGAGCCGACACTGGTGGCGCACAGCTGGGACGACCTGGTGCGCGACGTGCTGGCGATGCGGTAGTTCGGTGGGCGCGCGCAGGCGCCCTCACGTTCGGCGAAGGCGCGTGCTATGCTTGCTCCCACAACCGATAGACAGTTCGAAAACCTCCTGTCGATAAACAAAACTAGGTCCCTCCGCTCGCAGCCCGCGGGCTTTGCTTGCGCGCGCATGCTTCGACGCCGTGATGCATCGGGTTCCCGGTTTCCCCATCGGCAGCGTTTTCGCTCAAGCAAGGAGGATTCATGTACGGGCTCAAAACCGAGAGCAGCTTCGATGCCGCTCATTTCCTGACCGACTACCATGGCAAATGCGAGAACCTGCACGGGCATCGCTGGCGCGTCGTCGCCTATCTGGCGCAGGAGAATCTGCAGGCCGAGGGCACGCACAAGGACATGGTCATCGACTTCGCCGACTTCAAGGGCGCGCTGCGCAACCTGACCGAGGAGCTCGACCATTCGTTCGTGGTCGAAGAGGGCTCGCTCAAGCCGCAGACCATCGCCTGCCTGGAAGAGGAAGGCTTCACGCTTTCCATGATGCCGTTCCGCACCACGGCCGAGAATCTGGCACGCTA
>CAVHFC010000001.1:79929-101989 GCA_963635025.1 Eubacterium sp. CAG:786
GCCGAAGCGGGTCCCGATGGCACGGGCTTGCGCGTGGAGGTGGAGACGAACGGGGCGGCCGACCTTGCGCCGCTGTTCGCGTTGCGCCAGCGCACGGGCGCGACGGCTCGCGGGATGCTTTCCTTCACCGTCGACTGGAAGCTGCCCTCAAGCGGCATGGAACAGCACATGCTCGCAAACAATTTCGCGTCGCTCGACGAACGTGACACCGTGAAGTTCGTCTGCGGAAGCCAGGCGGACCTCACCCGCATGCTGCAGATTGCGCGCGAACTCGACCTGCCCGGGCGCGTTCCCGTCTACCTCAGCCCGGTTTTCGGGCGCATCGAGGCGGCCGACATCGTCGCCTTCATGCAGGAAAATCGCATGAACTGGGCAACCATGCAGCTGCAGCTGCACAAGATCATCTGGCCGAACACGGAAAAGGGTGTGTGAACAATGCCGGAAAACAACTGCGAAAACCTCCGCAACGAAGCAAGCGCAACCAACGCGACCGCTGCCGCCGCGGCCGCCGGCGCGACAATGGGGAACAAGCAAGACAAAAAAGCGCTCGTGCTGTGCAGCGGGGGGGTCGACTCCACGACGCTTCTGGCCATGGCGGTTGCGCGCTTCGGCGCCGAAAACGTCTTCGCGCTGTCCATCAGCTACGGGCAGCGCCACGAAAAGGAGATCGAAAGCGCGAAAGCCGTCGCGGCGCACTACGGCGTCACGCAGCGCTTCTTGGACCTCTCGGCCATCTTCGCCGACAGCAACTGCAGCCTGCTCGCCCAGTCCGACCAGGACATTCCCGACGAAAGCTACGCCAAGCAGCTGGCGCATTCCGACGGGTCGCCGGTAAGCACGTACGTGCCGTTCCGCAACGGGCTGTTTTTGTCATCGGCGGCATCGATGGCGCTGTCGCTTGACTGCTCGGTGCTCTTCTACGGCGCGCATCACGACGATTGGGCAGGCAACGCCTATCCGGATTGCTCGCTGGAATTCGTCAAGGCCATGAACGCCGCCATCACGCAGGGCACGGGCGGGATGCTGCACATGGAAGCGCCGTT
This sequence comes from Eubacterium sp. CAG:786, assembly GCA_963635025.1. Classification (GTDB taxonomy): domain Bacteria; phylum Actinomycetota; class Coriobacteriia; order Coriobacteriales; family Eggerthellaceae; genus Senegalimassilia. The sequence continues at coordinate 80,973 of CAVHFC010000001.1, forward strand.
CGTCACCTGGTCGAAGGCCGATATCGTAAAACGCGGCCTTGAACTGGGAGTTCCTTACGAACTGACCTGGAGTTGCTACGAGGGCGGAGACTATCCGTGCGGAAAATGCGGCACATGCATCGACCGCAACCGCGCCTTCGAGCTTGCCGGCATGCGCGACCCGCTGCTCGACCGGCTTGACGCGCAAGCAGCCGACCAGCGATAGCCGCCCGTTTCCGATCACCACCAAGGAGGGATTCCCCATGAGCGAAACGATCACTGAAACCACTGCTGGCGCGCCCGCTCCCGCAGGACCTAAGCGCGAAGGCACCGACGACGTCACGTTGCTCGGCAACCAGGGCGTGCGCTATCCGCAAACCTACGACCCGAGCGTGCTCGAGACGTTCATCAACAAGCATCCGGACAACGACTACTTCGTGAAGTTCAACTGCCCCGAGTTCACGAGCCTCTGCCCCATCACCGGGCAGCCCGATTTCGCCACCATCTACATCAGCTACGTACCCGGCGAGCGCATGGTGGAGAGCAAGAGCCTGAAGCTGTACCTGTTCAGCTTCCGCAACCACGGCGACTTCCACGAGGACTGCGTCAACATCATCATGAAGGACCTCATCGCGCTGATGGATCCGAAATACATCGAGGTTTGGGGCAAGTTTTTGCCGCGTGGCGGCATCTCCATCGACCCGTACTGCAACTACGGTAAGCCGAACACGCGCTGGGAACAGGTTGCCTGGGACCGCTTGGCGAATCACGACCTGCATCCGGAAGCGGTGGACAACCGCTAGTACCCAAGCGATCTAGCACGGCGGGCGCGCAGAAACAGCCTCACCCGCGCGCCCGTTTTGCATTCTAAGCCCGACGGCGCTAAGCGATAGTCGCCCCATCAGCGCCGTCGATGCGGATATCGGCGGCATAGAAGGCTGAAAGCGCCGCGATCCCTAAATCGACGTCACGCGCGCCCATGGTCTCGTAAGCGGAATGCATGGCCAGCTGCGGCAGACCCACGTCGACCCCATGCATGCTCACCTGCATGTTCGACAGATTCCCGAGCGTCGACCCGCCCGGCATGTCGCTGCGATTCGCGTACGCCTGCAACGGCACGCCGGCGTCGGCGCAAACAGCCTCGAAGACCGCACGGCTGAACGCGTCGGTGCAGTACTTCTGGTTCGCAGCCTCTTTCACCGCCAAACCGCCGCCGAGGCGAACCTGGTTTTCCCCGTCGTAGCGCTCCGGATGGTTCGGGTGCACGACATGGGCATTGTCGCAGCTCACCAGCATGCTTTTCGCCAGCGCGCGCCGCAGGTCGTCAGGCGTGAAGCCCAGACGGGCGCTGATACGCTCAAGGGTGTCGCGCAGAAACGTCGACAGAGCACCCTGTTTGGTGTTCGAGCCGACCTCTTCGTTATCGAAGCAGCAGAAGACCGAAACATCGTGCGGATTTTTCGTCGCAAGAAACGCCTCAAGCGACACGAATGCGCAAGCCAGATCGTCAAGGCGCGGGGCGGAAACGAACTCGCCCGCCGCACCCCATATGCGGAGCGCATCCCGGTTCACCAGGAACACGTCGCGCGCCAACACGTCTTCGACCGAAGCGCCCACCTCGGCCGCGATCAGCTTGTCGAAAGCCCCCGCTTCAAGCTCGCCCGCCGATAAGAGCGGGCACAGGTCGACCGCGCGGTTCGGCGAGAAGCCTGAATTCGCCTCGCGGTCCAGGTGGATGGGCACGCGCGGGATGATGAGCAGATCGGCATCCGGGGCGACCAGGCGGCTTTCCACTCGGTTTCCCACACGCACCATCACGCGCCCAGCAACCGAAAGCGGCCGATCGAACCAGGTGTGATCCATGACGCCACCATAGGCTTCGACGTTGAGGCGCACGTACCCGGCAGGACCCGCGAGTTCGGGGCGCGCCTTCACCTTGTAGGTGGGCGAATCGGAATGCGAGGCCGTCAGCTGGAAATGGTAGTTGTCAAGCTCCTCGCCCACTTTGAAGGCGATGATGCTCGAATTGTTGCGCGTCGTGTAGTAGCGCCCGCCGCGCTCGACGGTCCAAGGGGCGCCTTCGGGCAGATAGGTGAAGCCCGCGGCATCCAAGCGCCGGCGAAGTTCGAAAGCCGTATGGAACATGCTCGGGCAAGCCGCAACGAAATCGAGCAGAGCGCGGGCCGCCCCTTGATGGTCAACCATGAAAAACCGCCTTTCGCAGCAGGAAGAGTTTTCTCGCAAACAGTGTAACGCGCAAAGGCGGATGAGGCCGACCATACGCAAAAGGGACCGAGCAGTTCAATGCTCGGCCCCTCGAGTTTCGCTTGGCTTCAGCAGCGCGACGGTTTGCGCTTCCTAGAAGTTGAACATCGCGGTGGACAGGTAACGCTCGCCGGTGTCGGGAAGAACGGCGACGATGACCTTGCCCTTGTTCTCGGGACGCTGCGCAAGCTTCGTGGCGGCAGCGACCGCGGCACCGGAGGAAATACCCACCAGCAGGCCATCCTTGCCGGCAAGCTCGCGACCGGTCTCGAAAGCCTCTTCGTCGGTGATGGGCAGCACCTCGTCGTAGATTTCCGTGTTAAGCGTGTCCGGCACGAAGCCGGCGCCGATGCCCTGAATCTTGTGCGCACCGCCGTGGCCCTCGGAAAGCACCGGGGAACCGGCCGGCTCGACCGCGACGACCTTGATGTCGGGGTTCTTCGACTTCAAGAACTTGCCGGTGCCCGAAAGCGTGCCGCCCGTGCCCACGCCGGCGACAAGGATGTCGATCTTGCCCTCGGTGTCGGCCCAAATTTCCGGGCCCGTGGTGGCCTCGTGCACAGCCGGGTTTGCCGGGTTGGTGAACTGGCTGGGAATGAACGAGTTCGGGATTTCCTCGGACAGCTCCTGGGCGCGGGCGATGGCGCCCTTCATGCCCTTGCTACCGTCGGTGAGCACCAGTTCGGCACCGTAGGCCTTCATGAGATTGCGGCGCTCGATGGACATGGTTTCCGGCATGGTGATGATGATGCGGTTGCCGCGCGCCGCGGCGATGGCGGACAGGCCGATGCCGGTGTTGCCGGAAGTCGGCTCGATGATGACGGTCTCGGAATTCAGCTTGCCGGCAGCCTCCGCCTCGTCAAGCATGGCCTTCGCAATGCGGTCCTTCACCGAACCGGCGGGGTTGAACAGCTCGACCTTGCCGACGATGGTCGCCTCGAGGTTGTGGTTCTTCTCGTAGTTGGTCAGCTCCACCAGCGGGGTCTTGCCGATCAGTTCGGAAACGCTCTTGTGAATTGCCATGAGATGTCCTCTCGTCTTCCGTGCGCCCTATCGCTTTTCGAGCGCGACTGCTTTGGTATGACACGTATCCTACTATGTCTGTAGGCATTGTCAATATTATTCTCGAAAAAATTTCCGCATTGCCTAGTGGTTTATAGGGTATTAACTCGTAAAGTTTGCATTTCGGATCCGCAGACGCGTTCGCGAGGGCACGCTTTTCTGCCGGCCGGAACATCGATTCCCTCCCTTGCCTCGCCTGCGGCCTGGGCGATCTGCAGATCGCCCCTACGAAATATTCGTGCGTTTGGAACCAACCTCGATTCCGCAAGGGCAAAAGAAAGGACGCAAGCTCATATCGCCTACGTCCTTTCGCTAGATTGAGTAGCTGTCCGCCGCAACCGCTGAGTTTTGGTCGATGACGCTCTGCAGCGTGATGCTTCCGAGGTATTCGTTGATCACGCGATACAGCCCGCGCCATACCCCCAGCTCCATGCACGGCGTTTCCATGTCGCACTCAAAGGTGTCGTTTTCCAGGCACGACGCCGGCGCCAACGACCCTTCGGTCACGCGCAGCACATCGAGCACGGTGATAACGCTCGCCGGCTTCGACAGCTGATAGCCGCCTGCCGCGCCGCGCACCGATCGCACGAGCTTCGCGGTGACCACGTTCGAGACGATCTGCTCGAGATACTTCTTGGAGATGCCCAAAGATTCCGAAACCTCTTTGAGCGAAACGGGGCCGCCGCCGTCATGCTCAGCCAAATAAAGCATGAGCCGCACCGCGTAGAGGCCTTTCGTTGAGATTTTCATCGCGCGCATCGCCGCCTTTCACGCGCCTCGGTCGCAAAGTACAAGCCCGGCAAAGCCGCCGGAAACTACGGTTAACCTATTATACCCTTGAAATCCCTAGGATTTGGATCCTTTACGCGACGAATGGCTCTTGTCGTGCCCCTGTTGCCGACGAGCGGCAGCAGAAGTGTTCGGCGCGCCCTTCTTTCGCGGACGGATGAGGCACTTCTTGTCGTAACCGACCAAGTCCAGGCGCCCCGCTTGGCGCAGCGCTTCGAACACGAGGTCGTGGTTCTTCGGATCACGATATTGGATGAGCGCACGCTGCAGCGCCTTGTCATGCGGTTTTTTCGGCACATAGACACGCTCCATGGTGCGCGGATCGACCCCGGTGAAGTACATGACGGTCGAAATCGTTGACGGCGTGGGGTAGAAATCCTGTACCTGCTCGGGATTGAACCCCATGTCGCGTACGTATTCCGCCAGTTCGATGGCCTCGTCAAGCGTGCTGCCGGGGTGCGACGACATCAGATACGGCACCACGAACTGCTTCAGCCCGCATTCGTCGTTGGCCTCTTCGAACAGTTTCACGAAGCGCTCGTAGACCTTATGCTGGGGCTTTCCCATCACGCCGAGCACCGCATCGGAAACGTGTTCGGGCGCCACGCGCAGCTGCCCGCTCACGTGATGTGCGCACAATTCGCGCACGAAGGCGCGCCCGCCGTCTTTGTCGGCCAGGGCGAAATCGAAGCGGACACCCGAGCGCACGAACACCTTCTTCACGCCCGGCAAGCTGCGCAGCTTTCGCAGCAACGCCAGGTAATCCGAGTGGTCTGCGTTGAGCTTGCGGCATGGCGAAGGGGAAAGGCAGTGCTTGTTGCGGCAGGCGCCGCGCCTCAGCTGCGCCTCGCAGGCAGGTGCGCGATAGTCGGCCGTCGGACCGCCCACGTCGTGGATGTAGCCCTTGAAGTCGGGGTCCGCAATCATCTCCTTCGCCTCGGCGATGATCGATTCGTGGCTGCGAACCTGCACAATACGCCCCTGATGGAACGTGAGCGCGCAAAACGAGCACTCCCCGAAGCACCCGCGATTGCTGGTCAAGCTGAACTTCACCTCTCGGATGGCGGGCACGCCGCCGGCTTCGTCGTACATCGGGTGATACGTTCGCGCATAGGGCAGGCGGTACACAGCGTCCATTTCGGAAGTGGAAAGCGGCTTGGACGGCGGGTTCTGCACGACGAATTCGTGATCGGAATACGGCTCGACCAGGCGCTTGCCGGTAAACGGGTCGCTGTTTCGATACTGCACATCGAAGCTGCGCGCGTAGTTGAGATTGTCGGCTTGCATGCTATCGAAGGCGGGAAGCAGTTCGTAGTCGTATACGTGATCGAGCGATTTCGCACGCACCACCGTACCATCGATGAACGTAATGTCGCCGATGGAAAGGCCCGCGTTGAGCGCATCGGCCACCTCGACGATGGAATGCTCCCCCATGCCGTAGCTGACCAAGTCGGCCCCGGAATCAAGCAGAATGGAGCGTTTGAGCTTGTCGGACCAATAGTCGTAATGGGCAAGGCGACGCAAGCTTGCCTCGATGCCGCCGAGGATGATGGGCACGTCCTTATACGTTCGACGAATGAGATTACCGTACACCACCGCCGCATGGTCGGGGCGCAGGCCCATCGTGCCGCCAGGGGCGAATGCGTCAGAGCTGCGGCGCTTCTTCGCCACCGTGTAGTGGTTCACCATCGAATCCATGTTGCCCGAGGAAACCAAAAAGCCAAGGCGCGGCCGGCCGAGCACGGTGATGCTGGCGTCGTCGTGCCAGTCGGGCTGGCAGATAACGCCCACCTTGTAATGATTTGCCTCCAGCAGGCGCGTGATGATGGCCATGCCGAACGACGGATGGTCGACATATGCATCACCGCACACGAATACGAAATCGCACTGCTCCCAACCGCGCTCTTCCATATCCGCACGGCTAACAGGCAAAAATGCGCTGCGAGGCGGCCGGGAAGAAGGCGTTGAAGGCTGCTTGCCGCCGGGCTGCTTGCCGCCGGGCTGCTTGCCGCCGGCATGTTTGGAGCCGGCCTGTTTGCCAACGGGTTGCTTGCCGACCGGCCGGCCGGGGTTAGCGCGTTTGCTGCCGGCGTGTTTAGGATGAGGGCGTCGGCCACCGGAGCGCTTGGAGGCAGGGCGACTGCGATCGCCATCGCGCGAAAAGGACTCGCTCACAAGCAGCTCCTACCCTCGAGCGGAGCCGATGTGCTCGAAAGGCATCGGATCGTCCTGACCGCCCCAAGCCGGCACGTCGAACTGCCTCGTCCAGTAGCCCAGCGCACGAGACTGGATCACGATGATGAACGCCGCCATGCAGGAGACAGCATAGACAAGCAGCAATGCGAAGAAAATGGTTCCCAGCACGCACAAGACGACAAGCGCCACGTTGCCCGAGTTAGCGAGATCATTGAGGGAGCCCGTATATCCCCAGCCTATTTCCGACAGCCCAACGCCCAAGGCCGCTCCACCGAACAGCAAGCCGATGATCAACGTGATAACCAGGACGACCGCATAGGCGGCGATGCTCAGAACAACGTACATGCCAAGTAGGCGAACCAAACCGCGCGAATCGTGGCGCATCATGGACCATGCGCGCGTCACCTGAAAACCCGGAGCCAGGCGGCAGTAGATGGTCGAGCGCATGGAGCCGACCCAAGCGAAGAACAGCGCGAAAACGCTCAGCGCAGCAATAAGCAAATACAGCAGCAAATCAGGCAGCACGCCGTGAACGCCCGATCCGAGCATCATTTCGGAAGCGGTGTTCAAGCCTCGACCAGCCATAGCGTCCCATACCGCTTCGATGATGCTGGGGACAAGACTGCACACGAAAGCGATGACCAGCACGAAAAACCCGCGACTGAACAGGCGGCCGTCCTCGTTCGCGAAGATGCGCGCAGGCATAGGGGTTTTCATGTTCCAGGCGATTTCACGCGCCCAGCCGTACGCGTAACCCAAAACGACGACCTGCCCGAAAATGGGGATCAGGAACACGAGGCCAAGCAGCAAGATTTTCGCAAACCAACCGGGCGTTTCCTTGATGTCGTTCCAGCACGTTTTGAAGTAACCGGACTCCATGCGCGCTCCTTCCTTTTGCCGTCATCCGCCTTTGTACCTTACACGTCGCGCGTATTCGCATGCCCATTCGTTGCCAAGACGTTTTCGGGCAGAAAAAAGACCCGCCGCAACAGGTGCAGCGGGTCTTGCAAACGCTATCTCTTGTTACAGAGAAAGAATTTACTTCAGGGAGACAGCAGCGCCGGCGTCTTCCAGGGCCTTCTTCATTTCCTCGGCCTTGTCCTTAGCGACACCCTCCTGGATGGTGGTCGGAGCGCCCTCGACGGTCTCCTTGGCTTCCTTCAGGCCCTGGCCCGTGATCTCACGGACAGCCTTGATGACGGCGATCTTGTTGTCGCCGAAGCCCTCGAGCACGACGTCGAAGTCGGACTTCTCCTCAGCGGCAGCAGCGCCAGCAGCCGGAGCGGCAGCGACGGCAACCGGAGCAGCAGCGGACACGCCAAAGGTCTCCTCGATATCCTTGACCAGCTCAGAAGCCTCGAGCAGGGACATTTCCTTCAGAGCCTCGATGATCTCTTCGCGAGAAACAGCCATGTTAGTTTCCTTTCATAGGGCTGGAACATCTTCGTTCCAGCCGAATTCACAAATGCAATTTACGCGGCGCTCATCACGCCGCAGGTGAAAGCCTTAAGCGGCCTTCGTGTCGGCAACAGCCTTCGTGACCTGAGCCAGGCCGCGCGGCACGCCGTTGATGGCGGTAGCCAGACCGGTTGCAACGCCGTTGATGGCGGCTGCGATGTGAGCGTAGAGCTCCTCGCGAGAAGGCAGGGAAGCGATGGCCTCCACCTCTTCCGCGCTGACGGCCTTGCCCTCCATCAGACCACCCTTGATCTGCAGGTTCTCGTTGGTCTTTGCGAATTCCTTGACGGCCTTGGCGGCAGCAGCCACGTCGGAGCCGGCGAACACGAATGCGCTGGGACCATGCAGCATGTCGTCGAGCGTCGGCAGCTCGGACTCACCCAGCGCGATGCGCATGACGGTGTTCTTGTACACCTTCATGGTTGCGCCGGACTCGCGAACCGCGTTGCGCAGAGCCTGGACCTCCTTGACGGTAAGACCGCAAGCGTCCACAACCCACACGGCACCTGCACCCTCCAGGTCGGACTTGATCTGATCGAGCATAGATACGTTCTTTGCGTTCGGCATATGTACACCTCCTTTTCCTCATGCATCAGGTTCCGCCCCGAATGGGTGGAGTCGTGCTTGAGAAAAAAGAACGACCCCCTGCCGTCCTCAGACACAGGGGGTCGAAAAGCTCGAAACTTTACAACCACCTCGGCGGGCCGCTTGCGCGATTGAACCTTTCGGTACCTGCTGTCTTTGGCAGCGGAACAGCTGTTATTGCTGCGCCTTCGCCTCGGTGGATGTTTGAGCGGAACTTGATTCCGTGTTCGCATCCGTCTGAGCCGAAAGCTGTTCCATATTATCAGAATCGGATGACGTGTCAACGATTTTTTGCACGGAATTCGTGGAATCGCCCGGAATGTACGTGAAGGTGATGGGATCGCCCTCCTTGTATCCCACGATGTCGAGCATGGTCGGCAGCGCGAAGTCGTAGATGGCCTTGGAGTCGGTCAGCGTGATGTAGAAGTGCGAATTGCTGTCGATGACCGCCTGGGTCATGCTGCGGATGACGCCGGTAGCCTGCTGCGTGGTGCCGCTCTGCGCGCTTGAGGAAATGGCTCCGGACGATGCAAGCATGGCCTGATAGGTCTTCTGCGTCTCGGCCACCGTGTCGCCGACGGCCACGTTTTGGTAGTGCTCGATGTCGACCATCGCGAATTTCTTCACCGTTCCGGCGTTGTCCTTAAGCGCCATGAAGTACGTCGGCTGCTCGGAGACGTTGATGAGGATGGGGAAGGTTGCCTCGTAGCGCAGGTTCTGCACCGCGCCCTCGGCCGACTGCATGGCCGATTCCTCGGTCGCACCGGCCACCGCGTAGTAGTGCGATTCGGCGGTGCGCTGGTTGACCAGCACGAAGCCGACGATGGAGTTGTCGGCCGTGGCCGAGGTCACACCGGTGTAAACCCACACGTCGTCGTCCTTGGCGATGTAGTTGTAGCCGACGTTGCCGTCAGTGCCGGGCGTGGTCTGCACAACGTTCTTCTGACCGAGCCAGCTGTTCAGCCAGCCGTCTTGGTACTTGCCGGACCAGTTGTACTGTTCGATGAGCAGCTCGGCCGGATAGGCGCGGTCAACCCATTCGGGAACCTCGTCGATGGCCAGGTCGGTGCATTCGCCCGTGGTGGCGTTCACCATGACCACGCGGTCGATGGTGGTGCCGCCGAACAGGCCGATGGTGCGCGTCTGCACCGGGCAGATCCACCAGGGCTGGCCGTCCTCGTCGATTTCGAACGCCTTCTCATCGAACATGTAGAAGGGGTACTTGAGCTGCACGTAACGGTCGATGTTACGCGCAAGCGGTTCGGATTGCGAGTAGAAGATGGCGCGATCACCAAGCTTGACGATCTGAGCATCCTGCGTGGTCATGTCCACAAGAGCGTAGGCCGGGATACCCTCGGTGCGGTTCGTCAGCCACTTGAACAGGTCGGCGTATCCCAAGGGGCTCACGCGCACCGGCGTTCCGTGGTAGTTGATTTGGCTGTAGGTGTCGGCGATTTCGAACTGGCTGACGTATTCGGGGATGTTGCCCATAGCGCGGTTGCCCAGAAGCGACGCCGAGCTGCGGTCGATGATGGGAATTTCCGAGTAGTCGACCTGCTGGATGTCCTCGGCGAAGTCCGCGTGCTCGGTTTGCAGGACGTTAGCGTATTTCGCCGCGTTACCGGGGAAAATGGACAGCGACATGATGGCCCCCACGATCCCCACGACCACAATGGCGACAGGCACGTACGAGGCGATCTTGAAGGCCTTCGACTTCGTGCGATTCGGGTCGACCTTGGAAGTGCCCGTTTCGTACGTGCGGGATTTCGCACGCCACACCACGAACAGCGGCAGCAGGATGAACACGGAAACGAACAGCCACGTATCGACGCTGTGGACGTTGATGGGCGGGTGGAACCACCAATACGCGATGGCCGCGATGGCAAGAACCACGATGATGCTGACCACGATGGCCTTACGCGACATCTTCCCGAAGGAGTCGCTGAAGGAGAACTGGCTTGCGCCACCTGATCCCCCGCCGCGATTCCCGCCGCCGAAACCCGAAAACGGCGTGCCCGCGAAGGGGTTGCCCGAGCCGCTACCGGACTCCCCCTGCGCGGTCGGTCCGCCGGCAGACGACCCCTGCCCGCCGAATCCTCCCATGTCCATACCCGATTGCTTCAGCGCTTCGAGCAGCGATTCAAAACCGGATGTCTGCTTCACGGCATCCCTCTTTCCCTTTGAGTTCTCTTGCAAATGCGCAACGATTCTCCCCATCATACACGAAAGCGTCCAGTTCCCCAGGAACCCGAACGCTTTCGTTACCTAATGCGTAGGGCTTGATGTCCACAGTCAAAGCCGCCTCGCTAAACAGCGCCTCACTCCCCTGCCGTCTTCTCGCAAAACTGCGCAAGCCGGGGGATATCTTCGGTTATGGTTTCCCAGAGAACATCGGCATCGACGTTTCCGTATGCGTGAGCTATCACATTCCGAAATCCCCTGATTTGATGCCACGGTATTTCGGGATGCGCAACGATAAACTCCTCCGATAGATCGTTCACGTATTCACCGATTTGCTGAACGTAGAACGCGCAGCCGTCGCGGTAAAGGACCTCTTCATCGAACAGCCCCTTCGTCGGGAAGAACTTTTGCCGGGCACGGTCGATCTTCTGGCAGTGCAACGCGATCTGGGCAATCGCGTCAGCCTCTTTATCGTTCATAGAGCAGCACCTCGTCTTTCTTGATGGAAGCCAGGAAATCATCCGACAAAGAAGAAGTTGTCGAAACATCGACCGGCACACCGATAAGCTGCTCAAGATCGTAAACGAATCCGCCTATCTGAAAACCCCGCATATCCCCCTTGTCGATGCGCAGGTCCAAATCGCTTTCCGCCTTCGCGGCATTTCGCGCACGCGACCCAAATGCCCAAACCCGCTCGACGCCATATCGTCCCGCGACGCTTTCAACAGCTTGGCGCATCGTTTGGGAGATACCGCAATCGGCCTGGTCCCGCGTCGTTTTCCGCTCATGAGGGATGCGAATATCGAACGGCAACCCTTGCTGCAAGACGATCTGCGAATACAGGGCGGAAATTGCCGCTGAATGGGAAAGCCCCAGTTTCGAGAGAATTTGCTCCGCTTGCGCTTTGACGTTTGAGTCGAGCCGAGCGCTTACTGTTGTATACATAGTGGCCTCTTTTGTAATATTTCTTATTACAATGTAATAATACCACCACTCAAAGCACCGTGCGACAAATGAATGAACGGCAAGCATAATATGCGCTTTAGACCCCTTGATACGCGAGACGCCCGACCTCAGGCCGGGCGTCTCGTAAAAGAATCCATCTATTATGCAGCGTGCGGCGCCTTTGGAAAGAACCTCCCTAAAGGACCGTCGTCCGCAGCCACTCCGGTGCAAGCAGCTGCGCTACAGCCCCAGGTCGGCTGCTACTTCGGCGGCGCAGGCGAGCGCGTCGGCCATGGCGTTGACCACCAGGCTGCTGCCGTTGCGGGCGTCTCCGGCGGCATACACCGCGGCACCGGCGGGCGCATCTTCTGCGCGCTCGGCGCGGTGCGTCCCCGACGCCATCACCGGAAGCGGGCGACCTTGCGTAGCCATCGGCACGCCGAAGGCATCGTACACGCCGCGTTCCGGACCGGAGAAACCGCACGCGATGAGCACCAGCTCGGTTTCGATCTCGCGTTCGGTACCCGGCGCGGGCTGCGGCTTGCCCGCCGACCAATCGAGCGTGTGCACCTGGATGCCACGCACATGACCGTCTTCGCCGAAAAGCACCTTTTGCGTGTCGGCGCCCCATTCGCGCAGGTCAACGCCCTGAATCGCGATGGCTTCCTCCTGACCGTAATCGGTCTTCTTCACGTTGGGCCACTCCGGCCACGCGTTTGCGGCGCTGCGCACCTCGGGCGCGCAGGGACCGTACTCAAGCTGACGAACGCTCACGGCGCCCTGGCGAACCGCCGTGCCCATGCAGTCGTTGCCCGTGTCGCCGCCGCCGATGACCACGACGCGCTTGCCCTTCGCGCTGATGACGGGATCGCGACCCTCGAGCAGGGCCTTGGTCTGCTCGGTGAGGTAGTCGACCGCGTACACGACGTCGCCCGCGGCAATGCCCTCGTTAAAGCCCTCGGCTCCCACGCCGCGCGCCGCGCAGGCGCCCGCGGCGACCACCACGGCGTCGAACTCCTCGGTCAGCCCCGCCGCAACCGCCGAATCGGCGGCGTTGGTGTTCAGGCGGAACTCGATGCCCAGCTCGACCATCAAGTCGACGCGGCGCTGCACCACCGACTTCTCGAGCTTCATGTTGGGGATGCCGTACATGAGCAGGCCGCCGGCGCGGTCGTGGCGCTCCACAACCGTCACACGCGCGCCGCGGCGCGCCAGATCCCACGCCGCCACCAGGCCGGCCGGGCCGGAACCCACCACAGCCACGCGCGGCGCACCTTCGGCAGCCGGCTCGAAGCGGCGCGGCCCACCGTGCGCCCATTCCCAGTCGGAAATGGCGCGCTCGTTGTCGTGGATGGTCTCGGGCTCGTCGTTGCGGCCTAAGTTGCAGGCCGCCTCGCACAGCGCCGGGCACACGCGGCTGGTGAACTCAGGCATGGGGCTTGTGAGCGACAAACGCTTCGCCGCCTGGTCCCATTGCCCGCGATACACCAGATCATTCCACTCGGGAATAAGGTTGTGCAGCGGGCAGCCCGACGGCCGCGCCTTGCCGAACGATGCGCCGAACTGGCAGAACGCCACGCCGCAGGCCATGCAGCGGCTCGCCTGCACCTGCTGATCGGCGGGCGCGAGGCTCACGTGCAGCTCGTTGAAATCCTGCGTGCGCTCGGCGACGGGACGCAGGCTGTGGGCGACGCGCCCATGCTCCAAAAACGCTCCTGGCTTACCCATTGCCTACTTCCCTTCCGTCATGGCGTCGAATGCTATCTGCAACGCCTCTTCGTGCGACTTACCCTGCGCCTCGGCTGCCGCCACGGCATCCATCACGCGCTCATAGTCGCGAGGGATGACCTTGACGAAGTGGTGCTTCAGGGTGTTGAACTGGTACAAGAGCTTGATGCCGCGCGGCGAGGACGTGCGCTCGGCGTGTTCCTCGATAAGCTCGTGGATGAACTCGATCTCTTCAGCCGTCGGCTCGCACAGGCGCACCATGTCCAGGTTGCAGTTGTCGGCGAGCGTGCCGTACTTGTCGTAGACGTAGGCCACGCCGCCGGACATGCCAGCCGCGAAATTCGGCCCGACCTCGCCCAAGATCAGGGCGACGCCGCCGGTCATGTACTCGCAGCCGTGGTTGCCCACACCCTCGACGACCACCGTGGCGCCGGAGTTGCGCACGGCGAAGCGCTGGCCGGACAGGCCGTTCACGAAGCCCTTGCCGCTGGTGGCGCCATAGAAGGCCACGTTGCCGATGACCACGTTCTCGTCGAACTTGTACGTGGCGGTCTCGGGCGGGCGCACCGTTAAGATACCGCCGGAAAGGCCCTTGCCGAAGTAGTCGTTCGCGTCGCCGGTGATGTTGAGGGTCACGCCGCGCGGCAGGAAGGCACCGAAGCTTTGGCCGCCCGAACCGTCGCAGTCCACCGTGATGGAACCTTCCGGCAGGCCTTCAGGATGTTGGCGCGTCACCTGGCTGCCAAGCATGGTGCCCACGCAACGGTTGACGTTGGCGATGTCCGCGCGGAAGCGGATGGGCTCAAGGTGCTCGCGCGCGCTTGCCGTATACGGGATGAACAGCGTGGCGTCGAGCGCCTTGTCAAGCCCGCAATCGGCGGCCATGGAAGGCAGGAAGTGCTTGCCGTCGGCGCCGGGGATGGCACGGCCGAACTCGTTCGTCACGCTCGCGAGCATGTCGGAGAGGTCCATCTCGTTGGCCTTCCAATTGCCCTCGACGCTCACCTGGCGCAGGCACTCGGGATGGCCGACCATCTCGTCGACGGTGCGGAAGCCCAGGCGCGCCATGATCTCGCGCATCTCCTCGGCCACGTACATCATGAAGTTGACGACGTATTCCGGCTTGCCGGCGAAGCAGCCGCGCAGCTTGCAGTTCTGCGTGGCGATGCCCACCGGGCAAGTGTCCTGCTGGCAGTCGCGCTGCATCATGCAGCCCATTGCCACAAGCGGCATGGTGGCGAAGCCGAATTCCTCGGCGCCGAGCAATGCCGCAATGGCGACGTCGCGGCCGCACATGAGCTTGCCATCGGTTTCGACGACCACGCGGCTGCGCAGGCCGTTGCGCAGAAGCGTCTGCTGGGTTTCGGCCAGGCCGATCTCGAACGGGATGCCCGCATGGTAGATGGAGTCGCGCGGGGCCGCGCCCGTGCCGCCGTTGTGGCCGGAGATGGTGATCTTGTCCGCGCCGCCTTTCGCCACGCCGGTGGCGATGGTGCCCACGCCCGCCAGCGCGCACAGCTTCACGGAAACACGTGCGCCGGGGTTGGCGTTCTTCAGGTCGAAGATGAGCTCGGCCAAGTCCTCGATGGAGTAGATGTCGTGGTGCGGCGGCGGGGAGATGAGTCCCACGCCCGGGGTGGAGCGGCGCACCTCGGCGATCCAGGGGTAGACCTTCTTGCCCGGAAGGTGGCCGCCCTCGCCGGGCTTGGCGCCCTGGGCCATCTTGATCTGGATCTCGATGGCGCTCGACAGGTAGCGGCTCGTCACACCGAAGCGGCCGGAAGCGACCTGCTTGATGGCTGAAAGCTTGCTGTCACCGTTGGGCAGCGGCGTTTCGCGCGCCGGATCCTCGCCGCCCTCGCCGGTGTTCGACTTGCCGCCGAGGCGGTTCATGGCGATGGCCAGGCATTCGTGCGCTTCCTTCGAAATGGAGCCGTAGGACATGGCGCCGGTGTTGAAGCGCTTGACGATCTCGGAAGCAGGCTCCACCTCGTCAAGCGGCACCGGAGCGCCCTGAGGCACGAAGTCGAGCAGGTCGCGCAGGGTGACGGCGCGGCCGGGCACGTGGCAAGCGGCGCTGTATTCGCGGAACAGCTCGAAGTCGCCCTCGCGCACCGCGCGCTGCAACAGGTAGATGGTCTGGGGGTTGATCAGATGCTCTTCGCCGTCAATCGGGCGCCACGAGGTCACGCCGAGCGTGGGCAGCTGATCGGGCGCGGGCGTCTTGTCGATGGCCAAGGCGCGGTCGTAGCGCTCGTTGAGCTCGCGCTGCACGCCGGCGGCATCCAGGCCGCCGATGCGCGTGGAGGTGTGCGTGAAGTAGGCGTCGACCAGAGAATCGTCCAAGCCCAGGATCTCGAAGATCTGCGCGGAATGGTAGCCCTGCATCGTGGAGATGCCCATCTTCGACATGATGGACGTGATGCCGGCGGTCACCGCACGGTCGTAGTTCGCCACGGCCTCGTCGCCCGGGATGGAGATCTCGCCGCGCTCGCACAAATCGCGAATGATCTCGTGCGCCGCATACGGGTAGATACCCGAGGCGGAATAGCCCACCAAGCAGGCGAAATCGTGCGCACGCATGGCGTCGCCCGTTTCGACGAGCAGGTCGGCGTCGGTGCGCAGGCCCACCTTGATCAGATGGTTGTGAACCGCGCCGAGCGACAGGAGGCTCGGGATGGGCACTTCGCCCTCGGCGGTGCGGTCGGACAGCACGATGAGGTTCGCGCCCTCGCGGACGGCGGCCTCGACGTCCTCACACAGCTCGTCGAGCGCGTTCTCAAGCGATCCGGGCACACCGGCACGATCGTAGGCGCACACGAAGCGCTCCATCTTGAAGCCCACGCGATCGATGGCGCACAGGCGGTTGAACTCGTCGTGCGTGAGCATCGGGCTTTCCAAGCGCACCAGGCGGCACGTGTCACGGCAGTCCTCCAGCATGTTGCCGTGGTTGCCCACGTAGAGCACCGAGCTGGTGACGAAGCTTTCACGCAGAGCATCGATCGGCGGGTTCGTCACCTGGGCGAACAGCTGGTTGAAGTAATCGAAGAAGCTGCGCTGCTTAGCCGAAAGGCACGCGAGCGGCGCGTCGGTGCCCATGGATGCCAGCGGCACCTTGCCCTGCTCGGCCATGGGGCGGATGAGCTCCTGCACGTCGTCGAAGTGGTAGCCCAGCTTCGCCATGCGGCGCGTGAAGGGCACCTCGGCGTCGCGCTCGAACGGAAGCGCGTCGGGCGCGGGGGCGTCAAGGTCGTCGACGGAAAGCGTTTCCTCGTCGAGCCAGTCGCGATAGGGTTTCTCGTTGGCGTAGCGGTTACGGATCTCGTCGTTCCAGATAACGCGGCCCTGGTTAGGGTCGACCTCCAGCATCTCGCCGGGGCCCAGGCAGCCAGCCTGCAGCACGTTGGCCGGGTCGACGTCGATGGTCCCCACCTCGGAAGACAGGATCAACCAGTCGTCGCGCGTGACGTAGTAACGGGCCGGGCGCAGACCGTTGCGGTCAAGCGCGGCGCCGAGCATGCGGCCGTCGGTGAACGCGATGGCGGCCGGGCCGTCCCACGGCTCCATGAGCATGGACTGGTACGCGTCGTAGGCGCGGCGCTTGTCGGAGATGCGGTCGTTGTGGTCCCACGGCTCGGGGATCATCATGGTGACGGCGCGGTCGAGAGGGCGGCCGTTCATCGTAAGGAATTCCAGCACGTTGTCCAAGATGGCGGAGTCGGAACCCTCGCGATTGATGATCGGCAGAACCTGCTTGAGGTCCTCGCTGAGCGCCGGGCTGTACAGCTTCGGCTCGCGGGCGCGCGTCCAAGAGATGTTGCCGCGCAGCGTGTTTATCTCGCCGTTGTGGATGATGTAGCGGTTCGGGTGCGCACGCTCCCAGCTCGGCGTGGTGTTCGTGGAGTAGCGCGAATGCACGAGCGCCAGGCTGGTTTCCACGGCCGCGTCGTTGAGGTCGGTGAAGAAGCGGCGCATCTGCGTGGCCACGAGCATGCCCTTGTACACGATGGTGCGGCTGGACATGGAGCACACGTAGAAGATCTTGTTGGCGAGCGCCGGGTTCGCGTCGGCTGCGCGCTCGATGGTGCGGCGGCACACGTACAGCTTGCGCTCGAAGTCCTGACCTGCGGCAACGTCGTCGGGACGACGGAGGAACGCCTGCAGGATGGTGGGCATGCAGGCGATGGCGGTGGAGCCGAGGTCGTGCGGGTCGACCGGAACCTCGCGCCAGAACATCAGCGGCACGCCGCACTTCGCGCAGCCCTCCTCGAAGGTGCGCTTCGCGTCGCGCACGCCGGCCTCGTCGTCGTGCGGGAAGAAGAGCATGGCCACGCCGTAGTCGCCTTCATCGGGCAGAAGTTGACCTTCCTTCTGCGCTTCCTTGCGGAAGAAGCGGTGCGGGATTTGGAAAAGCACGCCCGCGCCGTCACCGGTGTTGCGCTCAAGGCCGGTGCCGCCGCGATGTTCCAGGTTCACGAGCACCGAAAGCGCGTCGTCAAGCATGGCATGGCTGCGCTGGCCTTTCAGGTGCGCCAAGGCGCCGATGCCGCACGCATCGTGCTCGTAGGAAGATCTATATAATCCGCGCGCAGGGGCTGCAGCAGGAGCGGCAGCGGTCGCAGCCTGATCGGTAGCAGCATCTACGCAGGTCATCTGATGATGTTCCATGGTTCGTCCTTCGTCTTCGCCGATTGCCGGGAAATGGGTATGGCAATCTGAGATAGTAGTTTAGCGGGCGCGGCGAATGGGAAGGTTTTTCGTAACATGCGCTTGATAGCCATGTAACACGTTGGAAATCATTGTGGCAAGAATGAGCGGCGAGCGGTTTGGGGGCCTCAGCGAGGGGAAGCAGCTGCCGCCAGCATTCGCGTCCGGCGTTGCCGCCTCCCTTTAGGCTGCGGCGGTTGCGGGAACCGCTGCCGGCTGCTTCGCGCTTACCGGCTCTCCCTTCGCCATCAGCACGCCCACCAGGCCAAACGCCAGACCGAGAGCGGCGATGACCAGCATGCAGAGAGAATCGGAATTCAGCACGCCAGCGCCCAAGAACACCACCTGGCGCACGCCTTCCACCACGAAGTGCGCCGGCGACCAGGGGTATACCCAGTCCAGCCAGGCGGCCGGCAGCATCTCGGGCGCGATGTAGGCGCAGCTCATGGTGCCCATGCACGCCATCATGCCCACCGTGCCGAGCGCGAACGCCACGTTCATGATGCCCACCAGCAGCGCCATGATGCTGAAGCTGCACAGCCACTGGTACGGCAACAGCGTCATCAGCGGCAGGTCCATGCCGCCCACCACGCAGGCGATGAACATGTCGGCAGCCGCCACGCACAGCGAAAGACCGGCCGCATACGCCATTTGGATGCCGAACGTCTTTGCGCGTTCTTCGCGCGAGGCGCCTTTTTTCGCGCGGGTGACCAGGAACATGATCATGCTGCCCGTCATGGACATGGCCAAAAGCGGGGCGACGGAAAGCTGCCCGAGCATGGCACCGGCGGAGCTGTTGCCCAGATCGACATCATGAACAGCGGAGGTATCAACTGCGATCCCGGCGTCCTTGAGCGTGGAGGTCAGAGACGTCTGCAAGCTCTGCGCCAAGCTCGCATTCTTGGCTGAGTCGGTGATCAGCTGCACGGTCGGCTTGGCCTGCGCTGCCTCTTGCGCCTGGCTCAATTGCTCCTGCGCTGCGGCTGCAATCTGCGCGTCGCCGGAGGCAGTTGCGGCCTGTACCTGAGCAGTGGCGGCAGCGACCTGCGCCGATGCCGCCTGCGCCGCAAGCTGCGTTTGCGTGAAGTCCTCGGGGATCACCACGCCGCCGTAGAACTCGGAGCTCTCCACGGCCTCGTCGAACTCGCTTTGCGACGTGAACACGGTCCAGGCGATAGGTGACTCGGAGGCATCGCCTTCGCCGCCCTCGGACGACTGGGCGCCCGACACCTTCTCCACCAGCGCGTCGCCGGCATTCACGATGCCTCCCGCCGTTTCCGCCCCCTGATCAAGCGACAGGATGGCAAAGGGGACGTTCGCGGGCTCGCTGTGCAGCATCGGGTACATAAGCAGGCTCATGAGCACTAAAAACCCGCAGAGCGCGCCAAGCGGCACCGCGTATTTCTTCTTCCCCATCTTCTCGAACATGATGCTCCTTTCGATTGGGCCGCGGCGCTTTGGGCACGCGGCTATGTCTTGCAACGCGAGCGATTCTGCCGCAAAGGCCACCGCTTCCCAACCGATAAAATGGGATGTTTTGTTTCATATTACACATGCTATATACTTTTGTTTGCGCAACACAAATAACCGGCACATGCGCAGGCGTAAATAAGGAGAGAACATGAGCGAAAGCATGCGAAGCGCGGACGGAGCCTCTCAAATGCGAAGCAAGGCGAAAACCGACTTGCGTGTCCTGAAAACGCAGCGGGCCATTCGCGAAGCGTTCATGCAGCTACTCGCCGAAAAGCCCTTCGAGAGCATAACCGTGCAGAACATCATCGATCGCGCGCTGGTCAACCGCAAAACGTTCTACAACCATTTTCGCGACAAATACGATTTAGCGGAACAGGTGATGACCGGGATCGGAAACGATCTGCGACGCATCGCTGAGCAGGCGAAAGCGCTGGGAGGATCGAACCACTTGCAGGAAACGTACGCAGCCCTGCAGGGGTACCGCACCGAGGTGCTTGCGCTGTGGGACGTGAAAACCGATCGCGAGGAAAGCCTCAGCAACCTTCTGACCAGCATTTTGTCCGACATGTACCTCGACCGAACGCAGGTTTGCCCACAGAAGGAGCCCTCGCGAGGGCCTGAAAGCCCGCACGATGCGCAGGCGGATTCGAGCAGGCAGCTGCAAGCGCGCTTGTATGCGACCATCGCCACCGCGTCATTGAAGTTCTTCCTGGAGTCGAACGACCGCTTCAACGTGAGCGACATCCATCGCGCAATAGCCGCCATCGTGCAAACCACGCTCAACGATCACGACGGCTGGCGGTAAGCACCCGATGGAAGGATGCGAGGCTTCGCGCCCAAGGCACCCCGCAGATGCCCCTCGCTCCCACGAAGCTCTTCCCTGCTATCGAAAAACGGCTTTCACCAGGTATTCGATGTTGCCTTCGGTGCCGGTGATGGAGCTTTCGACGACCCCGGCAACCTCAAACCCCGCGTCCTCAAGCGCATCGCGCACCTCTTGCACGGTGCGCGCACGCACGTCGGCATCGCGCACGATGCCATGGTCCGTTTCATCGTGGCGGCTTTCGAACTGGGGTTTGATCAGCCCGATGAATACGGTCCCGGACTGAGCGAAGCGCGCGAAAACCGGTGCGAGCGACGCCAGGCCGATGAAGCTCAAATCGGCCACCAGCATATCGAACGGCGCGCCGAGCGCACCCGGGTCCGCCAGTTTGATGTTCGTGCGTTCGAACACCGTCACGCGTGGATCTTGGCGCAGTTTCCAGGCAAGCTGCCCGTAATTCACGTCCACGCAGGCCACGCTTGCCGAGCCCGCCTGCAGCAGGCAATCGGAGAACCCACCCGTCGAGCTGCCGATATCCACGCAGCGCATGCCCGCAACGTCCTGCGCGAACGCGTCGAGAGCCCCTTGCAGCTTGTGCCCGCCACGCGACACGAACCGCTTGCGACCGCGCACCACGATATCGGCATCGGGCGCAACCTTTACGGCGGCGCTGGTGACGTACACGTCGTCGACCTTGACCTCATGAGCCAACACGGCGCGCAGCACGCTGCCCGCATCGGGAAAAGTTCCCTGGTTGACGAGCAACTCATCAAGGCGTATTTTCTTCGGCTTCTTAGTCATGCCGCCCATTATAGCGAAGGGACGC
>CAVHFC010000001.1:103610-113509 GCA_963635025.1 Eubacterium sp. CAG:786
TCCGGCGTGGGCGTCGGGTCGGGCGTCGGCGTCGGCGTCGGCTCCGGGTCAGGCGTTTTCGCAACTTGCCAGCCCGCGTACACCCGCGTATCCTCGGTGATCGGCTTCGAGAAATCGAATGCCTCGGTGCACTTTCTGTCAGCAAACCAGCCGGTGAACGTATATCCCTCACGCACCGGATCCGACGGACGCGCGGCAACGTCGCCCTTGCGAACGGATTGCTCGGAGATGACATTGAAGAGATACTCCCACGAGTCACCATCCCGCACGCTCGTGCCAAACGAAACGGTGAAGTTCCGATACGCGACATCCCACTGCGTCGACCTTGTGATAGCCCCCTTATCGCCAACGCTTGCGACGAGCGAAACCGCACCCTCGCCTTTACCCGTTATCGTTGCGGTGCTCGCATCGAATGCAACGGCATTCCCATTGTCAACGGTCCAGGAAATGCACGAATCGTCAATCCGCGAGAGCATCCCACTCCCCGATACCGGCACCGCGAACAACCCGAATCTCTGAGATTCGCCAACATACAGGGAATCGCCGATCGCAGTCACACGCCCGTATTCCCCGTCAACGGGATATATCCTGAACTCGCCGCCAAGATCGGAAATCTCATTCGCCATAAAAGGCATGCGCACAACCGTATCCGTCGTATCCGCGGGCTTCGAGGTCGCAACCGCGTCCTGGCTGCTGAAGCACTGCACCCACCAATAACGACCGGAAACCTTCATGCACCCGATGCCGATGGACTTCGAATCCGAGCTTAAGATGTTCGCCTTGTGCCCAGACGAATTCATCCACGAAGAGACGACTGACTCGGCGCTCGTATTTCCTACGGCGATGTTCTCCCTGGTCATCTTGCTGGAAATCGAAAAGCAATCCTGCCCGGTCGGCCTGGTGTGCTCGAAGATGACCGACGTCTCCGCCGCACGCTGCATCGCGACGGACAGCAGCTCGGCATCCATGCTGAGCGCCGACAGCCCCTGCTTCGCGCGCTCCTGGTTCACCAAGTCGAGCACCTGATACGCCATCGTGTAATCCTGGTCGCCCTTGACCGCAAGGTAACCGTCGTAGCGATAGTAGCCATCGGACTGCTCCTCAAGATAGGATGGATAATCAGGCGTGAAGTCGCAGCCGTAAAACGCCACATCGGAGATGAATCGATAGTTGTCGCCGAAGGTGAAATCCGTAAGCGCCGCGTTGCGGAACGCGAACTTATGCAGATATTCCAAGCCTTCGCCGCCCGTCACGCAAACCAGCTGCCTGTTGTCGCCAAACGCGCCGTAGTTCAGCTGCTGAACCGAGGCCGGCAAATCAACCACCGTCAGCGCCGCACTGGCGAAGCAGGCGTTACCGATGACGCGAACCTTTTTCCCAAGCGTGAGCTTGGACAGATTCGTGCAGCCGTAGAAATCTTCCCAGCCCGCACATTCGCCCAGTTCCTCAACGTTGTTGCTGATAGTAGCTGTCTCCAAGCTGGTGCACTTGTAGCAAATTCCCCCTTGCACATGCACGACGGAATCCGGCATGCGCAGGCTGCGGATGGAGCTGCCGGAAAGGCAATACTCCTCCATGATCTCCAAACCGTCGGGAAGCTCGATGTCGGAAACGGTTTTGTTCCGATACAACGCGCAGTAGCCCAGGATCTTCACCGTGCTGGGAACATGGTAGGTTTCGCCGTTCAAATTGCTGAGCTGGGCATACAAAATGGTGCCGTCTTTGGAAAGCAGTGCTCCGTTCTCGAGCTTGTAATGCTTCGAGTTGGCGGGGACAACGAATTCCACGCCGGAAGAGGACGCGGCGGCGCAGGGATTGAAGTGCTTTTCGACCTCGTATGCGTTATTACCCGACCACACGTTTTGAACGTAATACATCGGCTCAAGCTGTTCGTTGAAGACCAGCTTCGTCAAAAGCGAGTTCTCAAACGCCTTGAAGCCGACGGTCTTCAAGCTTGCCGGCATGGTAAACGACGTGAGGGGCGTGTTGTAGAACGCCATCATGCCAACGGACTCCAACTGGGAATCCGCCGGGAAATGCACCTCGGAGACCTTTGTGTACGAAAAACCGTTTGCGCCGATTTCCTTGACGGTGGCAGGGAACGTGACCGAGGTCACGCAGCTAGGCAAGCTGGAGGTGAAGAACGAAACCCGCGTGATCGTCTTACCGTCAAGCGACGCGGGCAGCGTGATGGAGCTGTCCGAGCCGTAATAGCCGTCGAGCGTGTAGACGGTGGCGCCGTCCTCCTCGTATTCGAAGTAGGACCAATCGCCCGAGCGCGTGGAGTCGCTTGCCAGCGATGCGATAGCCTCATCGGCCCTGGAAAGATGGGGCGTATAGCCTTGCGGAGCCTGCGTGGTGGAGCCAGTAAAATCGGCCTCTGAACTCGTGTTTTCCGCCGACGTGAACGACTGGCCGGAAGCGATCACCGGAGTGCCCAGAAGGGTATCCTGCGCCGCATAAGCCATCGGCACCGCCTGGAAGCAATTCGCGAACAAACCGAGCAACAGCGCAGCGAACAGCGCGACGCACGCATGCCGTCCCGCGCGAAGGGGTTCGCATCCCTGTCCATATCCCTTATCCATGGGTCTTCCCTTCCCTTGAACCACCATTTACGCGAAGGGGCGACCTCGCGATCGCCCCTCAAAAACATATGCGAGCAGCCAGCCCCCTTACGGCAGGAGCAGCTGGGCGATCTGCACGGCGTTGAGTGCCGCACCCTTGCGGATCTGGTCCTCGACGCACCAGAAGGAGATGCCGTTCTCGACGCTCACGTCGCGGCGCACGCGGCCAACGTACACGTCGTCGGAGCCGGCCAGCAGACCCGGCATGGGATAGCCGTTTTCGGCAGGCTTGTCGTTCAAGGTGATGCCCTGCGCAGCCTCGAACGCCTCGCGCGCCTGTTCAGGCGTGATGGGACCGTCGAATTCCGCGTTCACGTACTCGGCGTGGCAGCGCAGCACGGGCACGCGCGCGCAGTTCGCAGCAACGCCCAGGTCGGGATGCCCCATGATCTTCTTCGTCTCCACGACCATCTTCCACTCTTCCTTGGTGGAGTCGTCATCCAGGAACACGTCGATGTGCGGGATGATGTTGAAGGCGATCTGGTCGCTGAAAGCCGACGGCGCGAAGTCCTTGCCGTCAAGATAGTCGCGCGTCTGGTCGAACAGCTCGTTCATCGCGGCGACGCCGGCGCCCGAAGCCGCCTGGTAGGTGGACACGACCACGCGCTTGAGCGGGGCGATCTGCTCGAGCGCATGCAGCGCCACCACCATCTGGATGGTCGAGCAGTTCGGGTTGGCGATAACGCCGCTATGCCATGAGACGTCGCCCGGGTTCACTTCCGGAACCACCAGCGGCACGTCCTCCTCCATGCGAAACGCGCTCGAGTTGTCGATCATCACGGCGCCGGCGGCCACCACGGCCTCGCGCATGGCCTTCGAAACGCCCGCGCCCGCGGAGAACAGCGCAATGTCCACGCCTTCGAACGATTCGGGAGTCATCTCCTGCACCACGAGGTCACCGGCGGGCACTTGACCGCAGCCTTCGAACGGCAGCGTCTTGCCAGCCGAGCGGGCCGAGGCGAGCGCGATGACCTTCGAAGCCGGGAAGTCCAGGTCGTGCAGGACTTTCAGAAATTCGTTGCCCACGGCGCCCGTAGCGCCGCACACCGCAACTACCGGATTGGCCGGCATAACCTTCGTCCACGTCATAGCGATCTCCTAACGTCCCTTGTTCATCTTCGCGGCGATTTCCTCGGCGGAAAGCTGGGTTTCCTCGAACACGCTGTCCGAATCCAGGCCGAAGGCCGTATGCAGGCAACGCACGGCGGCCGCGGTCTGCGCGCCGTCGACCACCACGGACAGGCGGATGGGAGACGTGGAAATGGCCAGGATGTTGATGTTGTTCTCGCCGAGCGTCTGGAAGGCCTTCGCCGACACGCCGGGGCTCGACTTCATGCCGGTGCCCACGAGACTGACCTTGGCGATGTCGTCGTCAACGACGTATTCGCGCGCGTTGATTTCCGGAACGATGCGCTCGATGGTTTCCATGGCGCGCTTCTTGTCGCCGCCCGGGCAGGTGAAGCTGATGTCGGTGATGCCGTCCTGCGACACGTTCTGGATGATCATGTCGACGTTGACCTGGTTGGCGGCCAGCGCGCCGAACAGGCGGGCGGCGACGCCGGACATGTCTGGCACGCCGCGGATGGTCACCTTCACCTCCGAGGTGTCGTGCGCGATGCCGGTGATGACGGCTTCCTCCATCATGTCGGTTTCCTCCTTGACATAGGTGCCCTCGGCGTCGGAGAACGCCGAACGGGAATGGATGACCACGTGATATTTGCGGGCGAATTCGACGGCGCGCATCTGCAGCACGCCGGCGCCGGCGCCCGAAAGCTCCAGCATGTCCTCGTAGTTGATGCAGTCGAGCTTCTTGGCGCGCGGGCAGATGCGCGGGTCGGCGGTATAGACGCCGTCGACGTCGGAATAGATCTCGCACACATCGGCGCCCAGGCCGTGCGCCACGGCAACGGCCGTGGTGTCCGATCCGCCGCGCCCGAGCGTGGTG
Source organism: Eubacterium sp. CAG:786 (assembly GCA_963635025.1). GTDB lineage: Bacteria > Actinomycetota > Coriobacteriia > Coriobacteriales > Eggerthellaceae > Senegalimassilia. The sequence continues at coordinate 108,180 of CAVHFC010000001.1, forward strand.
ATATCGCCGTTGGCGTCCATGCCCTGGAAGCCGGCGACGACCGCGATCATGCCGCGCTCAAGCGCATCGCGGACGCGCTCGCTGTGCACCATGGCGATCTTCGCCTTGTTGTGCATGCTGTCCGTTTCGATGCCCGCCTGGCGGCCGGTGAAGCTCATGGCGCGATAGCCGCGCGCCTCGACGGCCATGGCCAGAAGCGTCATGGACACCTGTTCGCCGGTTGACAGCAGGCGGTCCATTTCACGCGCGGGCGGGTTGGGGTTCAGTGACGCGGCCAGACCCACCAGTTCATCGGTGGTTTTGCCCATGGCGGACACGACGGCCACGACATCGTGGCCGGCCTGCTTCTTCGCGATGAGCTTTTTCGCAACCATTTGGATGCGCTCGGGGCTGGCGACGGACGTGCCCCCGAATTTGCATACGATAAGCGACATGCGGTTCCTCTTGCGTTACGGGTTTCAGTCGATTGCCACTATAGCAAACAACCCCGCAGGCTCCTGCGCACGAAACGATAACGGGGCTGTTTTTCACAGCGAATGTGCGGCGGGCGGTTTATCGACCGCGCGCCGACCCCCCCCCAAAAAAAACGGGGCCCAAAGGACCCCGGCTGCGATATTGGTTAAATGCGCTTTCCTACACGTTTTTCAGCATGATGGTGCTCATGACGTTGGCGGCGTGCTCGCAGGCGTCGCAGCAAGCCTCCATCCTATCGAACAGGTTCGACCACACGTAGACGCGCATCGGGTTTTCGCGGTCGACGGTGTGCAGCGCGCGGATGACCTTGATGTAGAGCTGGTCGGCCTTTTCCTCGCAGTCGTGCACCTTGACGATAAGGTGCTTGAAGTTCTTCGACTTCTTGAAGTTGCGGAAGTCGCACATGGCGTCGTCGAGCGCCTCGCAGCTGTCCTCGATGATCTTGGCGAACTCGATGGCGTCGCTGTGCATAAAGTGGATGTCGTACATGTAGAAGTGCTGGATGACTTCCTCGATGTCGTCGAGGATGTCGTCGAGCGCCTGGGACATCTCGATGATGTCCTCGCGGTCGATCGGCGTGATGAAGTCGGTGGCGACGGTCTTGAAGATGGCGTGGTTGATGTCATCGCCGGAATGCTCGAGCTCGTGCGCCTTTTCGATGCTGTCCTTTAGCGCGGCGGCTTCGGTGAACTGCTCGATGGTGCTGACCAGCAGCCCCGCTTCCTCAACGGCGATCTTCGAATGCTTCTCGAAGGCGTCGAAATAATCGTACTTGTGCTTCTTGCCCATAAGGTCCCCTTATCGAACGCAACGCGTACAAACGCACGATGACGTGCGGGGTCTCAGTGTAACGCACTTCATGCCCACACGCTGCGACACAAACGGCGGCAGTGTCGCTTTTCGGCGGATTCGTGACCGAGCTGTTACTTGTCGGACGGTGAGGATTCGGCCCCGCGTGCTTCCCCCGCCTGCTTCCCACGCCGGCGACGCACGCGCCTGAGCACCTTCGCACCGGCGGCAGCGTTGTCGCGCGCCACGTCGCGCGCGTCCTTGTCGCGGCTGGCGCGCTCGCCCGCAAGCGGCTTGACCTTCTGCACCGCCGCGCGCACCGGTTTGACCACGACGTCGGAATAATCGCGCGCCGGGCGCGTGCGCCAGCCGAACACGATGGCCGCGTAGCGCACCGCCAGCACCAACAGCACACAGATGGTGCCCGCGTACGTGTCGATGATGTGGTTCTGCCGAAGCACGGCGTAAGCGAAGCAGCCTAAAAGCGCCGCGCTCACGTACAGCGTTCCGGCCTGGAACGCCTCAGGTTCTCGGTTCATGCAGATGTCACGCACGATACCGCCGCCGTTGGCGGTCATCGTTCCCAAAATAACCGCCGGGACGATGTCGAGCCCCGCCGATACCGCCTTGCCCGTGCCGATGACCGCCCACAGCGCCACCGACACGTTGTCCAAGAAGTCGACCGCCGGGTCGAAGTAGGTGATGAGCTTGCCGAAGTAGAACACCACCACGCCCGCAACGATGCAGGCGATGATCAGATTCGGCTTCTGAAATGCGTAAATGCCGTAATCCTGCAGCAACACGTCGCGCAGGATGCCACCGGCAAGTCCCACCACGATGGCGATGCAGCACACGCCGAAGATGTCGTAGCGTGCGCGCACCGCGCTCATGGCACCGAAGATGGCACCCGCGATGGTTGCGGCAAGCTCGAGCCAATACGGGATGGTCAGAGCGACTTCAAGCATGAGCTGCCTTGCTTATTCGACGCTGATGAGCTGCGCCTGAGTCGGACGCCCGGAGAAGTCCTTCTCGCCCGTCAGCTCGCGCGCCTCTTCCAAGCCGAAGCCCTCCGCATCGAAAGCGGCGATGTTGGCCTGCGCGCGCTCGAGCGCCGCTTCGTAGATGTCCCAGAAGCTGGTAGTGCGCACGTCGCCCGAAAACGGGTTGGTCCACGGCGCGTGGTCGCGGTTGTCGAAGGCGCATTCGGCGCGCTCCACCGGGCGATGGCTCATGGACTGGTAGAACGAATGCGAGCGGGCCAAGCGCTCGACACGGCCGATGACCTCGCGCTTCAGGCCCACCGGCGAATAGAACGCGCGCTGCACGAAGCGGAAGTCGTACACGGCGATGGTGAACAGGCTCGGCGGCACGATTTCCCCGTATACGTTGAGCGCCATATAGGAGTACATCTTCGAGATGGCCCGAAGCGTGGCACGGCTTCCGCGGAGGATTTCACGCGAAGGATCGAACGTCACGATGCTCTCGCCGCGCTTGGCGTAGAGCATGATCTCGTCGAACTCAGCCTCAATGACGCCGTGCACCTCGCTGCCGTCGTCGCGCGTCAGCCCCGGCTCGCCCGCGTCGCAGATGGCGTACTGCTGGCTGTACACGAACGGGTGCATAGAGCTGTCAAGGGTGTAGTGGCACAGGAAGCCTAGCGCATAGGCGCGCCCGATGCGCTGCTCCTCGGGGTTGAGCACGCCGAGCGACGCCTTCAGCGCGGCGATGAGTTCGGCGGGTTTCTTGGCGTGCATGGTGTTGCCCAGGCGATGGTGTGGGTACAGGTGCGGGCTGACGACCGCGTAGAACAGCGGGTCGGGACCTTGGTTTCCCAAGAGGAACGCGTCGGCTTCGTCACGAGAGCCGCCGATGGTGGCGAAAAGCTGATCGTAGACGTCGCGACCGAAGAAATCGTGCGTGATGATGGCCGGCATGGGAATCCCCCGTTTCCGTGTTCTAACCTTCATTTTACGTGGTTGCATTATAGCCTTCATATACAATGAGAAAACCGCTCAGCGCGCCTAAGCTCTCGGCGGACATGCATATACCACCGACGGAAGGGGCGTCCCACCCATGGGTTTCGGCCTTCGCAGCCTTTCCAAGCGCGAACGCAGCTGGGTTTTGTACGACGTGGGCAATTCGGCATACGTGATGCTCGCCTCCACGCTTATCCCCATCTATTTTTCCGCTATCGTCGACCCGGGCTCGTCCGCCATGGTGGCCTGGGGTTACGCAACCACCATCTCCTCGCTTTTGCTGGCGCTGCTCATGCCGTTTTTGGGCAGCCTGGCCGATTTGAAGGGCAACAAGAAGAAGTTTTTGGCCGGCACCATCGGCACGGGCGCGGTGTCGCTGGCGCTCATGGGCGTGCCCGACGACGGCATGGTGTTTTTAGTGGTGTACGTGTTCTCATCGGTTATGCTCAACGCGTCGCTGGTGTTCTACGACGCGTTTTTGGTCGATGCGACCGAGGAGGACCGCTACGACGAGGTGTCCAGCCAGGGGTACGCTTGGGGCTATATCGGGTCGTGCGTTCCCTTCATCATCTGCCTGCTCATCGTGCTGTTCGGCGAGAACATCGGCATCGACCAGCTTACCGGCATCCGCATCTCGTTCGTCATCACTGCGGCGTGGTGGGTGGCGTTTTCCGTGCCCATCTGGCGCGACGTGCACCAGACGCACTTCAAGCCGCGCGAACCGCACCTGTTCAAGCGCACGCTTGAAAGCCTGATCAACACCTGCCGGAAAATGGTCGAGGACAAGCGCCTGGGCCTGTACATGCTCGCATACTTCTTCTACATCGACGGCGTGCACACCATCATCACCATGTCCACCAGCTACGGCACCGATCTGGGCATCAGCTCGACGCAGCTGGTGCTGGCGCTTTTGGTGACGCAGGTGGTGGCGTTTCCCTCGGCCATCGCCTACGGGCGTCTTTCGGCGCGCTTCGGAACGAAGAAGCTGCTGCTCGTGGCCATTTTCGCGTACTTTTTGATCACGCTGTTCGCGGCGTTTCTGCTGCGTTCGGCAACGGAATTCTGGGTGGTGGCCGTGTGCGTCGGCATGTTCCAGGGCGGCATCCAGGCGCTTTCCCGCAGCGAGTTCGGCAAGCTCATCCCCAAAGAGCACGCCAACGAGTATTACGGCTTCTTCGATATCTTCGGGAAGTACGCAACCATTATGGGAACCCTGCTGGTAAGTGTGTTCACCCAGTTCACCGGGTCGAGCAGCCTTGGCGTTCTGAGCGTCGCCATCCTGTTCATCGTCGGCTTCGTGCTGCTGCTGAAGATGCCGGAGAGGGAATAGGGGCAGCGCGAGGAAACGCCGCTGGCCGGGCGGCGCCGCTGCAGAATAAAGACAGTGAGCGCCTTCGGCGCACTAATGAGGGTCGAGCCATGGCTCGACCCTACGAATTTTTACGGTTAGGTTAACGCTGCAGCCAGGTTCTTCGTGGGCGCGAGGCATGACTCGCGCAGCACTCGGCCAGCGCCCGCAGGGCGCGTCACACTTTCTCAAGACGCGGGCGGAACCAACAGGGCAACCGCGAACCAACTGTCTGCCCGGCCGCAGAAATATCTGTCGCGCCTTCGGCGCTCTTAAATAAGGGTCGCTTTCGCTCGACCCCACGAAAACTTGTTGCTGAGGTAACGCTTCCACCAGATATTTCGTGGGCGCGAGGCATGACTCGCGCAGCACTCGGCCAGCGCCCGCAGGGCGCGTCACACTTTTGGCGCAGCCAATAAGCGGACTCGCAGGTGGCGCAAAAGTCAGCGAGGGGCCCTGTGGTGCCCGGAATTCGCTTGAAGCAAGCGGGCATTGGCCTTTCGGCCATGCCCGTGAAGCTGAAAGCGAAGGTCGGGTGCCACAGGGCCCCGCAGCGTCGAGCGGTGCGGCGGCCGCCAGGCCGCCGCAACCGAATTACATGTAGAACGCGAACGCACCGTGGCGTTCGGCTTTTATTGTAGTGAGGTCGCCGTGGCCGGGGAGGACCAGGGTGTCGTCATCGAGGGCCGAAAGGCGGCGAAGCGACTTGCGCATGGCCGCCATCGACCCGCCCGGGAAATCGG
>CAVHFC010000002.1:0-2994 GCA_963635025.1 Eubacterium sp. CAG:786
CGCGAGGAGCGCTGCCTTACCCAGCGCCAGCTCGCCGCCGCGCTCGGCGTCACCGATAAAGCGGTAAGCAAGTGGGAATCCGGACGCGGGCTTCCCGACATCACGCTCGTCGAGCCGCTCGCCCGCGAGCTTGGTGTCTCGGTGGCCGAGCTTCTCGCCGGTGACGTGCGCGCCAACGCCAACCGCGCGGGCAACATGCTCCGCAGCGTCTTCTACGTGTGTCCTATCTGCGGAAACGTGGTGCACGCAATGGGGGAGGGCAGCTTCAGCTGCTGCGGCAGCGCCATGCTCCCGCTCGAGGCCGAGGAGCCCGACGACGCCCACGCCTTCACAATCGAGCACATCGAGGACGACTGGTTCGTCACGCTCGACCACCCCATGACCAAGGACCACTATATAAGCTTCGTGGCTTACGTGACCTCGGACGGTATCTGCATGAAGAAGCTCTACCCCGAGCAGACGATCCAGCCGCGCTTCCACATCGCCGGAAGCGGCTGGGTATACCTCTACTGCAACAAGCACGGCCTCTTCAAGCAGCGCACCCCGCGCCGCCGACCCGCGAGTAGATAGCCAAGGCGGGTCCTTCTTCAGCTTGCTGTATTCCGTTCCCTTCGATAAGTCTCTCGCACCTAAGCCGCCGGCACCCGAGCGTCTATTTTGCTAACGGAAGCTAAATCTGCTAACGCTAGCTAACAAAAATGAAAGCAGCTGCCGTATAATGAACGAAACACTTCTGAGGAGGCAGCTGTGGCTCGTGACTTTGACAACCCATTTACCCCGGTGGTCGGCAAGGTTCCTCTGTACCTGGCCGGCCGAGAGGCCATCATAGACGATGTTGAGACGGCGCTTTCCGGTGCGGGTAACGACCCGGCCATTATCAGCTTGCTCGTAGGCGCGCGCGGCACGGGCAAGACGACGCTTCTCTCGTACTTCGCCGATGCGGCGGAGGCCGATGGCTGGGTCACCGCGCGCGTCACCTGCGTCGACGGTATGCTTGACGACATTCTCGTGAGGACGCGACGCGGCGCGCGACATCTTGCAGACGTCAAGCCCGACAGGAAAGTCAAGGCGATCGCCCTTGCCAACCTGGCATCGCTAGAGCTTGAGCAGTCGTCCCAGGAGGCTACCAACTGGCGCGCTCAGCTCGAGGACATTCTCGATGCTCTTGTTGAGCACGGGACAGGACTGCTCGTGACGGTCGACGAAGTTACCCCCAGCGTTTCCGAGATGGAGACGCTGGTATCGGCGTTCCAACACTTCGTCGACGAAGATAAAAAGATCTCGCTTATCATGGCAGGACTCCCGTACGGCGTCACGTCTCTGCTTTCGGGCAGATCGACGTCCTTTTTGCGCAGGGCGGCGCGCTACGAGCTGGATGCCCTGAGCGATTACGAGGTCGAGGAGGCTCTGCTCAGAACTATGAAAGAGGGCGGGAAGAGCTTTTCGCCGGACGCTCTTGAGGTTGCTGTTGAGGCTATCCACGGCTTCCCCTTCATGCTGCAGCTCGTCGGCTACCGCGCATGGCGAATGGCAGGCGATGTGGCCGTTGTCGATGTTGCGAGCGTCGACGCGGCAGTGGCTATTGCGCGCAAGGAGCTTGAGCAGAGGGTTTACGAGGCTGTTTGGTTCGAGTTGAGCGAGGCTGATAAGTCGTTTCTCGCGGCAATGGCGCAAGACGGCGGGGTTACGAAGCAATCCGAGCTCGCTGCCAGGCTCAACAGGCCAAGCGGACACGTCTCGCGCTACAAGAAACGTATGCTTCAACAGGGAATTATCCAAGAGCGATCGCGCGGGTTGTTGGAGTTCTGCCTGCCTGGGTTTAAGGAGTACCTGCTCGAACGTCTTGCCGAGGAACGAGAAGCATAGACGCTGTTTCTTCTTTTAGCCACGAAAATGAAAAAAAGTTACCGGTGCGACTGTTGCAGTCCGAACGCAACGGGTGGTTAGCTGTTCTCGAACGGCGGCTTGATCGCTTGCCGCGGGTTCGTGCGTGGGCCAAAATGCCTGGAAGGAGTCGGCGATGACGAAGCAGTTTACATCCGCGAGCGCGGGTAAGTACATAAAAACCCTCGAGGACAGGAAATCCTATCTTCTTAGCGCAGAGCGGCGCGATAAGACCTACCAGTGCGCTATTGACGAAGAGCCTGAGGTCCCAGCGTACGACTATCGTGCCACCCGCGATGAGGTTGCGTCGATCGATGCCGAGGTTCTTGCGGTGAGGCATGCTTTGCACTTGTTCAACAACTCCGCGGTTCTGCCCGGTTGCGGGCTCACCATCGATGAGGCGCTCATCAAGCTGGCGATGATGGGCAGGGAGCTGGCGATACTCTCGGATATGCGAGGGACTCCCGTTAAGCGGCGTTTAGGCACGAATCGTTGGGATTCGAACGGTCTCGTGGAATTCGAGTACGCCAACTTCGACCCAGCGGAAGCCGAGCAGGATTACCTGGACCTTTCGGCGCGAATCGCCGACCTTCAGCTGGAAATCGATCTGGCTAACCAGACGAACACGTTCGAGGTGGACGTCTAGTAACGGATTTTCCGGGGGCTGCGCGAATAAACTATTTTGGCAGCAGGCTAGCTACTTGCAACCGTGGTGTTTGCCGTTAAGGTTGTCTTGATCTGACTGTGGTTTATAGTAAGTTTGCGTTTTGCAGATGGCCGACACTCCTGAAAGTGACTCCCACTGCGCAGTCCTGAAAGCCTCCGCGGCATCGGCTTTTCCGGTGTTTTTGCGGTGCAGGTGAGGCTCGGTTTTATCCTGCGTTTGTATGGAGTTTGATAGCATCATGAATGTCGAGTTAAGTTGCACAAGCTAAGAGGCTTGATGCTTTGCGGGAGTGTGGTGCGTTTTCGCCCAGCTCCTTGCGGCCCAGGTGCAACCTTGTCGAAGGGGATCAAAATCGGAAGAAGGAGTGCGGTTATGGGAAACGGTGCGTTGATGAAGTTCAATGCAGAGCGCTGTGGGGATGAGCTTGATCGGGTTGAAGCTGC
>CAVHFC010000002.1:3234-13179 GCA_963635025.1 Eubacterium sp. CAG:786
GATCGAGTACAACACCACGGAGATTCCCCTCGTTGCCTAGTTGTGGCAACGAGTGTTTTTCGCTCGGAATCATAGGTTGGCCAGCAGATGAAGGCGGTGCGATATGAAGTCTGCGGAATACGATGGGAATGCCGCTACTGAAGATTTGAAAAGATGGGAAGACACCCCGCTTATTCACATGTGTGAGGTATGCGGTAGGGTAGAAACTCTTACGCCTAAAGAGGCCTTCGAGGCCGGTTGGGATTATCCGCCGCGTATGGGCAGCTTTGGGGTGGTGTCGCCTAGGACGTGTGGGTGTTGCAATATAACGAAAACGGCATGGTGGGCGCTGGTCGTAGAGCATAAGAATCTGGCTGAGCTTACGGACGCCCAGAGAAATGCTGTTGCAAGGATCTTGAGCGAACCGGCAAGCATCTTGCCAGCTTGATCGAGCCACGAGTTCGGGCTGAGCAATACGCGGGTGTTCGATGGTGGTACGAAAAGAATGCGCGCGCGAAATACTAGGCATCTATCCCCAGCTCCTATGCTTTAACTGTGAATGGCTTTAGGTCCATGGCTCAGGTCATGTCCTTTGCAGATTCGTGCTCACTTCTTCTTCGGTACCAGGTGTACAGCGGAGCCAATAATTCGTCATATTGACGCAGGCGCTCCTTTTGGGTATTTTAGCAACTAAACTTTAGCTACTAAAATATTCTGATCCGAAAGGAGTTTGCCATGCAGGATGCTGCGCTTGAGATGCGCCGCGAGCTTTTCGAGCTCGCCGACCGCATGCGCCGTCGGCGTGTCGCGCCGCCTTTGCCCGAAGGCATGACGCCGGTCGAGGCGCGCACGGTTATGAAACTCGGATTCATGGAGCGCGAGGGGGCAACACCTCGCCCGGGCGATGTGGCAAAGATATGCCATCTCTCGCCGAGCGCCATTTCCCAAACGCTCAAATCGCTTGAAGCGAAGGGCCTGATTGTCCGGGGTCGCGATGGCGACGATTGCCGAGCGGTCAGCATCAAGCTCACCGATGCGGGGCGCGCAATGAACGAAGCGGGTCGCCGCATGCATGACGCGCGGCTTGACGACCTCATCGCCTTCCTCGGCGAAGATGATGCGCGCGAGCTGATCCGCATCGTGCGCCGCGTGTTCGAATTCGAGGAAGCCTGCCCGTGGCGTCCCGCCTCCGATGCGGGCGCGCCGTCCACCCGTAGCGAAGCGTCCGGCGCCGACGTCGAGACCGCTCAAGGTGCGCAAGGAGAGGGGCAAGCGTGCGAATCCTAAAGAACTTTGCGAAGCACAAGCTCGCCGTGGCGATCATCGTCGTCCTGCTCGCCGTGCAGGCGCTGTGCGACCTTTCCCTTCCCACCTACACCTCCGACATCGTGGACGTTGGCATCCAGCAGTCGGGCATCAGCGACGTAGCCACAACCGAGCTTTCCGAGCGCTCCCACGATTTGGTGGCGATGATGCTTGAAGGCAACGAGCGCGAGACGTTCGACGCATCCTATCAAAAGACGGCATCGGGAACCTACGAGCTGACGCGGGCGGGCTATGATGCGCGCGAAGCGCTCGACAATGCCATGGCGCTTCCGCTTGTCATCGTGCACTACGCCGATCAAATTCCCGACTTCGACCTTGACCAGGTGAAGGTCGCCTACGACGCCGGCCTTGTGGGGGATGGCGACATCCAGCAGATGCTCTCCCAGGCACGCAGCGCCATGGGCGAGGCCTCCGATGCCATCATCTCCCAACAGGGCCTTGCGGCCGCGAAGAGCGAATACGAGCAGCTTGGCTACGATCTTTCCGACATGCAGACGTCCTATCTCATGGAAACGGGCGGCAAAATGCTCGCGCTGGCGGCGCTCGGCATGCTCGTCGCCATCTTCGTCAGCTTGATCGCCTCGACGACTGGCGCGAGGATCGGGCGCGACCTGCGCGGCCGCCTGTTCGCAAAGGTGGTGTCGTTTTCCGATGCCGAGGTGCAGTCGTTTTCAGCGGCTTCCCTTATCACGCGCGGAACCAATGACGTGCAGCAGGTGCAGATGATATCGGTGATGCTGCTGCGCATGGTGCTCTACGCGCCCATTTTGGCCATCGGCGGCATCATCATGATGGCGCGCACCGACCTTTCCATGGGCTGGATCGTCATCGTGGCGGTGGTCATCATCGGCTGCGTGCTCGTGGTGCTCATGAAGGTTGCCATGCCGAAGTTCAAGATCATGCAGAAGCTCATCGACCGCGTGAACCTCGTGTCGCGCGAGACGCTCACGGGCCTGTCGGTCATCCGCGCGTTCGGGCGCGAGCAGTTCGAGGAAGCGCGCTTCGACGAGGCCAGCACGCGCTTGATGAAGACGCAGCTGTTCACCAACCGCGTGATGACGTTCATGATGCCGGCCATGATGCTGATCATGAACATCGTATCTGCGTCCATCGTCTGGTTCGGCGGGCATGCGGTCGATGCCGGGCAGGTGCAGACGGGCGACCTCATTGCGTTCATCACCTATTCGATGGTCATCATCATGGGATTTTTGATGCTCGGCATGCTCTCCATCATGCTGCCGCGCGCCAACGTCGCCGCCGAGCGCATCGACGAGGTGCTTTCCTGCACTCCGGTCATCATCGATCCTGCGCCCGAAGCCGCGCGCGACGCGGAGCTGTCCGCTAGCGGTGAGCCGGGGGCCGAGATCGCCTTCAACGACGTGTGCTTCGCCTATTCCGACGGTGCCGAAAACGTGCTCGACCACGTGAGCTTCACGGCTGAGGCGGGCAAGACCTGCGCCATCATCGGATCGACCGGCTCGGGCAAATCGACCATCATCAAGCTCATCGAGCGTTTCCATGACGTCACGTTGGGAAGCGTCACCGTCGACGGCGTGGATGTGCGCGAGGTCTCCCAGCACGCCCTGCGCGCGCAGTTCGGCTATGCGCCGCAGAAGTCGTTCCTGTTCAGCGGCACCATCGAGAGCAACATCGGCTACGGCAGCGACGAGGCGGACGCCGCGCGCGCAGACAGGATCGACCTTGCGGCGCAGGTGGCCCAGGCGCGCGAGTTCATCGACGAGAAGCCCGACGGCATGCAAAGCGCCATCGCCCAGGGCGGCACGAACGTCTCGGGCGGGCAGCGCCAGCGACTCGCCATCGCCCGCGCGCTTGCTGCCCCGGCGCGCGCCTATCTCTTCGACGACAGCTTCAGCGCGCTCGATTACAAGACCGATAGCGCCCTGCGTCGCGACCTGGCCGACAAGTTGGCGGGCAAGACCGTCATCATCGTCGCGCAGCGCATCGCAACCGTGCTCGATGCCGACCGCATCGTCGTGCTCGACGAGGGGCGCGTCGTCGGCGTCGGCACGCACGCCGAGCTCATGGAGTCGTGTGCGGAATATCGCGAGATCGCGCTTTCGCAGCTATCGGAAGCGGAATTGGAAGGGGGTGATGCCGCATGAGCAGCACCGAGGATCTGAAGAAGGTGACGCAGCGCCGGCGTCGCCACACGCCCGAGGACCGCATGATGGGCGGCGAGAAGGCGCAGGATTTCGGCGGCACCATCGTGAAGCTCGCGAAGTTCATGGGGCAGTATAAGGCGCCGCTTATCGCCGCATTCGTGTTCGCCATCGCGTCGGTCGCCTTCAACATCGTGGGGCCGAAGGTTCTCTCGCAGGCGACCACGGAACTGTTCAACGGCATCGTGTCGAAGGTCGCGGGCACGGGCGGCATCGACTTCGACGCCATCGTGCGCATCCTCGCCGCCGCGTTGACTCTGTACCTCACGAGCGCCGCGTGCAACTTCGTGCAGGGCTGGATGATGACGAGCGTCTCGCAGCGCACCTGCTACGGGCTGCGCCGCGCGCTCGACGAGAAGATCAACCGCATGCCCGTCGGCTATTTCGAGCGCACCTCCACCGGTGACACGCTCTCTCGCATCACCAACGACGTCGACACTTTGGGGCAGAGCCTCAATCAAGGCGTCACGCAGCTGATCACCTCTACCACCACCATCATAGGTGTGGTGGTGATGATGCTCACCATCAGCCCGCTCATGACCGGTATCACCGTGCTCATCCTACCGGTGTCGCTCGTGCTCATCATGATCGTGGTCAAGATCTCGCAGAAGCATTTCCGAGCGCAGCAGGCGACCTTGGGTCAAATCAACGCGCAGATCGAGGAAACCTTTTCGGGCCATGTGGTCGTCAAGGCGTTCGGGCGTGAAGAGGCGACCGAGACGCAGTTTAATGAAATTAACGAAAAGCTTTACAACAGCGCTTGGAAGTCCCAGTTCCTCTCAGGCCTTATGATGCCGGTTATGAACTTCGTCGGCAATCTCGGTTATGTCGCCGTTGCGCTCTCAGGCAGTATCTTGGCTGCTCAAGGGACTATCACCGTAGGCGATATCCAGGCCTTCATCCAGTATGTAAAGAATTTCACGCAACCCATTACGCAGCTTTCCCAGGTGGGAAACGTGCTGCAGCAGATGGCCGCCGCGGCTGAGCGCATCTTCGAATTCCTCGAAGAGGAGGAGCTTGCGCCCGAGACGTCGAAAGCCAACCTCGAAGCGCTTCCTGCCGACGTTTCGTTCGAGCATGTGCGTTTTGGTTACGACTCCGCCCACCCCGTCATCGACGACTTCTCGGCCGAAGTGGCGCAAGGCCAGACGGTCGCGCTCGTGGGTCCGACGGGCGCCGGCAAGACCACCATGGTCAAGCTGCTCATGCGCTTCTACGACGTGGATTCCGGATCCATTCGCATCGGCGGGCACGATGTGCGCGATTTTTCGCGTGAGGACGTGCGCGGCCAATTCGGCATGGTGCTGCAGGACACGTGGCTGTTTAACGGCACGGTGCGCGACAACATCGCTTACGGCAAGCTCGACGCAACCGACGAGGAAGTGGAGGCAGCCGCCCGCGCGGCCTTCGTGCATCACTTCATCACCACGCTGCCGCAAGGCTACGACACCATCATCAACGAGGATGCGACCAACATCAGCCAAGGCCAGCGCCAGCTGCTCACCATCGCGCGCGCTATCCTGGCCAATCGCCGCATGCTCATCTTGGACGAGGCGACTTCCAGCGTCGACACGCGCACCGAGGAGCGCATCCAGCGCGCCATGGACAATCTCATGGCTGGGCGCACGTCGTTCGTCATCGCGCATCGTCTGTCCACCATCAAAAACGCCGACTTGATTCTGGTGCTGGCGCATGGCGATATCGTCGAGCAGGGCAGCCACGCCGACCTGCTTGAGAAGGGAGGCTTCTACGCCGATCTATACAATTCGCAGTTCAGCAAAGCCTAGGGTGATTCTGCGCCCTTGACGTGATGTTGTTTTCGGGCGCGCGCCTCGCCTTTCGTTGACCGTCCGCGCCCGTGCGCGTTACACTTTTAACTTCCAAAAAACGACTTGGATGCCGTGCGCCTGGTACGCGCGGCGTCTTTTTAGGGGAAGCGCATGTCCATCGACGTTCAGCACACCAAGCAATTCTCAAGCGAGCCGGCCTCGCGCGATGTCGTGCGCCTCGCGGCATTCGATTTCGACGGCACCACCCTTGATGGCAATTCCCCCGTCATGCTCGTCAAGTATCTGGTGAAAAAGCGCATGCTGCCGCCAACGGTGGTAGCGCGCATCGGCGCATGGGGAATCGCCTACAAACTACGCCTGCCGCAAAACGAGGCATGGGTGCGCGGTTTGGTGTTCCGCGCGTTTGCGGGCATGTCGGTTGCCGAAGTCGATGCCTTCCTACATGAGTTCTATGACCAGGAAGTTGCCCCGCATGTGCGTCCTCAGGCCATTGCCGCCATGAACGAGCTGCGCGATGAGGGCGTGTTGGTGGCGTGCGTTTCGGCCACCTTCGAGCCCATTGTGCTGCGGGCCATGGAAGCGTTGCCTATCGACATGCAAATTTCCACGCGCATGCGCACCCGCGTGGACGGCACGTATTCGTGCGAGGTGGAAGGCGAGCCGGTGGAGGGCGACCAGAAGATGATCGAGCTGCGCCGAGCGGCCAACGCGAAGTGGGGCGTGGGCGGCTGGGAGTTGGTGGCGGCTTACGGCGACCACCATTCCGATCGCGCCATGCTCGCGGCTGCCAAGCAGGGGTTTGCCGTGTGTCCTGACCGACCGCTTTCGCGCACGGCGCGCGCAAGGGGCTACACGGTATGCGAGTGGTAGTTTTTCCCTGGTCTCGCAATTCACGATTCGGTTCCATGCGCCCGCCTTGTGCGTCCATTCGTTAGAATAGCTTTGAAATACGGTATACGAACTATGAAGGAGGTTGGGTCATGCAGCAGGATGATGTGAACGATGCACCCAGCCATAACGACGATATGGGAAGTTCGGTGGGGGAATACCTGCAGCGGGCGTCGAGCGCCAACGCTGAGGGAAACCCCGTTCTTGCCATGCATCTCTATCTGGCCGCGTTCGAGCGCGGCCGTCGACTTGATGGGCAGCTTCCCTGCGAGGCTGCCATCGGGGCGCTCAAGCGTGCGTGGCGTCTTGCTTGCAGCCTGAAGGAGCGAAGCATCGCCGAGTACGTCTTCGAGCGCATGGAGCCTTATCTGTCTGCCGACGAGCTTGGTACCTGCGCGGCTCAGCTGCAGGACCTGGCGCTCGACAAGCTCGAGGAATACGGCTTGTCCCGCGAGGAGCTTGAGGACATGACCGATATGATCTCCCAGGATCTTATGGGTGTTGCTCCGGCAAGCCTTCTGCGCGTTGAGCATCTGACCGCGCCGGCGCCCTCGGGCACGTCAGCGTGCGAGGGCGCAAGGCGCGAGCAGGGAGACGACGAAGCGCTCGATCTGGATACACCGGGTTGCAGCGGCCTTAAGTCGAACGCGCCTGAAACGCGTGATGCGCAGGAAGACGTGCAAAGCCATGCGCAGGGAAGCGACGATGCGCCCGAGGAAGCCGATGCGTCGCGCGTCGTTTCCGCAATGGATCATCTCACCTTTAAAGAGCTGGTCGGATACACCAAGGCCGTCGAGGTCGCGCGCTCCTTCGGCATCGGCATGCAGGATGACGCCTGCTTCAAGGAGCTGGTCGATCAGCTGAACGCGCGCCACGGCCTCGACCGCATGCCCGCCACCGACGCGCTGCTCATCCGAAGCCCCGCCCGCGAGGACGCCCACCAGTTCATGATGGCCACCATCGGCGAGCTTGGCCTTCCTACCATCCGCATGCGCATGGAGGAGAACATGCAGGGGCTTCCGGTGCTGTGCGTGATGGCTCAGGCCGACAACCAGCCGAAGCTCAACGCCGCGCGCAATTCGTTCGAGGGTCCGGGCGTGCTCGTCATCGAGGACATCGACATGTGGTCGGCACCCGATTTGGACCCGGGCGCCCCCGAGGACTTCGGCGGCTTTATCATGGCAAGCCTTTCCCGCGGCGCGCGCGAGGCCGTGAACCTCATCCGTTCGGCTGCCGACAGCCCTGACGTGTACGTGCTGGCCACCGCGGCGGAAGGTTGCGAGGTCGACCCGTTCTTCTTCGATTTGATGGGCCCGACGTCGGCCATCGACATCGATTACCCGACCGAAGAGGAGCGCGCCAGCATTTGGATGGGCATCGCGCGCGAGCATCCTTCCTGCCGCGGCGTCGACAGGGACGCTCTCGTACGCTATTCGGCGGGCATGCCGCGTTATGATATGTACATGGCGGCACGCGAGGCGATCGAGGAAGCATACAAGGAAAGCCTCATGCAGCGGCGCTACGTGCCGGTTGGGCCGGAGAACCTTTTCGACAAGCTGGCAGCCTATCAACCGCTCGATTCGCCCGAGTACAAGGCGCTCGAGCAGGCGGTGGTCGATGAGTTCAGGAGGGAACTCGACCACGCCGAGGACTTGCTTAAGGGAGAAGGGGACTAATGGATATCACGCGACGTTGCGATTACGCGCTGCGGATCTTGGAGGCGGCCTATCAAAGGGGCGATGCGTACATTTCCGTGTCGGACATTTCCGAACAGGAGGAAATCCCGTACGCGTTCGCCCGTTCCATCCAGCACGACCTGGTGAAGGGCGGCCTCATCAAAACCGTGCGTGGCGCGCGTGGCGGCCTTGCCCTTGATTGCGATCCGGCGACGACGACCTTGCTCGAAGTGCTCGAGGTCGTCCAAGGCCCGGTGAGCGTTTCCCTGTGCACGGTGGACAAGGAATACTGCAAGCGTTGCGGGGGGTGCTCCTACCATAAGCTGTGGATCGGGGCCGATAGCATCCTGAACGGCTACTTCGCCTCCATCACGCTCAAGGAGCTCATCGACTGCGGCGGCAAGCTGCCCCAAATTTCGAATGCCATTTCCTGCTCTCCGGAAAATGCGCGCATGAGCTGCCCCGTTGATGCCGAGACGGAGGCATCCGAGAGTGTGGCGGAGGCGCCTGAGGCGGTGGCGGTCGCTGGCGTTGTCGCATCAGAGGCCGGCACGCCGGTCGCGGTGGCTGACGCTTTCTAGCATGCGCGCCTATAACGTCTTCGAACTCGCTTCGCAGGCGAGGTGGCCGGCCGCGGCGCCGCTGTCGATGACCGATTTCGTGGCGCTCGTCGAGCGTGAGGGTGCGTCGCATTATCGCGACCTGCCCTGGCGCAATATCGATGACGCGTACGCGGTGCTCGTCTCAGAGGTGATGCTGCAGCAAACCCAGGTCAAGCGCGTCCTTGCGCATTGGGGTCGCTTCATGGCCGACTTTCCCACGCTTGATGCGCTCGCATCCGCATCCTCGGCGGACGTGCTCGAGCGCTGGCAGGGGCTTGGCTACAACCGGCGCGCTTTGGGGCTTTGGCGCTGCGCGGGCGAATGCTCGGCGCGCAACGCAGGCAAGCTTCCCGATACCGCCGACGAGTTGATCGCGCTTCCGGGCGTCGGCCAGGCAACGGCCGCGGGTGTCATGTCGTTCGCGCGCAATCGCCCGAGCGTGTATCTGGAAACCAACGTGCGCACGGTCTTTCTGCACCATCTGTTCGCCGATGCCCAGTCCGTTGACGATCGCGAGCTTGCGCCGCTGGTGGCGGCGACGTGCCTGGCAAGCGAAAGCCCGCGAAGCTGGTATTACGCGCTGCTCGATTTCGGCGCTCATATAAAATCGCAGGTGAAAAATCCCTCCCGGCGCAGCGCCCATTACGCTCGCCAATCAGCTTTCGAAGGCTCTCGCCGCCAAAAGCGCGCCGAGCTCGTTCGCATCGTGCTCGCCGAGCCGGGCATCGAGGCTTCTCGAGCCCGCAAGCTGCTTAGCGCCGAGGAGGTATCTCAAGGGCGCGATTCGGTGGACGGCAAGCTGTTTGAAAGCCTCGTCGCCGACCTTGCGAAAGAAGGCTTCTTCAGAATCGAAGGCGACTGTCTCGTTCCGTGAGCGGCGCGTGCGCAAGGTCAACCGCAGTTGACGGGTGAAGAGGCGCTGTTCATGCGCGCCCTCGGCGTTTTCCGTTCGCGGCACATGATACAATCCCGAAATCCCGTGGGGGAGTAGTCGGCGCCCGACAAGGGCGCGGCAAGGTCAACATGCTGCCTGAAAAGGCTGGCCTTGCATGAAATGACAAGACTCGCGGTGTGGCGCTTCGGGGCTGCACCGTTTATGTGCGAACCGGCGTCTACGTCGGTTTTTTTACGCCATTTTGCGCTAGGAGAGGGAAATCATGGGAATCGTTGAGCTGCTGTTGATGGGCGTCGGCCTGTCCATGGACGCGTTCGCCGTGGCCATTTGCAAAGGCCTGGGCATGAGCCGTCTCAACGTCAAGCAGGCGGCGGTCATCGCGCTGTTCTTCGGGGCTTTCCAGGCGCTCATGCCCGCCATCGGCTGGGCGGCGGGCAGCCAGTTTGCCGAGATGATCACGCCGGTGGACCACTGGATCGCCTTTGTGCTCTTGGCATTCGTGGGCGGCAAGATGCTTTGGGACGCCTTCCATGAGGAAGACGAGGAAGCGACTGAGGCCGGCGACGCGAAACTTGACCTGAAAGAGCTCACGATGCTTGCCGTTGCCAC
>CAVHFC010000002.1:13412-32040 GCA_963635025.1 Eubacterium sp. CAG:786
CGCGTTTGCGCTTGGCCTTGCGCGCAGAAACGGCGCATCCCGCAAGCGCATGCGGACGGGATGCGCCGTTTCGGTTCCTATTCCACGGGGTAGCTGCCGAGCACCTTCACCTCGCGCAGCTTCAGACGCAGGCAGTTGAGCGCCGTCTGCACGGCAAGGTCGTTGGCCGACCCTTCGATATCGACGAAGAACATGTAGTCGCCAAGCGCCTGCTTCGTCGGGCGGCTCTGGATCTTCACTAGGTTGATGCCCGCATAGGCGAATTCGGACAGGATCATCAACAGTGCACCAGGGCGGTCGGTCTGCAGAAACAGCGCCAGTGACGTCTTGTAGCGATCTCCTTGCAATACCGGCACATGCCCCTGGCGCCCGATCAGCGCGAACGACGTCTGGTTGCCGAAGTGGTCCTCGACGCCCTCCACCTCCACGCGCGCACCGTAGAGCTTGGCCGCGAACGCGTTGCCGATGCCGGCGATGGACTTGTCGTCTGCCGCGCGCCGTGCCGAATCGGCCGTCGAGGAAACCGTGACCGTCGGGATGCCGTGCAGGTGGTCGTTGAGGTAGCGGCGGCACTGCGCAAGGCCCTGCGGATGGCTCGCGATGGTCTTCACATCCTCAATCGTTGCCTCGGGGTGCATGATCAGGCAGTGATGGATGTCGAGCACATGCTCGCCCAAGATGGTTGCCGAGGAGCGGAACGCGAAGTTGTCGAGCGTCGCCGTCACCGGGCCTTCGAGCGCGTTTTCGACGGCCACGACGCCGTATTCGCATTTGCCGCGGTCGACGCAGTCGAACACCTCGGAAAGCGAGGGACATTCGACAAGCGTCGGCTTGTCGATCCCCAGGCGCGCGGCGAACGCCCGCGCGGCCTCGTCATGGTAGGTTCCGGCGGGGCCGAGGTAGGCGAACGAAGCGCTCGATTGGTCTGACATGTGCATTCTCCTTGCGTTCATCGTTAAAATAAGTACGGTTGCCATGATAACGGTTTCCCAACAAAAATAGAGTGTTATCATGGCGTGCGGGAGTGGAGACGACTGGTGATGGGGGTCTGCGACCTCATCATCAATCGGCACGGAGATCTCCGTGCGCATCTTCGCTGAGCAAGACGAGAGGCCATGATCGCATGGCAGGCCAGGCTGTTTCAGGGGCAGTCCTGGTAAAAGTACGTTTTGAGCAGTCGAACTGCGTCGTTTTTCGTGCGCTTCTTCCCTCCGAACAATTGGATAGCCCTTTTCAGAGGGGCAGACGAGAACACCCAAAGGAGGTGTGCGTATGGAAGGAGAGGCCGCAACATCCGCGTTCACGAACGCGCTTGAGGCCAGGGGGGTCACCCGCCGCGACTTCATGCTGCTGTGCGGCAGCGTGGCCGCCGCCGCTGGTTTGTCCCAGTTGACGGTGCCGAAGGTTGCCGACGCCCTCGAAAAATCCGTCATCGGCGCAACGAAGGGTAACCTCTACCCGGTCATCTGGATCGAAGGCGCTTCCTGCACCGGTTGCACGGAATCCTTCGCTCAGGCCCAAACCCCGAACGCTGCCGAGGTTGTCCTGGACATGATCTCGCTGAACTATTCCGAGACCCTGTCCGCCGCAGCCGGTTATTCCATGGAAGAGGCCAAGGAGCAGACCATCGAGGCCGGCGACTATATCCTCATCTACGAAGGCGCCGTGCAGGAGAAGTGGGGCGGCAACGCCCTGCGCGTGGCCGGCAAGCCCGGTACCGAGCACCTGATCGAGGCCGCGAAGAACGCCAACGCCGTGGTCGCGCTCGGCTCGTGCGCCGTTAACGGCGGCTGGATGGGTGCCAAGCCCAACGCCACCGATGCCACCGGCGTGCAGCAGTACCTGAAGAAGGCCGGCATCAGCGTGCCCGTCGTCAACGTCCCCGGCTGCCCGGCCAACCCCGAGTGGCTCACGAGCGTGCTCGTCGACGTGGTGCTCATGAAGCTCAAACCCTCCGAGCTCGACCTCACCAACGAGGGCAAGCCCGCGGGTATCTTCGGCCAGACCATCCACGACAACTGCGAGCGTCGCGGTCATTTCGAGAACGGCGAGTTCGTCTACCAGTTCGGCAGCGAAGAGGAGAAGAAGGGCTACTGCCTGTATCCTCTGGGTTGCCGCGGTCCTCAGACGAAGTCCAACTGCGGCGTCGTCATGTGGAACGACCGTCGTAGCTGGTGCGTGCAGGCCGGCGCCCCGTGCATCGGCTGCTGCGAGGCCAACCCCAACGATCCGGGCGACAACTGGGTCGAGGTGAACACCCCCTTCGTCAAGCGTCATCGCACGCTGCACATCGGCGACTGGGACGTTCAGCCGACCACCATCGCCGTCGGCGTCACGGGCATCCTCGCTGCATGCCTGGTGGTCCACGGCTTCGGCATGAAGCTCACCGGTCGTATGGACGGCGGCGCCGACTTCGAGGAGAAGCGTGCCTGGGATGCCAAGCACCCCGAGAAGTCCGTCGGCCAGTACAACCTGTCCGAGGACGAGCGCCGTGCGCTCTACGTCGAGGACACCGGTCATGAAGAGTCCAACACGACCCAGGAAGGGAGGTAAGCCATGACGCGTTCCGTTATCGATCCCGTATCTCGCATCGAAGGCCATCTGCGCGTTGAGATGGAAGTGGAAAACGGCAAGGTTTCCGACGCCTGGGTTTCCGGCGGCTGCTTCCGCGGCGTGGAGCTTGTCGTGGAGAACCGCACGCCCGAAGATGCTGCCATGATCGTGCAGCGCATCTGCGGCGTGTGCCCGACTTCTCATGCGCATGCGTCCTCCATCGCGGCTGAGAAGGCCTACGGCATCACCATCTCCAACAACGCCCGCATCATCCGCAACCTCATCGAGGGTGCCCAGTTCCTGCACAGCCACATCCTGTGGTTCTACAACCTGGCCGCGCTCGACTACGTCAACCCGATCAACGCCCTGAAGGCCGACCCGGGCGACGCTGCCGATCTTGCGCGTGCTGCCGGTACGTCCATGAACAGCGACTTCGCTGCCTTGAAGGAGCATCTGTCCACGTTCGCCGAGAACGGTCAGTTGTCCATCTTCAGCGGCAACTGGTTCGACTCCGAGGACGGCACCGCCTACAAGCTGCCCGCCGAGCTCGATCTCATCTGCACGGCGCACTACCTTGAGGCGCTTGGCATGCAGGCCAAGGCATCGCAGATTTCCGCCCTGCTCGGCGGCAAGATGCCCCACGTCATGACCATTCGCCCCGGCGGCACCGCCTTCGTTCCCACCGACCAGAAGCTCGACGATCTCAAGCTGCTCGTCGACGAACTGTACACCTGGGTCAAGGCCACCATGCTTCCCGATACGCTGGCGCTGGCTCCCTACTATGCCGACGCGCTGACGTTCGGCAAGGGCTGCGGCCGCTACATCGCCTGGGGCGTCTTCGAGCGCGAGGACTTCAAGATGGCCAACCGCTATCTGCCTTGCGGCGTGCTCGACGAGAAGCTCAACCTCTCCGAGCCCGACGAGAAGAAGATCGCCGAATTCGTCGGCCATTCCTGGTACAAGGGTTCCGAGGTCTACCAGGCCCCGAACTTCACCACCGAGCCCGAGTTCACGGAGTACAACGTCAACGACCGTTACTCCTGGGTGAAGTGCCCCACCTACGACGGCAAGGCTATGGAGGCCACCAGCCTCTCGCGTGTGCTGGCTGCCTACAAGCGCAACGTGCCCTTCATCAAGGAGAACGTCGACGCGTTCTTGAAGGACCTGGGCCAGGAGGGCAACATCGCCATCGCCCAGTCCACCCTCGGCCGTACGGCTATCCGCCAGATCGAGACGCTCTACATCGCCGGCCTCATGAAGGATTGGGTCGACGAGCTGATCGCTGCCGTGAAGTCCGGCGATTCCGAGTACTTCCGCGCTCCGCAAACCTCCGATGGCGAAGGCAGCGGCATGTGGGAGGCCCCGCGTGGCGCCCTCTATCACAGCGAGTCGGTCAAGGGCGGCAAGATCCAGGGTTACCAGATCATCATCCCGTCCACGTGGAACCTTGCCCCGAAGAACCAGAACGGCGAGCATGGCCCGCTTGAGCAGGCGCTCATCGGCGTGCCGGTCGGCGACATCGAGAAGCCGATCAACGCGCTGCGCACGGTTCACTCCTTCGACCCCTGCACGGCGTGCTCGGTGCACATCTCCGAGCCGGCCACCGGCAAGCGTTTCGAAACCATGACGAGCCCTTGGGGGGTGAAGTAGCATGGCGCACTTGGCACACTACCGTGAAGCTCATCCGATGCCGTTCGTCATCACGCACTGGATCAACCTCATCGCGATGATCCTGCTGATCTTCACGGGCTTCTATATCCACTATCCGTTCTTCGCCGGCTTCGAGTCCATGGCGCGCGGTTTGCATGTGTTCTTCGGCTTCGTGCTGTTCATCAACTGCGTCTGCCGCCTCATCATGGCCTTCATCGTGAAGTCGTCCCCGACCGGCGGCACCCGCAAGCAGGTCACCGACTTCAAGACCTGGCTTCCGCAGAAGGACAACCTGCATCAGGGTCCGCAGTGGATCAAGTACTACCTGTTCTTCAAGAAGGATCACCCGCTGTCCGCAAAGCTCGGCGTTCCGCAGAAGATCAGCTACCTGTTGATCCCGATCCTGATCATCGTGATGTTCTACACCGGCTTGGCGCTGTGGGTTCCCACGGCCGACCTGCCGCTGTTTGCCGCCGGCACCGCTGCCGTCGGTGGGCTCATGTCCATGCGCATCATCCACTACTTCATGATGTTCGTGTTCATCTGCTTCATGTTCATCCATGTGTATCTGGCCAACGTCGAAGGTATCGCCCCGACGCTGCTCATGTTCTTCCATAAGGAGCATGGCGGCTTGGTCTACGATCCCGACAAGCACGTCATCGTCGGCGAGGACGACCTGGGTCACGCGAAGCACTAAACGCATCATACCGGTTGCGTCTCAAAGGCCCGGCGGGCATAACCGTCGGGCCTTTTCTGTGGTTTCGTGAGGTTAGAATTGATATCATGCCAATCTTGACCTCACGAAACACGAGTCAGGCGATTGCATCCCGCCAATTGAGGAACCTGTTTGCGAAATCTAGAAGGAGAAAGCCATATGTCCGAACTGACCGATGAGCAGATAGCCGCCGAGGAGCGGTTTTTGGAAGGCGTTCCCCGCATCAACATCGGTGCGCTGTTCCTGCCGCCCATTTGGGGGCCGGCGCATGGGCTGTGGGTGACCATCCTGTTCTACCCGTTGTGGCTGTTCGCCGACAACATGTTCTACGCCGCGTACTCCGAGCGCACGCCGCTTGCCATTGCGTTGGCAGTTATCGTCGGCGTCGTGCTGGTGGCGGTTACATTCGCCTTCGCTCGTCTCTCCCAACCCTGGGCAGCTCATCGTGCGCATGCGAAAGGCGTCTCCAAGTTGGCGTTCGTCCATCGCGAGCGGCTTTGGGCCGTTGCGTGCGTGGTCGTCGGCGTGGTGATGATCGCCTTTGCCACCTGGTATAACCTCGCCATTCGTCCAACGTTGGGGGCGTAAAGCGCATGGAAACCCTGCACGATTACATCTTTTCGGACCAGGCCGTGCCGAGCGAGCTTGCGCCGGCGCGCATTGCCGTGCTGTGCGTGGGGAACCGCTTGATGCTCGACGACGGGCTTGGCCCTGCCGTGTTCGATGAGCTGATGCATGGCTGGGAAATTCCCGATAACGTTGAGCTTCTTGATTTGGGTTGCCTGACGCTGGCCATGATCGATCGCGTCGATGCGTTCGACGTCATCATCACCGTTGATGCAGTTGAGGAAACGGGTGAGCCGGCGGGAACCATCGTGCGCTATCCGCCCGATGCCATGGCGCGCCACGTGGGTATCAATGCGAGTCTGCACGATTTGAAGCTGGTCGATCTGTTCGACGCCGCAGCCCTTCTTGGTTACCAGGCCGAAGGGCTGTGTTTGGGAATGCAGGTGCTCAATGCTTCCCCCGGTGAAGCCACCGAGGGCTTAACCCCGCCGGTACACGCGGCGCTGCCGCTGTTGGTCGACGTCGTGGTGGGGGAGCTTGCGCGTCTTGGCTCGCCGCTTACGCCTTTGCCTCGCTCGCGTTCCTGATGCGATCGAGCATGAAGTCGCGAACCTGATCGCGCGGCATGTCGAGCGACACGGAAAGCTCATCGCACAGCAGGTTCTCCGCCAAATCGAGATACTTCTTGTCCACGGCGGTCGGTTTGTGCCCGGCATCTTCGCGCGCGATCGACCTCTCGTGGCAGGTCTTGATGATGGGCACCAGGTCTTTCGGCGACAGCGATTTGAGGTACGCGTCATAGGTTTCCTTGACGTGGCGCTGCAAAAGGGAAGAGGTTGAGCCTTCCTTCGTTGCGGCGCCTTCGATTTGCGCGACGTCGGCGTCTGCGATGGAGTCGATCAGATCGAGCGCTTCCTGCTTCCCCATCACCTCGCGCAACACGGGCGGCTTCGCCTTTTCGCAGGCGACGAAGAGCTTCAGCGATCGTTCGAAGATGGCATGCAGCTCCCAATAATCCTTGCCGTCGAAGTAGTTCGGGTGCATGCACGCGACGGTGCAGACGCTGTGCTTGAAGATGACGGTGTCGCCGATGGCTAGCATAGGGCCTCCTTGACTTCGTGCGAATACTGATGACGGCAGGCGCGCCGCATCGTTCGCTGCGTGTGGAGGGCTGCTCGACCGACATGACACGTCGGCCTATTCATTATAGCTGCGTGGGATGAATTGTTCGTGAAGTTCGCATATCGCCTGATAAGGCAGCTATTTCTTGCCACAGCTGGGACAGAGATCGGACAGGAAGCATTCCTCGCACTTCGGACGGCGGGCGATGCACGTTTGCCGCCCGAAGAGCACCCATTGGTGGTTGATGGGCCCCCAGCAGCTGCGCGGGTAGAGTTTCAGCAGCGCATCCTCGGTTTTCTGCGGCGTGTCGCAGGCAGGCCCGACGAGCTTGAGCTTGTGCGCGATGCGGAACACGTGCGTGTCCACCGCGATGCCCTCGACGATGCCGAACGCCTCGTTGAGCACCACGTTGGCGGTTTTGCGGCCAACTCCAGGCAGTTTCTGCAGCTGCTGCATGTCCTGCGGAATCTCGCCGCCGAAGTCGCTGACCACCATGCGAGCGCATTTGATGCAGTTGGCGGCCTTGGCGTGGTAAAAGCCGATCGTTTTGATGATGCCCTCGACGTCGCTCACGTCGGCTGCGGCAAGGTCTTGCGGGGTGGGGTAGCACTCCCACAGCTTCGGCGTCACCTTGTTCACGCCTTTGTCGGTGGTTTGTGCGGACAGCAGCACCGCGATGGTGAGCCTGAACGGATCGCCGCCGTAGTCAAGCGCGCATTCGGCGGCAGGGTAGTGCTCGTTCATGCGCTCGGCAATGTCAAGCGCGCGCTGGCGTTTATCCTTCATGGGCTCTCTGGGCATGTGCTGCAACCTTTCCCGCTTCGTTTTTCTCGCGCATCAGTATAGCGTCTTGCCCGCCGCTGCACTCGGGGCTTCGGCGTTCTTGCGAAGGTGGCGTGATACACTTCACTGAACGTTATTGATATCAGCCGCGCCTGCCCATGCCGCCCGCGGCTTTTCGTGTGAGGGGATTGCGCCTGCATGCTTATCGATTCGCTTACGTTCGCGCTGGAAAAGTCCGAATGCCTCGACGCTTTCTGGGGAAATCTCGACGAAGGTCGCGACGGCACGCTTGGCGTGGCCATGAGCGCGCGTCCGTTTCTGATCGCGGCGCGGTTTTGCCATAAGCCGGCTCCTACGCTTGTGGTCGTTGCCGGGGAAGAGGCGGCGCTGTCCGTTGCGCGAAGCCTGTCGAGTTATCTTGGCGAGGACAAGGTGCTGCGCTTTCCCGAGCGCGCCGATCTTCCGTTTGCGAAGAAAGGCGCCGATTTAAGCGTGGTCGCGCGGCGTATGGAGGCCGCTTGGGCGTTGCAAACCTCGCGCGAGGTCGTGGTGGTCGCCAGCGCGCGTGCTCTTCTGCGCACGCTTGCCCCTGCCTCAGCTAAGGCTGCGGCTCCTTTGCCGTTTTTCGCGGGGTGCGAACTTGGCGATGATGAAGCCCTCGCAGATGCGGGCATCACGTCGTTCGACGACGTCGCAGCGGCTCTCGAGGCGCGCGGCTACCTCAACACCGGCGAGCTTGACGGCCCGGGAACGTTTTGCGTGCGCGGCGGCACCATCGACGTGTACCCCGGCAATCTCACCTATCCCGTGCGGCTCGATTTCTTCGGCGACGAGATAGACGAGATACGGCGCATCGTCCCCTCGACGGGTCAGACCATCGCAAGCCTTGAGGCGGTTGAAATCTATCCGGTGGTGGAGTTTGCCGCCAGCAAATCAGGCATCGCGCGGGCGCGCAAGAAGCTCTCCGCCCAAGCAGGCACGAACCCGGCACTTCGTCAGGTTCACGAGCATCTGGAAAACCTTGCGGGAGGCGTGCGCTTCGAGGGCAGCGACGTGCTTCTGCCCTACCTGTACGACCACCCGGTCACGCTGGGCGCCTACATGCCGCAAGACGGTCTGTCGGTGCTCGTGGAGCCGCGCAGCCTCTTCGACGACATGACCCATGCCGCTGAAGAAGTGGCTGTGCGCGCGAAAGGGGGCAACGTCGCGCTTGACGGGCTTTTCGCCGCACCCGCTCAGGTGAGCTTCGGCGCAGGTCAGCGGGCCACCTATGTTTCCCTCATGCGCGCGGGCGGGGGCGTGGACGTCGAGCTTCCCGTCAAGCGCGTTGAGGTCGCGGGGCACCCCGACAAGCTCTACGGGCGCCTTCGCACGCTTATCGATTCCGGCTACACCGTCGTTTTCAGCGCGCCGAACCGTCGCAGCCGCGCGGACATGATGCTGGCGTTTGTGGATCACGGCCTGCCTATCCAGGAATGGCTCGATGCCGAAGAGGACCCCGACGAGATCGACGAGGTGCGCCGTCGCCGTCTGCGCCGCGCCGTCGTTAACGTGGTGGACACCGACATCCCCTTGGGTATGATCATCCCTCTGGCGAAAATCGCCATGATCAGCGTTTCCGATACGCAGGGGGCATCGAGCGCGCGCCCGAGCCGCCATGTCGACATCACCGAGGTCACCTTCCCGTTCAAGCCGGGCGACTACGTGGTGCATGCGCAGCATGGCGTGGCGTATTTCAAGGAACTCGTGCGCCGCGAGGTGGACGGGACCGCGCGCGATTACCTGCTGCTTCTGTATGCAGACGACGATAAGCTCTTCGTCCCTGTCGAGCAGCTTGACCGCGTGACCCGTTATGTGGGACCGGAGGGCGCTTCTCCGCGCCTGACGCGCCTAAACACCGCCGACTGGTCGCGTGCCATGAAGAAGGCCACCGCCGCCACGAAGAAGCTCGCCTTCGATTTGGTGGACGTCTACGCGCGTCGCGCCAGCGCGCAGGGATTCGCCTTCGGGGAGGACACGCTTGCGCAGCAGCGGATGGAGGAGAGCTTCCCGTATCAGGAAACGCCTGATCAGCTTGCCGCCATCGCCGACGTGAAGGCCGACATGCGCGCGCCGAAGCCGATGGATCGTCTCGTGTGCGGGGATGTGGGCTTCGGCAAAACCGAGGTGGCCTTGCGCGCGGCGTTTTTGGCTACCCAGGACAACAAGCAGGTCATGGTGCTGTGCCCGACCACCATCTTGGCACAGCAGCACTACACCAACTTCAAGGATCGCTTCGACCCGTTCGGCGTCACTGTCGAGGTGCTTTCGCGCTTCCGCACCCCCGAGCAGCAATCCCGTGCACTGGCCGGTTTCGCCGATGGCAGCGTCAGCGTGCTCGTCGGCACGCACCGCCTGCTTTCGCGCGACGTGAATCCGCATGACTTGGGCCTGGTCATCATCGACGAGGAACAGCGCTTTGGCGTGGGGCATAAGGAGCAGATGAAGAATCTGCGCGAGTCCATCGACGTGCTTACCTTGTCGGCCACACCCATCCCGCGCACCATGCAGATGTCGCTGTCGGGGGTGCGCGACATGAGCCTGATCCTCACCCCGCCCGACGACCGCCGCCCGGTCAAGGTGCACGTGGGGGAGTGGGACCCCGACCTGGTGTCCGCCGCCATTAGGCGCGAACTGGCGCGCGACGGGCAGGTGTACTACGTGTCGAATCGGGTGCGCTCCATCGAGGAGGCGGTTCACCGCGTCAAGGCGGCCGCCGGCGAGGCGCGCGTGGGCGTGGCGCACGGGCAGATGGACCGCGACAGCCTAGAGCGGGTCATGGAGGACTTTTCCGCAGGTCAGCTTGATGTGTTGGTGGCCACGACCATCATCGAGTCGGGCATCGACAACCCGCATACCAACACGCTTATCATCGAGGATTCGCAGCGTTTGGGCTTAGCGCAGATGTACCAGCTCAAAGGCCGCGTGGGCCGTGGATCTGTGCAGGCCTACGCCTTCTTCATGTTCCCCGAGCGCGTCACGCTCACCGAGGAGGCCACCGCGCGCCTTACCGCGCTCGGCGAGCATACCGACTTGGGCAGCGGCATGCGCATCGCCATGCGCGATCTGGAGATTCGCGGTGCGGGCTCGATCATGGGCGCGGAACAGTCGGGCAACATGTCGGCGGTGGGCTTCGACCTGTTCGCGCAGATGCTCGGCGCCGCCGTTAACGCCACGCGCGAGGGCGACCTTGGTGCCGATGCCCTGCCGCCGGCGCTTTCCGACATCACGGTGAACCTTCCCGGGCACACCTATCTGCCTGAAATATACATTCCCGATGCCGATGAGCGCGTGTTGTGGTACCGCAAGATCGCCGCTGCTTCCACCGTCGGGCTCGTCGATGAGCTGTTCGACGACATCCTGTCCAAACACCCCGATATGCCCGCCGCCGCAGCCAATCTCTTCGAGAAGGCGCGCGTGAGGGCGTTCGCCAACGAACATCACATCAAAACGGTGTCGGTGGTCGCGGGCAAGCTCGTGGTCGAGCCGATCGATATCCCGCGTGACAAGATGACGCCCCTGCGCCGCAGCGGCGGGCGCTACCTTGCCGAAAAGCGCAAGCTGCAGCTTCCGCTCAAGTATTTCAAGCTTGAAGAGGGGCAGGCTCTGTTCGCTCCGGTGGCGAAATTCTTGCGCGAAATGTACGGGGAGGAATAAGGTGAAGTCGTGTTCGCGAGACGGTATGTTAGGCGTCAGGTTGGTTCTGGTTCCCTAATCAGCCTGCTCCTCAACCAATTCCGCAAGTTCAACCCAGCCTGTATAGGGTTTTGAGGCCCGCGCGAGAAGTCCGGGTTTGAAAGCGAGCATGGTCACGGTCTCATCGGCGTGAAAGCAGGGAAGGGCGGCTGTGCCCGTTTGCGCGGAAAGGCCGCTCGGCACATCGACGGCGATGGCGAAGGGTGCTCCTTGCGTCCTTCGCTTATTCCGCCTCGCTTGCGCATGCTTGCCCTTGCAGCGTGTCGTAGCGCTCCTGCGCGCGTTCGCGGCCTCTATCCACGATGCGGCAGGTTCGCGCACCGTATCACCGTTGAATCCCGTTCCTAAAACGGCATCGACGATGGCGCGCGCTTCTTCAAGCTCGTCGGCCAAGGTATCTAAATCGGGGTTGATCAGCACGGTGATGGGCAAATTCTCGGTTGCGATGGCATCGCGGGTGCGCTGGGCCTCTTCAAGCGCTGGGTGCGACGCGATTTCGTCAGCTGCTCGTGGCGTCACCAGCACCACCGGCCACCCCGCTTGCGCGAGCACGCGTGCGCACACCCATCCGTCGCCGCCGTTGTTTCCCGATCCGCACAGCACGACCACCTTCGCGGGGTCGGGCACCCACGACATCACCTCGGCTGCCACGGCACCGCCCGCGCGCCGCATCAGCTCGTCGAGCGGCGTGCCCGCTTCAGCGATGCTCTTCTCCAGCGCCACCACCTCTTCGACGGAAAGGACACGTCGGCGCGCCTGCGTATCGTCGATGCCGGCAAGCGTCATGACGCGCGTGTTGCTTACGATTCCGTTGAGCATCAGAAACTCCTCACCGCGCCAGCGCGCGCGAAATGCCCGGACGATAAGGCTTGCGCCCCAGGTCGCCACGCCGACGCACCACAACACCGCCAGCTCTACGTGGCCGTGCACGGCGCTTGATGCGATCGCTTTGAGCTCGCCGGGGGTGGTGGGCAGGTCGTTCGCGCCGGCGATGACCCCGAACGCCCATGCCGGAACAAGCAGGATGGCGAACAGCGAGGCGTAGCGTGCGACGATTTGCCACCATCGCGCCTTCGTTGCGTCAGGCTTGACGATCCGGAGGTGTAAAAGCAGCTGAGAAGGTGTCTGACCTCGCGTTATCAGCGCGAATACGATGAACACCGCCACGATGCCGGCAACCTCGCTGCTCCAGAATCGCGCGTGCGCGACCCCGAAATCGGATAGCGTCTCGGTGCCGCCCGTCTTCCCAAGAACGTAAAACATCCCCGCTGCGATCACCTGTGAAAGCACCGCATCGATGCCAAACGATAGCGCGCGTCGCGTTGCCGAGGCGAACTGCCCGCGGCGGCGCGCCTGCACGGCCACGACGCGCGGATCGGGCAAGGCGCGCATCACCGGAGCGCATGCCCAAAAGCCCACCATGGCGCCAAGCGTGTTCGTCATCAAATCATCCACATCGAACAGCCGATAGGGGTGCTCATAGATTCCCCAGATGCCGGTGAGCTGCGTGGTCTCGAAGGACAGCGACACGAAAAAGCCGATGATGAGCACCTGCCACCATGGCCGGCGGAAATAGTAGCGAAGGTAGGCACCGAGCGGCACGAGCAGCAGCACGTTGAAAAACGCCTCGTAGATAAACGGGTCGGTGATGACGCTTGCCCACGTGGTGGGGTCGGTAAGCGTCGCTGTGGTTTCGGCGAGAAATCCGCGGATGAACGCGAACGGCACCAGCTGCGGAGTGGTCGCGAAGTTCACGATGGCGCTTCGGTCGGGCGGCAGGGGCAGCAGCACCAAAAAGTAGGCGCACATGAGATAGAACACGAAGGAGTAGACCGCAAGCGCGTGCGAGAACGGCACGCTTCCCAGCCGGCGGTACTTCCTCACCATGAACGGCACCGTGATCAGCAATGCTATCAGGGGGAACAGCGCCACCGCGGTGGTGATGGGCACCGAGAACTTGCTCATGGGCTACCTTTCGTTCGCGCTGTCGTCGAATTGGACGGCGGCCTTCTCGAAATTCAGCAAAGCACCGCGTATGCGTGCGGGCTTCCCTTCGCCCCAGGGTTGCCCGCTCGCGCGCACCAAACGATGCGCGGGCACGATGATGGCGAGGGGGTTCGCGCGCACGGCTTGGCCAATCGCCCGATGAGCCCCGGCATGTCCGATGACGCTGGCAAGTTGCGCCGCCGTGATGGTTTGGCCGTACGCAACGTCTTCAAGCGCCGTCCAAACCTTGTTCTGAAACGCCGTCCCAAAGGTTTGGTGTGGGAAGGTGAAGGTGCGCCGCTTGCGGGCGAAGTATTCTTGCAGTTGCGTGGCTGCCTGATTGGTGGCCGCATCGGGTGCAAACGTGCCGGCGAGGGTGACCCGCCCGAGCACGACGCGCGTGACCGTGCCGCCTTGCGCCTCGATGGTGATGGGGCCTGCGGGGGTGTAGTAGGAGTAGTGCACCGGTACGGTTATCAATCAAAAGCCCCCTTCGGTCGTCTTTCTGAAAGTATATATGTTCCGGCTCTTTTGCGGCGACGGTTCAAAGCAACCTACATGCGCTAGAATACCCTGCGTGCAAACGATTCCTACGAGGAAAGGGGCCGACGTGTTCCAGCCGGTGAAAATAGCTCCGTCCATCTTGTCGGCGGATTTTATGAACCTGGCGCGCGATATCAGCGTCATCGAGCAGGGCGGGGCGGGCTATGTGCACGTCGATGTCATGGACGGTCATTTCGTGCCGAACCTCACCATGGGCGTGCCGGTGGTCAAGCAGCTCAAGAAGATCACGAAGGTGCCGCTTGACGTGCATCTGATGATCAGCAACCCGCTCGACCAGCTGCCGTGGTTTTTGGAGGCCGGTGCCGATATCGTCACCGTGCATGCCGAAGCCTGCGCAGGCTATCAGCTTGAACGCGCCGTGGAGCTTATCCATGCGGCGGGGGTGAAGGCCGCCGCATCGGTGAAGCCGCGCACGCCGGTCGAGGTGCTCGCTCCGGTGATGGCTGATCTGGACATGGTGCTCGTGATGAGCGTTGAGCCGGGTTTTTCCGGGCAGAGTTTCATCGAGGGGTCCGATCGCAAGGTCGCGCGCGTGGTCGAGCTTGCCCGTGCGGTGGGCGCGAAGCCGCTGATCGAGGTTGATGGCGGCATCGGCGTGGCCACGGCCCCGCTGGTGGCTGCAACTGGCGCCGATGTGCTTGTCTGCGGCAATGCCGTTTGCGGCGCCGCCGACCCGGCTGCGGCCATCGCCGAGGTGACGCGCGCGGCCGAGGCTGCGCGCGCAGAGGCGCTCGCTTCTCGCGAGGAGGCTTAAACCGCATGGTTGCGAAGGTTCCCGAAGACTATATTTATCTGGACTACGCCGCCACGGCGCCTCTGTGCGAGGAGGCGGCGCAAGCGATGGCGCCCTATTGGGTTCCCGGCCGAGCGAACCTGTTCGTGGGGGCGAATGCGAACAGCCTGCATGTGCCGGGTCGCGCCGCATTCGCCGCGCTCGAGGGTGCGCGCAAGAAGATCGCGTCAGCGCTGGGAGCGTCTCGGCCCGATGAGATCATCCTCACGAGCGGCGCCACCGAGGCCGACAACGCCGCGCTGCTTGGCTTGAGTGCCGCCGCCGTGGCCGCGCGCAAGCGTGCCGGGTCGGGGGACTTCACCCCGCATATCATCGTTTCGGCCATCGAGCACGACGCTGTCTTGGCGCCTGCCGCGCGCTTGGCTTCGCAGGGCTGGCGCGTTACACGTCTTGCCCCGGATGCGGGAGGGTTCATCGGTCCTGATGCGCTCGCTGCCGCGTGCGACTCCGATACGGTCCTCGTCAGCGTCATGGCGGCGAATTCGGAAGTGGGAAGCGTTCAGGACGTCGGCGCGCTTGCGAAGGTCGCCCACGATGCGGGCGCGCTATTTCACACCGACGCCACCCAGGCGCTTGGCAAGGTGGAAGTTGATGTGGTGAAGTGGGGCTGCGACGCGGCTTCGTTTTCCGGTCACAAGATCGGTGCGGCGAAGGGCATCGGAGCGCTTTACCTGCGCGCACGTACTCCCTTCGATGCGTTTTTACTCGGAGGCGGGCAAGAGGCCGGCCGGCGCAGCGGCACCCAAAACGTTGCCGGCGTCGTCGGTTTCGCGGCTGCACTCGAGGCGGCGCAGCGCATGCAGGCCTCAGAGCAGGTGCGCCTTGCGTCCCTTCGCGATAAGCTGTACGCCGCAATGGGGTCACATTCCGGCGTGCGCGCGACGGTCGCCGTTCCCGCCGGCAGCACGAGCTATCTTCCCAACATCGTGCACGTGCTGGTGGACGATCTGGAGAGCGAGACGCTCATTTTGCGCTTCGATATGCGCGGGTTCGGCGTTTCGGGAGGGTCGGCGTGCTCGTCGCATTCGCTTGAGCCGAGCCACGTGCTGCGCGCGTTGGGCGTTGATGCGGATGCCGCGCATGGAGCCTTGCGAGTCTCGATGGGGCGCTACACGACCGAAGAAGACGTTGATGCTTTCATTGAAGCGCTCGACGGCGTTTTGAACTGGCAATGATCGAAAAAGGGACTGCTTTGCGGTCCCTTTTCGTTTTCGAGGTGAAATGCTATCCGGTTAAAATCGGTTGCCGGATAGCATTTCATCAGATAGACCACTGTGTTGACGGAAAGAAGGAGGCGTTGCGATGGAACTGGTAACCACGCATGCGCATACGAACTATACCGGGCATGGGCACGGAAGCGTGTCCGAGCTTACGGCGGCTGCGGCGGCGGCGGGTGTGAGCGTGCTGGCGGTGACCGAGC
Source organism: Eubacterium sp. CAG:786 (assembly GCA_963635025.1). Taxonomy (GTDB): domain Bacteria; phylum Actinomycetota; class Coriobacteriia; order Coriobacteriales; family Eggerthellaceae; genus Senegalimassilia. The sequence goes on from CAVHFC010000002.1 coordinate 29,301, forward strand.
ATTTCCCGATGTCGGCCGAGATGGACCCCACCAACGAGATTTCGATGCCTTGGGATGCTCTGGATAGCTATCTGTCCGATATCGCGCGCGCCGGCAAGGCGCATCCGGGTATGGAAGTCATCGCTGGCTGCGAGGTTGACTGGCTTGGCGCCGACGAGGATCGCGATCTTGCCGCGTGCGACTTCAGCCCGTTCGGCATCGTGCTCGGCAGCGTTCACTTCGTGGACCTGTGGGCCTTCGACGATCCGGCAGAGGAGCAGCGCTGGCACGACGTCGGCGTCGATGCCGTGTGGAAGCGCTATTTCGAGATCTGGTGCGAAGCGGCAAGTTGCGAAAGCGCCCCGTTTTCGGTCATGGCGCACCCCGACTTGGTGAAGAAGTTCGGCTATCGTCCCAGCTACAACCTGCAGTCAACCTATGACGCCTGCGCTGAGGCGGTCCTTGCGGCTGGGCGCATGGTGGAGCTGAACACGTCGGGCGCAACGTATCCGTGCAAGGAAATGTTTCCCGCGCCGGATCTTTTGCGGACGTTTTGCCGCGCGGGCATTCCCTGCACCATCGGCAGCGACGCGCACGACCCGGCAGTGGTGGTGCGCGGCATCGAGCAGGGGTATCGCGCGATGTACGAGGCAGGTTACCGCTGCGTGACGGTGCCCACCAAAGACGGCGACCGCCGCGAGATCCCGCTCTCGTAAAGCTGCCGCGCCGAGCGGCAAGGGGCGGGAGTGCGTCGCTCCTGACAGAAACCTGACAGGAGCGTAAAAGCGGCGAAACGAGGGCCGAGCTGAAGCTCGGCCAGTATGCAAGAGCGCCTCCGGGCGCGACAGATATGTGTGCCCAACGCAGAGGTGCGCAGGTCGAGAGGGGAGAAGCTATGACGCTCAGAATCATCAAGATCGAAGGCCCCGACGACGGTTCGGGCAAGGGGGATTCGGCGCAAAACGAGGCGCTTGCGCGTGCCGTGGCAGGCACCCTGCGCCAGCAGGCGTTCTCGGCAACCATCGGAGATTTGGAGCGAGCCCTTCTGAAGAAGTTTCCTGCCGGAGACGCCGAGGATTGGGATCGTACGGGGCTTTTGGTCGGCGACCCGGCGCGTCCGATCGCGGGGGTTGCCGTCGCGCTTGACCCCACCATTGACGCCATCGAGGCTGCCGCTCGTGCGGGTGCGAACGTGCTGCTCACGCATCATCCGGCGTTTCTGACGCCGCCTGCCTCCTTTAAGCCCGCCTCATCGCCGGCTCTCTGCTCCGGTGCGGCGGTGTATCGCGCCATCGAGTGCGAGGTGGCTCTCATGAACTTCCACACCGCCCTCGATGTGTCGCTGGCGGCCCAAAAGATGCTTCCCGGCATGCTCGGCCTTGCCTTTAGTCGCGTGGTGGAGCCGCTGGCGGGTGCGCCGGAAAAAGGGTATGGCCAGCTGTGTGCGATCCCCGGTTCTGCGATGTCGCTTCATCAGCTTTCCGCCCGCTGCACGAGCGTTTTTGGGCGAGCGCCTCGCGTGTGGGGCGATTTCTCGCGCACGGTGCGCACGGTCGCCACCTGCACGGGTTCGGCCTCCACAACCGGGCGCGCGGCGCTGGCTCTCGGTGCGGATTGCCTGATTGCCGGCGAGGTGAAGTACCACGAGGCGCTCGACCTTTCGCAGGCTGGCCTTTGCGTCATCGAACTGGGCCACGACGTGTCGGAGCTTCCGTTTTGCGGCGTGCTTGCCCGCACCGTGCGCGAGCTCGGTGTGCCCGGCGAGCTTGTGATGATCGTGCGGCAAGACGACCGATGGGCGTATCCCGAAGCGGTGCGCGTATAATTGTTCGAGAAGTTCAACTGTTCGCAAGTTTCGCCGACAAGGCGACAAGGATGAAGGGTGCGTGCTATGCGAATCGATCCTCAGGATGTGGCGACGCTTCTGCACATGCAGGAGCTTGATATGCAGGTTATCCGCACGAACAAAGAGCTCGAGGGCATGCCCGAGCGCAAAGCGATCCTCGATTCCCGCGTTCGGCAGCGCTCAGTCGCCGAAAAGGCCGAGCAGGTTGCAGCGTTGCTTTCCAAGGCCGAGGCAAAATTGGCGAAACTTGTCGAGGAAGACGACGGCCTCGCTGAACGTCAAGTGAAAATCCAGGCGGAGATTGACGAGGTGAAAGGCGACTTCCGCAGCGTGCAGTCGCGAACGAAGGAGCTTTCCGGCATCTCGAAGCGCCGTGAGACGCTTGAAGAGGAGATGCGCGCAGCTGACGGCGAGGTGGAGAAGGTTCGCGGCGTGCAGGCGCAGATCGAGGCGGCTTCGCAAAAGCTTTCAGCAACCGAGGAAGCGGCAACCAAGGTTTTCGTCGAGCAGGGCGGGAAGCTGAAAGCGCGCATCGCCTCCCTTGAGGCCGAGCGTGCGCAGCTGTCCGCTGAAGTTGACGCCGAGGCGCTGCGAACCTACGAGCGCACCGCCCGCGCAACCGGCGGCGTGCCGATGGCCCTTCTGGCCGAAGATCGCTGCGGGGCATGCCGATCTGCTATCGACCCTGGCCGTGTGGCCGACATGCGCCGCAGCGGAAATGTCGGCACCTGCCCGAACTGCGGCCGCATGCTCGTCCTGTCTGCGCAATAGGGGATTCGCGAAGTAACGGCCGGTGCCGATGCCAGAATGAGGGTAACTTGCCGGCCAGCGAAAAAGGTGGCGCGTTGCGCAAGAGTGACGCGCCCTGCGGGCGCTGGCCTATTGCTGCGCGAGCTCTCGCTCGCGCCCACGAAA
>CAVHFC010000002.1:32206-47176 GCA_963635025.1 Eubacterium sp. CAG:786
TGCGCCGCAAGGCGCTCACTGATATGCGCGCTGCCAAGCGCGCCTTCAAATTGCCCCTACAACGCGCCTGACCTCGAAAATCAAGAAAGCCTCGTCTCTTTGTGGGACGAGGCTTTCTTGATTGGTGCGATGTGGTGCTTGACGCTATGCGCGGGTAACCTTGCCGGCCTTCAGGCACTTCGTGCAGACGTTGGCCTTGCGGACGCGACCCTTGCTGTCCTTGATGGTCACCTTCTGGATGTTCGGACGGAACCAACGGTTCGTCACGCGGTGAGAGTGGCTGACGCTGCGCCCAGCGACGGGAGCCTTACCGCAAACTTCGCAAATCTTAGACATTACTCATCACTCCATGTACCTAGGTTGCATGCATCGGCGATTTTCGCCGCTCTTGCACAAAAAGCCCTCCCACTATAGCACATGAAACTACGCTCGGACAAGAATTTTTCGTGTAGGATGCCGCAGGCTTCACACCTAAGCGAAGCGGGCCTTCACGCGCATGGGGTATACTCTCAGTTCATACGTTACACGTAAACGCGTTTGCGTACCGCGCAAGAAAGGAACGCCATGACTGAAGCCATTCCCGGCAACTTGCATGTTGCCAACGATGTTCTCGCCGACATGGTCGGCAGCGCCGCACTCGAGTGCTACGGCGTCGTCGGCATGGCGGCACCTTCCGCCGCAGACGGCATCGCCAAAATCCTGCCCGCCAGCCGCCTTCGCCGCGGCGTGACGGTCAGCGCCACCGATGCGGGCGTCCATGTGGCGCTCTATGTCGTCATCGAATACGGCACCAACATCAACACGGTTTCGCAGAACCTGGTCGATCAGGTCAGCTTCGTGCTGAAGGAATACGCGCGCGTACCGCTCGACGGGGTTGAAGTGCACGTGCAGGGCGTTAAGGTCCGCAAGTAAAACCCGCCCCCGCGCAAATCCGCGCCGTTCGTTTCTTCTGAAGGAGCCTTCAACCCATGTCTGAACAATACAGTGCAAACGACCTGATCAACGCCATTGCGGCCGCAAGCCGCAACCTGAGCGACCGCGCCGGCGAGGTCAACCGCCTCAACGTGTTCCCTGTCCCCGACGGAGACACCGGCACCAACATGTCGCTGACGGTGGAATCGGTCGTTGCAAGCTTGGCCAAGCTGCCCATCGGTGCCGATGGGGCCGCTATCCGCAAGGCCATCACCACCGGCGCGCTCATGGGCGCGCGCGGCAATTCCGGCGTCATCACGTCCCAAATCCTGCGCGGTCTTTGCGAAGGAAGCGTCGGCCATGAGGTGCTCGACGCCTCCGCTATCGAAGCGGCGCTCGCGAAGTCCCAGGAAGTCGCTTTCCACGCCGTGCGCAAGCCCGTTGAGGGAACCATCCTCACCGTGCTCAAGGACGCTGCTGCTGCCGCCAAGTACGCGCGTAAGAAGAAGATGAGCACCGACGACGCACTCGCGTACGTGGTCGAGGAAGCCTACGCCGCGGTGCAGCGCACCCCCGAGCTGCTGCCCGTTCTCAAAGAGCACGGCGTGGTCGACTCCGGCGGTTATGGCCTGGCCATCTTGATCGATGCGTTCGTGGCGGCCCTCACGGGCAAGGAAGGTCCGCTCGTCGACGAGCTCGCTTTCGCGCGCGACGCCGCCCCGAAGGTGGAAATCGAGCAGATCAACGACTGGGAGGGCAGCACATACACGTACTGCAACGAATTCCTCGTCGATTCCGACGTGCTCGATCGCAGCGAGGCGCTCGACTTCCTGTCCACCATGGGCGACTGCGAGCTGTGCGTTGGCGAGAACCCGAAGTTCAAGGTTCATGTGCACTCCAACACGCCGGACAAGGTGCTCGCATACTTCCTGGAGCGCGGGCAGATCTCCGAGGTGTTCATCCACAACATGAAGCTGCAGTCGGCTGAGCGCACCGAGAAACTCGAGGCCGAGGCGGCCGCCGAGCGCAAGCCGCTTGGCTTCGTCGCCGTCGCCGCCGGTGCCGGTAACGCGAAGATCTTGGAATCCCTCGGCGTTGATGTCGTCGTTTCCGGTGGTCAGACCATGAATCCCTCCACGAAGGATCTGCTCGACGCGGCTTCGAAGGTAAACGCCGACGCCGTCATCTTCTTGCCGAACAACAAGAACATCATCATGGCTGCGCAAACGGCATGCGAGCTTTCCGAGACCCCGTGCGGCGTCGTTCCCACCAAGGCCGTCCCGCAGGCGTTCGCCGCCATGTTCGGCGTCGATGCGGACGCGTCACTCGAGGAAAACGTTGAGTCGATGACCGAGGCGTTCGAGGACGTGAAGTGCGGCGAGGTCACCACCGCCATCAAGGATTCCAAGGACGTCAACGGCAACCCCATCAAGGACGGCGACGTCATTGGTATTTCCGGCGGCGCCATCCTCTCGGTTGGCACGAGCGTCTCCGATGTGATCATGTCCCTGCTTGGGAACATGGACGCCGACGACGCCGACACCTGCACACTGCTCGCGGGCCAGGATATGTCCGATGCCGATTTCGAAGCGCTTCAGGCGCGTATCGAGGAAGCCTACGAGGATCTTGAGATCGACGCGCATCGCGGGGATCAGCCGCTGTATCCGATCATCTTCTCCGTGGAGTAGCCCCTATGCCGGATCGGCTTTCGGCAACATTGGCATTAGATGAGCCCGTATCACGGGTGAAGTTGGTCAGTCCCGCCCGAGTGAGCGCTCTGGCGGGACTGGGCATTGAAAGCGTGCGTGATTTGGTCACGCATTTCCCGCGCCGCTATATCGACCTGTCGGTGAGAAAGAGCGTCGCTGCGTCGCAGATCGGCCAGTCGTGCACCGTGCAGGGTGTGGTGCACGAGGTGAAGCTCAAGCGCCCTAAACCCCATCTTCCCTTGGTGGAAATATCGCTCGTCGACGAAACGGGCGTCCTCATGATCACCTGTTTTCGGCAACCGTGGCTGGCGGATCAGCTTTCGCGCGGCACGCGCATCGCCGTTGCCGGCAAGGTGGAGTTCAACTACGGTTTCAAGCGTATGGTGAACCCCTATCTCGAGGTGCTTACCGAAGAGGGCGTAGATGCTGGCATGGTCATCCCCGTGCATCCGGCCTGCGAGAAGATTTCGGTCGCCTGGATGCGGCGCCTCGTGTCCAACGCGCTGAGCCATGTTGCGGGCGCCTACGATCCGCTTCCTTTGGAGCTGCGCGCGAAGTATCGCCTGATGTCGCGCGGCCGAGCGCTTTCCTGCATCCATTTCCCCGCGAGCATGGCGGAGGTGACCGAGGCACGTCGTCGGCTTGCCTATGAAGAGGTGCTGCTGCTCGAGCTCACCTTGATGGCGCAGGCCGCGCGCATCGGAGCGGGCGCAAAGCCGGTCGAGCATGTCATCGACGGGATATGCGTTGCCGCGCTCGAGGCCGCGCTGCCGTTTTCCCTGACCGATGAGCAGGCCTGCGCGCGTAAGGATATTCTTTGCGCCATGGCGGCTCCGGCGCGCATGAACCATATGCTGCTCGGCGATGTCGGCACCGGCAAAACCGCGGTTGCCGCCTTCGCCTTGGCCGCGTGCGCCGACAGCGCTTCCCAGGCGGCCCTTCTGGCTCCCACCGAGGTTTTGGCGCGTCAGCATGCCGACAAGCTTGGCGCTCTGTTCGATCAGGTTGGAATAACCTGGGCGTTCCTGAGCGCTTCGGTTGGCACGGCCAAGCGTCAGGAAATCATCGAGGGGCTTGCAGGCGGCACCATCACGGTGCTCATCGGCACGCACGCCATGCTCGAGGATGATGTTGTGTTCGCGAACCTCACGCTTGCCGTCATAGACGAGCAGCAGCGTTTCGGCGTGGGGCAGCGGGCCGCTCTTTTGGAAAAGGGCGCCGCGCCCGATGCGCTGTACCTGACGGCAACGCCCATCCCGCGCACGCTGGCGCTCGCCATTTACGGCGATATGACCCTGTCCTACATCAAGCAGCGCCCGTGCGCCCAGGCTCGTCGCGACACGTTCGTCCATGCGAAAGACGACCAGGGGGTTGCCTACGACGCCGCTCGGGAAGCGCTTGCGCGCGGTGAGCAGGTCTACGTCGTGTGCCCGCTTATCGGCCAGGACGGCGCAGCTCGCGACGCTAAGGCCGCAAAGCGTCGCGCCGTCGACGAGGAAGCTTACGAATACGCGACCGTCAGCATCGAGGGCGACGGCGACTTTTTCGACGATAACATCACCGCGGCTACGAAAGAAGCGTCCTATCTGCAGCAAACCGTGTTCGCCGATTGGAATGTGGAGCTGTTGCACGGGCACATGAAAAGCGATGAGAAACGCGACGTCATGGCGCGCTTCCGCACCGGCGATGTGCAGGTGCTCGTGGCGACGACGGTAATCGAGGTGGGCGTGGACGTCCCCAACGCCACCGTCATGATCGTCCAGGATGCCGATCGCTTCGGTCTCTCGCAGCTCCATCAGCTTCGCGGGCGCGTGGGGCGCGGCGGCAAGGACGCGCAGGTCCACTTGATTTCCGCATCGAAAAGCGAGGCATCGCTTGCGCGCCTTGGCGCGATGGAGCGTACCGATGACGGATTCGAGTTGGCGCAGTACGATCTTTCGCTGCGTCGCGAGGGCGACATCCTCGGCAATCGGCAGCATGGCGCAAGCGCGCTGAAGCTGGTGAACGTCGTGCGCGATGCGGCCATCATCGAGGCGGCACATGCCGATGCCGCCGAGATCATGCGCGAGGATCCGAATTTGGAAGAGCCGCAGCATCGTGCGCTCGCCCTCGAGGCGAAGCGCACCTTCGCTGCCTCATCGCATACAGAAAGGCGGAAAGCATGAGAATCATTGCCGGAACCTTGAGGGGCCGCACGCTCGCATGCCCGGTTGGGCAGGGCACGCGCCCGACGACCGATCGCGTGCGGGAGTCCATCATGAGCTGCGTGTTCAGCGCTCGTGGCGGGTTCGAGGATGCCATGGTGCTCGATGCGTTCGCGGGCAGCGGCGCGCTTGGGTTCGAGGCGCTTTCGCGAGGGGCCGCTCGTGCGGTTCTCTATGAAAAGGACGCCGCCGCGCATAAGGTGCTTAGCGCCAACGCGGCCAAGCTTGGCCTTGAAGCCCGTCAGGCCACCCTCGTGCGCGCGGACGTCATCGAGCGCCCCCCGCGTTTTTCCCGTCCGCCGTTCGACCTTATCTTCCTCGATCCGCCTTATGCCTACGCCGCCGATCAGGTGCTCGGCATGGTTGCCGAGGCGCGCGATGCCGGCATCGTCTCGAGTGAGGCCATCATCGTCTATGAGCATGCACTCGCCGACAACGACGCGTGCGCGCTTGCCGCTGCTCAGCTTGGATTCTGCCTTGCGCAGCGCAAGAAGTACGGCGATACTACGGTAGATGTGCTTCGCGCAAGCTAGCAAGCGGGCGCACTTCGTCGCAGGGCGCAAAACCCGCGACGCAAAGCAAACCACGACAAACACTGGAGCCATTCCCATGAAGCGAGCATTGACGCCCGGAACGTTCGACCCCATTACCAGCGGCCATCTTGATGTCATCACAAGGGCCAGTCAGCTCGTCGACGAGGTTATCGTCGCCGTAGCCGTCTCGGCCAAGAAAAAACCGCTGTTCGACCTTGAGGAGCGCGTGGAGCTTGTCCGTCAGGCAACCGCGCATCTTCCCAACGTGCGCGTCGAGCCCTTCGAGGGGCTGTTGGTGGACTTCGCCAAGAAGATGGACGCCACCGCAGTGGTCAAAGGCCTGCGCGCCATCACCGACTTCGAGTACGAATTCCAAATGACGGCCATGAACTACCAGCTTTCCCCTGAACTCGAGACGCTGTTCATCATGTCGTTGCCGCAGCATATGTACCTGTCCAGCTCCATCGTGCGTGAAATTTCCTCGATGGGCGGCGACGTGGAGCAGTTCGTGCCCGAGTGCGTCAACGCCGCGCTCAAACGGAAGTTCTCCGAAGCGTAAATAAGCTCGCGCGGCCCCCTCGCGCTGCTTGCGTACCTGGTGCCGTGGCGATGCTGTGCGCATCTGCGCCCGTGCGTTCGACGTGCCGGCGACAATGAGGTAGCATGGGAAAATCTATAACCGCCGACGGGCTGCAGCTCGCCGGTTTGGTTGCGGTATGCAAAGGAAAGGAACCGAATCATGGAAATCGTTCTGCCCGACGGATCGAAAAAGGCCCTTGCCGACGGCGCCACCATCGCCGACGTCGCGGCTTCCATCGGCAGCGGTTTGGCGAAGGCGGCCCTTGCGGGCAAGATCGATGGCGCCCTCGTCGACCTTACCGCTCCGGTGACCGACGGCGCGCAGGTCGAGATCATCACGGCGAAAAGCCCCGAAGCCTTGCATATCCTGCGCCATTCCTGCGCGCATATCATGGCAGAGGCTGTGCAAGAGCTTTATCCTGGCACGCAGATCGCTTTCGGTCCGGCTACCGATGACGGCTATTTTTACGATTTCCTGCTGCCTGAGAACATCTCCTCGGATGATTTCGCCGCCATTGAAAAGAAGATGGGGCAGATCATCAAGCGCAACGAACCGTTCGTGCGCGAGGTGGTCAGCATCGAGGAGGCGAAGGAGATCTTCGCCGACCAGAAGTTCAAGCTTGAGCATATCGACGATTTGACTGACGAGGAGATCTCCATCTATCGTCACGGTTCGTTCGTGGATCTGTGCGCCGGGCCGCACGTTCCCCGTGCCGGCAAGATCGGCACCTTCAAGCTCATGAAGCTTGCCGGAGCCTACTGGCGCGCCGACGCCTCGCGCGAACAGCTGCAGCGTCTCTACGGCACCGCGTTTTTCAAGAAGGCCGAGCTCGACGAATACCTGCACAATCTTGAAGAGGCCGAAAAGCGCGACCACCGCAAGATCGGTCGCGAGATGGATCTGTTCATGATGCGCGACGAGGCTCCGGGCTTCCCGTTCTTCCTGCCTGCCGGCATGGTGCTCAAGAACACGCTGCTGGATTATTGGCGCGAGATCCATCACAAGGCCGGCTACGTGGAAATTTCCACGCCGCTGATCATGAACCGTCACCTGTGGGAAACCTCCGGTCACTGGGATCATTACAAGGACAACATGTACTCGACCACCATCGACGAGGAAGAGTACTGCGTCAAGCCGATGAACTGCCCCGGCGGCGTGCTCGTGTACGCATCCAAGCCGCACAGCTACCGCGACCTGCCCATCCGCGCGGGCGAGATCGGCCTGGTGCACCGCCACGAGCTTCGCGGCGCCCTGCACGGCCTGTTCCGCGTGCGCTGCTTCAACCAAGACGACGCGCACCTGTTCGTGCGCCCCGACCAGCTCACCGACGAGATCATCGGCGTCGTGCGCCTGATCGACTCGGTCTATCAGCAGTTCGGCTTCAAATATCACGTCGAGCTGTCCACCCGCCCGGAGGACTCCATGGGCTCCGACGAGGATTGGGCAGCAGCGGAGGGCGGCTTGAAGTGCGCTCTTGAGAAGCTTGGCATGGACTATGAACTCAATGAGGGCGACGGCGCCTTCTATGGTCCGAAGATCGACTTCCACCTGGAGGATTCGCTCGGACGCACCTGGCAGTGCGGCACCGTGCAGCTCGATTTCCAGATGCCGCAGAACTTCGATTTGGAATACGTCGATGCCGATGGATCGCGCAAGCGCCCGATCATGCTGCATCGCGTGTGCTTCGGCTCGGTCGAGCGCTTCGTGGGCATCCTCATCGAGCACTATGCGGGCAAGTTCCCCGTGTGGCTTGCGCCGACGCAGGTCAAGGTGCTGTGCGTGTCGGAAAAGAGCCGCGACTACGCGCATGAGGTGGCCGCCGCGCTTGACGAGGCCGGCATCCGCGTTGCCGTCGACGATCGCGATGCGAAGATCGGCTACAAGATCCGCGAGGCGCGTAGCATCGACCGCGTGCCCTATATGATCGTCGTAGGCGAGAAGGAAGCGCAGGAAGGCACCATCGCAGTGCGCGATCGCAGCAACGAAACCGTTCCTTCAACGGTGGCGGATTTCACGGAAAAGGTGCTCGAAGAGGTTCGCACGCGCGCCTAGTGCCCCTCGCATCGCTCTTCGAAAAAGGCTCCCGCTGGCATTCCTGCGGGAGCCTTTCTGCTGTTAAAGGTTTCAGGGGGTGTCGCCAACCTCGCCTGGAATTGCTCTATTTCGCCAGGTATTCCTGGATGGCGGGCCACATGCGTGCAGCTTCCTCGTAGCCCTGCGCGTACAGATCGAGCAGCTTGTCCTGGTCGTGCTCCATGCTCGAAATGGTGACCGGGCGCTGCGGGCGCACCACGACGACCTCTCCGGCATTCTCCAAGCGCGCGATGTTGCGGTACGTGCGGTTGTAATCGATGTGGCGATACTTTAGGCGCTCCAGGTAGTACGGGTAGTCGGCATAGGTGCCCTGCAGAAGCGGCATGAGCTTGTTGGGCGACTTTCGGTAAGTCGCGTCCTGCGTGAGCACAACGATGTGCTTTTTCGCGCCCGTCAGGCGGCTGTAGGTGATGGGCACGCTGTCACAGGTGCCGCCGTCGAGCAGCTTTTTGCCGTCCTTTTCGATTACCTTGCTCACCAGCGGCATCGACGACGATGCCATCAGGTAGGGCAGGTCGCCCTGCTCGGTCAAGTCGCGGATTTCGTGGTAGTCGGCCTCGCCAAGTTCCAGGTCACTCGAAACCGCCGTCAAGGTGATGGGGGAGGACAGATACGCGTCGAAGTTGAACGGTTCCAGCTTCTCGGGCACCTCATGGAAGGCGAACTCGCGCCCGCAGGCGTTGCCCGTCGACACGAAGCTCTTCATGGAAAGGTAACGCGGGTCGTTGGCGTACTTCATGTTCAAAAAGCAGGTGCGACCCAAATCCCCTGCGACGTAGCAATAGCCGCATAGCGCGCCGGCCGACACGCCTATCACGTGGTCGCAGAACAGCTTGTGTTCCATAAAGTAGTCCAGAACGCCCGCGGTGAACTGCCCGCGCATCGCCCCGCCTTCGAGCACCAGGTTCGCATGGGTGATTTTCTTGCCGCGCCACGCGGGTTCGTGCGGAACGCTTTCCTGTTCATTCGCTTCGTTGTCTTCTGTGGTATGCGTATCGGTCATGGTTGAGCTCCGTTCGATCATATTTCCTTTGAGAGTATAGCCCTGAGTCTTGCGGTTGCAGAAGCGGGATCGTCCTCGTCAGCATTTCGTTTCCATGGAGTGAAAATCCGCAGGACGCACCTGTTTGGTAACTGCTACTAAAAAAGTAGCATTATGACGAAACGGTAACGGTGCGTGCAAAGAACCCGACATGCTCGTACAATGCAGCCGAAACAAACGGAAGGGCTCCGCTGGCAAGGCGCTGCCCGTTATCAAGGAGGTGGCCTTATGAGCCAAATCGTATCTTCTTCTGAATTCGAATCGGTCGTTCTGAACGCGAGCGAGCCGGTGCTCGTTGACTTTTTCGCGACCTGGTGCGGCCCGTGCAAGATGCTCGCGCCGGTGCTTGACGAGGTTGCCGAAGTAGCAGGCGAGCGCGCAAAGGTTGTGAAGGTCGATATCGATGCGTCGTCGGATTTGGCCCAGCGCTATGGCGTGATGAGCGTGCCGACGCTCATCGTTTTCAAGGGTGGCGAAGCGGTCTCGCAGGTTGTGGGCGTGCGGCCCAAGCAGACGATCCTCGGCCTGCTCGGTCTGTAGCGCGGCGGCGCCCCTCGGGGCGCTGGAGCGGTTGGCGCTCGATTGAGTTGCAGGCTGTTGGCGAATACGGCGCGTGTGATAGCATGGAAGGTCGCCGGACGCCGACAAACTCTCCCCACCGCGTCTTCGGGGAACGGTTCGGCTCGGCTGCCTGACCGATTGAAAGGGGCCTTGTGCGCATGGCCCGCCGTGTAATGAAGGAGCGAGCCCGCGTGCTACCCCTCTCCCTTATTCCGAGGTACCTGAAATACGTCATCCCCACCATGGTGACCTTCACCTTGACGGGCATCTACAGCATCGTCGACGGCATCTTCGTCGGCCATGCGGTGGGAGACGCGGGTCTTGCGGGCATCAACGTCGCCTATCCGCTCGTGTGCCTCGTGTTCGCGCTCGGCACTGGGATAGGCATGGGCGGCGGCGTTATCTCGTCCATCAGGCGCGGGCGAGGGGAGGAGGAAGCAGCGCAAAAGGTTGTGGGGACCACGCTTGTTATGCTGCTTGCCGTCTCCATTCCCGTCGCCATCGCGTACAACCTTGCTGCCGAGCCTGCCTGCCGCGCGCTTGGCGGGCAGGGGGAGACGCTTCATCAGGCCGTCAGGTACCTTGAGGTGATCGCGCTCGGCGTGCCGTTCCAGCTGGTGACCACCGGATGCTTGCCGCTCATCCGCAATAAGGGCGAGGTCGCGTACGCGATGTTCGTGCAGGTGATTGCCGGTGTTGTGAATGTAGTTCTGGACTGGCTGTTCATCATGGAATTTGCCTGGGGCGTGGCCGGCGGGGCGCTGGCCACGGTCATCGCACAGGTTGCGGCCGCCGTCGGCGTTGCGGGGTTTTTCGCCCGGCGCGCCAATCGCATTCCCCTTCGCGCCCTCGCGCCCTCGCCCGATTTCGCCGCGCATATCTGCAAGCTGGGGCTCGCGCCCTTCGGCTTGACGATGCTGCCCGAGGTTTCCACCGTCGTCAACAACGTCAGTCTGTCGCACTACGGTGGGGAAACGGCGCTTGCCGCCTATGCCGCCATCGCATACGTCGCCTTTTTCGTGCAGGCGATGATCCAAAGCGTGGGTGACGGAAGTCAGCCGCTGATCAGCGTGTATCGGGGTGCCGGTGACGCCGATACCGTGCGACGCCTGCGTAACACCAACTACGTGGTCGCCATCGCGTTCGGTGCGGTCGGCCTTGCGCTCATGTACCTGCTGAGAAACGTCATCCCGCAGCTGTTCGGCGCGTCTACGGCGGCGGCGGAAGTGATCGCCTTCGCGCTGCCGGTGTTCTCCATCTGTTACGTGTTCTACGGGTTCACGCACACCACGACCTCGTATTTCTACGCCACCGACGACGCCCGCGCCTCGAACATCCTCGTGATAAGCGAGGCGGTCATCGTGTGCGTGGCGGTGTATTGCTTAAGCGCCGCCTTCGGGGTTAACGGCGTCTGGTTCTCCCCGACGGTTCTGCAGCTGTGCCTGTGCGTCATCGCTGTCGTGCTTTTGCGCCGCCGACATGCGGGCACATCTTCTGAAGGGAAGGTTCATCATGAATACGAATGCTGAAACGGATGTGGCTGTGGCCGCTTCATGCGACGAAAGCATCCTTGACGTCGCGGTGATCGGCGCAGGTCCGGCGGGCCTGACAGCCGCGCTGTACGCCGCGCGTGCCGGTCTAGCCGTGGCGGTGTTCGAACGAACCGCTCCGGGTGGGCAGCTTGCTCAGACCGAGCGCGTCGATAACTACCCGGGCTTTTCTGAGGGGGCAGGCGGCTTCGAGCTGGCCTGGTCAATGAAGGAGCAGGCCGAGCGCTTCGGTGCGCGCATCATCTCCGAAGAGGTCACGGAAGTGAGCCTTGCGCCCGAAAGGAAGGCGCTCACCACGCCTTTCGGCGCCTATCAGGCTCGCAGCGTCATCGTTGCTTCCGGTGCCAGGCCGCGCAAACTCGGGCTTGCGGGGGAGAATGAGCTGGCCGGTCGCGGCGTGTCGTATTGCGCCACCTGCGATGGTGGGTTTTTCCGCGGAAAACGCGTGGTGGTGGTTGGCGGGGGAAACACCGCCGTTGCCGACGCGCTGTATCTCTCGCGCATCGCTTCAGAGGTTCTGCTCGTGCATCGCCGCGACCGTCTGCGCGCCACCGCCGTGTACAACGAGCAGCTTTCCGCCGCGCAAAACGTCCAGCTGGTACTTAATGCGAACGTGATGCGCTTGCATGAACGTGAAGGGAAGCTTGCGGCGGTCGACATCTCCCACGACGACGGGGCGGTCGAAACCGTGGACGCCGAAGGCCTGTTCGTCGCCATAGGCACCCTTCCGAACTCGGAATTCCTTTCCGGTGCGCTGCCTTTGGATGCAGAAGGCTACATCGCGACCGATGCTGCGTGCCGCACCGAGCTTGCCGGCGTGTACGCTGCGGGGGACGTGCGGGCCAAGGAGCTTCGCCAAGTGGTCACCGCCGCCGCCGATGGTGCAGTCTGTGCGGAGCAGGCTGCAAGCGAGCTGGCAATCTGATAAACTTTGAAAGTTCGAATACGCGCTCGTTTGGTCTTTCGCCTCGAGCGCAGGCGCTTGGCGCAACGTCGCCGGCGCGCAAGCTTTTGGCACTGCTCATAGAAGGATGCATCGACCATGCAAGATAACGATATGCGCGAGAAGCTCGAGAAGATCATCAAGGCCTACGAGGAGCTGCAGGCCAAGATGACCGATCCGGCGGTTCTTGGCGACCAAAAGGAATACAACAAGCTGGCCAAGGAGTATTCCGACCAGGGGCCTTTGGTCGAGAAGGCGCGCACCTATCTGCAGTGCTGCGCCGACATCGACGAGGCAAAGGAGATGCTCGGCGACCCCGACATGAAGGACTTCGCGCAGGAAACCATTTCCGAAGCGGAAGCCAAGATGCCCGCGCTTGTCGAGGACATCAAGTTCATGCTCATCCCCTCCGATCCGGCAGACGAAAAGGACATCATCGTCGAGATCCGCGCTGCTGCCGGCGGCGACGAGGCCGCCATCTTCGCGGGCGACCTGTTCAAGATGTACGAGCGCTTCATTTCCTCCCAGGGTTGGAAGACCGAGCTCATGGACGTCAGCCCTTCCGAGGCCGGCGGCTACAAGGAAATCCAGTTCAAGGTGAAGGGCGACAAGGTATATTCGGTCATGAAGTACGAATCGGGCGTGCACCGCGTGCAGCGCGTCCCCAAGACCGAATCGCAGGGCCGCATCCACACCTCTACCGCCACCGTGGCGGTGCTTCCCGAGGCCGACGAGGTCGAGGTCGACATCAACGAGAACGACCTGCGCATCGACGTATTCCGCGCTGGCGGTCCAGGCGGTCAGTGCGTCAACACCACCGACTCCGCGGTGCGCATCACGCATCTGCCCTCCGGCTTGGTGGTGCAGTCCCAGGACCAGAAGTCGCAGCTGCAGAACAAGATCGCTGCCATGGCCGTTCTCCGTGCGCGCCTGTACGAGAAGATGCTCGCTGAGCAGCAGGCGGCCGAGGGCGCCGAGCGCCTTGCGCAGATCGGCTCGGGCGACCGCTCCGAGAAGATCCGTACGTACAACGGCCCGCAGGACCGCGTGACCGATCACCGTATCGGTTTCAACTCCACCTACACCGGGGTTCTGCAGGGCGACGGGCTTGGGGCCGTTATCACGGCTCTTCAGGCGGCCGACCGTGCCAAGAAGCTGGAGTCCGCGGTATAGTTACCGTTTCAACTGAAGATTCAACCGAAGGCGTGGGCGCGTGCTCGCGCCTTCGGTCTGTTTTGCGCCGAAAAGAGCATTCATGGAAGAGACCTGGACAATCAAACGTGCCCTCGACTGGACGCAGGGCTATCTTGCCCGCAAAGGCGACAGCGCCCCGCGCCTGTCCGCGGAGTGGTTGATCGGGGAGGCGACCGGGCATTCGCGCATCGAGCTGTACACCTGCTTCGACGAGCCGCTCACTCCCGAGGAGCGCGAGCGCCTGCGTGGTTTCGTGTCGCTGCGCGGCGCCGGCGAGCCTTTGCAGTACATCAGCGGGCATGCGGCGTTTCGCTACATCACTGTGAAGGTGCGCCCCGGCGTACTTATCCCGCGTCCTGAAACCGAGGTGCTCGTGAGCGAGGCGCTCTCTCTTTTGCCACCCGCCGCGCGTCGCGTTGCGCTCGACAGCACGATCGATGCTTGGGAGGGCGACGTCCTCAGGCAGTCCATGGATGAGGCTGGCCGCTTGTTGGAGCAAGATGATGAGTCGGCAGGTCAACTCGATGCGCAAGCGCGTCAGGCGGTGTCCGCATATCTGCGTGACAGTCGCGGAGACGATGATGGGGGAGAGCCTGCGCCCATCAAACCCGCCCGCCCGTTGTTGGTGGCCGACATCTGCACCGGCAGTGGCTGCATCGCCTGCTCCGTCGCCCACGAGCGTCCCGACACGCGCATTATCGCCACCGATATCTCTCCGGTTGCGGTTGAGCTTGCGAAGGAAAATGCCGCCGAGCTCGACCTGATCGACCGCGTGCGCGTGGAGCTTTGCGACCTGGGAGCGGGTGTTCCCGCGGCTGCTTTGGGTAAGCTCGACCTGGTGGTTTCGAACCCGCCGTACGTGCCCACCTCCGTCCTTGCCGAAATTCCGCGCGAGGTTTCGGATTTCGAACCGGCGCTCGCGCTCGACGGTGGTGCCGACGGCAACGACATTCTGCGCCGCCTGCTGCCGTGGACCATGCTCGCCCTGCGCCCCGGCGGCGGTTTTGCGTTTGAACTGCACGAGACCTGCCTCGAAGCCGCCAAGGATCTCGCCTGCGCCGAAGGCTTCACGGAAGTGCGCATCGTCACCGATCTAGCCAGCAAACCCCGCGTCCTCACCGGCCGAAAGGCCGACTCGACGAAACAAGTCACGCGTCCTGCGGGCACCGATTTATTACCACGCTGTTGCTCGATTCCGCAAGATGATTGCTGCAGCGTTGACCCACCATCAAAATTTCGTGGGTTCGAGCGATAGCTCGAACCGTTATAGAGAGCGCCGCCAGGCGCGATGCCAATCTTAAAGCGCGGGTCGATTCCGCAAAACGAGTCAAAAAATCCGAATCGAGGGGTCATCCGATCGCGTCTGAAGCCAGATCGAGCCGCTGATCCTGCCCCAAAACATCGAACATCACAAATTTCACTTCGTTCATTACACCGCATTAGCGAGACAGGTAGCAACAGGCTTCACAAGCCCCTCTCAATCGCCCCTCGATTCGGAAAAACGAGCAAGTTTCAGCGATTTCCCACGCGCAAGGATGATGCCGGGGTGTTCAAAGGGGAGAACTGGTGGCGCCGAGGTGCAGTCGTTCGCTTGCCCGGCTTTGAGTGCTAGCGTGTTTTGCCTGATGTTTCGCTTTTGAAGGCGATG
>CAVHFC010000002.1:47779-53946 GCA_963635025.1 Eubacterium sp. CAG:786
TCGCTGACCTCGCTGGACCTCTCAGCCCTCGACACGTCCAGCGTGACTGACATGGGCGGCATGTTTCGCGCTTGCTCGCAGCTCGCCACGCTCGACCTCTCTACCTTCGACACGTCGAAGGTGACTGATATGAGTGGAATGTTCTTCGGTTGCTCGCGGCTCGCTTCACTTGATCTCTCCGGGTTCGACACGTCAAGCGCTGCAAACATGTCAGACATGTTCTTCTCCTGCTCGTCGTTGCGCAAGATCTCGCTGGGCGATAAATTCTCATTTGCGGGCGCTAACGGCAAACGTATGTGCAGCTTGCCTACCCTTTCTGCCGACGGGTTGACTGGCAAGTGGGTCGGCTCGGTGGACGGGAAGGCTTACTCGCCTTCGGAGGTCCCGAACAACGTCGTGGCGATCTATACCGCGGAGCGCGGCGTTTCCCCTGATCCTGAACCCGATCCCGTGCCCGTGTTCCCGGACGTCGACTACTCCGAGGGCAGCTGGTACGCCGACGGCGTGACGTTCTGCGCCGAGAAGTGTTTGATTACTGGCTACACCAACGGCGAGGATGCCGGCAAATTCGGCGTAGGCCGCACGCTGACGCGCGCGCAGCTGGCCGCAATCTTGTGGCGCAACGCCGAGCCTGAGTTTGCCGATGCTTACGACGGCAACGCCGCAAACTCGACCGGCATGGGCGACGTCGCCGACAACGCGTGGTACACCGGTGCCGCGAACTGGGCCGTGAAGAACGAGGTGATCAACGGGTTCGGCGGCGTGGAGTTCCGCCCCGATTTGCCCGTTACCGCCGAGCAGCTGGCGACGATCCTGGCGAACTATGCCGATCGCGCGGGTGCGGAGGGCGCTGACTTGAGCGTGCTTTCCAGCTTCGCCGATTCTGAAGCCATCTCCGATTGGGCCCGCGGTTCCGTGGCCTGGGCGAAGTCCGAGGGCATCATCAACAGCTACGACGAGGGCGGCGCCCGCTACCTAAAGCCTTACGAGGAGATCGCCCGAGAGCGCGTGGCGACGATCCTGATGAACGCCTTCGAGAGCGGGGTTTTGAAGTAGCGGAACCCGTTTGCGATTTTGTTTGGCCTGCATCCCGAGTATGGGATGCAGGCCGTTTTGCGTTTTGCGGCGGTTTTGAGGCTGATCGTCGGCGGGTGGCTCCGGGTCGTCTTTGGGCGAGGCATGCCTCGCCCCTACACACAGATTCCGTAGCGGATGTTGTCACTCGCCCCCGAACGGGCTCCGCGTCCTCTACCGCTATGGCACAGCAGGGATCTTCCTCGAGCGATTTTGCGAAGCTGAGCTATACCCGGTGAAAATCGGTTACCGACCTACGCAAATTCCGTAATTCGAGGGGTGAGTGAGGTCTGCTGTTTGCCGAAGCCCAGTTACCGAACCCATGCAAATTCCGTAATGCGAGGGGGTGTGGGCTCCGCATCCGCTGTGGCGCAGGAGTGACCTTCCCGTAAAAATTCGTAGGGTCGAGCTATAGCTCGACCAGGCCGCCAGCGATTGTGGGACGGGAACGCCTAGCCGGCCGACAGCCGACCTCGGCGTCTGGTCCTCGTTAGCCGGCCTATCGCCGTTCCGATCCTTGCTAATCTTGCAGTGTGATGTGCGGGATGTTGCGGGGCATGTTCGCTCCGCTGATCAGGATTCCCTCGCGCTCCATTTGCTTTCCCGCGTCGATGTAGGTTTGCGCGTCGACGTCGTTGACGAGCGCCTCCTCGTCGGTGATCGTGCGGATCTGCTTGGCGGGGACGCCGACCATGACGGCGCGCGGCGGAACAACCTTTCCTTCCGGAATGAGCGCTCCGGCCCCGATGACGGCACCTTCGCCGATAACGGCGTGGTTCATGATGATCGCGCCCATTCCGATGAGCGCGCCGTCTTCGATCGTGCAGCCGTGCACCGTGGCGTTATGCCCGATGATGACGCGTTTGCCAACGGTAAGGGGGCTGCCCAAATCGACGTGCAGGCTGCACCCTTCCTGGACGTTGGTGCCCTCGCCGACGGTGATGGCCTCTCCGTAATCGCCGCGGATGGCGGCGCCGAACAGCACGGTGACGTCGCGGCCGAGCGTCACGTCGCCGACGACGGCGGCGGTCGGCGCGATGCGGCATTCGGGGTCAAGCTTCACGCGCTTGTACGTTTCGATGGGCGGCTTCCTCAACGTCAGCATGGTTTCTCCTTGTGGCAGGTGTGCGGTTGCGAATTTCATGCCCCCCATTGTGGGAGCTTTGTGCGCAAATCTCGAGCAAATTCAAATTCATAGCAAAGAAGTGTTGCGTACCCTTTTCGTCAGCGTATACTGAGCAAACATAAGTTCATAGAAGAAATGCTATGACGAGGACAGTAGAGACGAACCCATCTTGAAGAGAGTCGGCGGTTGCTGCAAGCCGATGTTGGGCGGGCTCGAATGCCCCCTCCGAGCAGTTCCGGTGAACGTGCAAGCTCGCAGCGAAAAACCTTCGTGTGCGGCTTGCGCAAGTAGTCTGAATCGGGTCGCTCCGTTACCGGCAGAATCGCACGCGCGGTCCTTTCGTAGAAGTCCTGATGCAGATGCTTGCAACAGGATTTTTTTATGCCCGCACGCATGTGGGCAAGACGAGAGGGAAGAAGGAAGCTTATGCAACTTCGCAGCGATGCCATGAAAAAAGGTGTTGCCCGTGCCCCGCACCGCAGTCTGCTGAAGGCCGACGGCCTGACCGACGAGGAGATTTCCCGTCCGCTCGTCGCGGTTTTCAATTCGCGCAACGACATCATTCCCGGCCACAATAACCTCGATAAAATCTGCGAGGCCGTCAAGGCCGGCATCTACATGGCCGGCGGCGTTCCGTTCGAGATTTCCACCATCGGCGTGTGCGATGGCCTGGCCATGAACCACGACGGCATGCACTACTCGCTGGTTTCTCGCGAGGCCATCGCCGACAGCTTCGAATGCGCCGTCCAGGGTCATGCCTTCGACGCGGCGGTCTGCATCCCGAACTGCGACAAGATCGTCCCGGGCATGATTTTGGGCGCCCTGCGCGTGAACATCCCGACGGTGTTCGTCTCCGGCGGCCCGATGCTTCCCGGCCATCAGCCCGGCTGCACCGAAGGTCCCACCACCGACCTCAACACGCTGTTCGATGGCGCGGGCCAGGTTACGGCCGGCACCATGACCGAGGAAGAGCTGAAGTACTTCGAGGAAACCGCCTGCCCCACCTGCGGAAGCTGCTCGGGCATGTTCACGGCCAACTCCATGAACTGCCTGTGCGAAGCGCTTGGCATCGCTCTTCCCGGTAACGGCACCATCCCGGCCGTTTACTCCGAGCGCTTGCGCCTGGCAAAGCATGCCGGCATGAAGGTCATGGAGATGCTCGAGAAGAACATCCGCTTCAAGGACATCATTAACGAGGCGTCCATCCACAACGCCATGGAATGCGACATGGCCTTCGGCGGCTCCACGAACACGGTGCTGCATCTGACGGCCATCGCCATGGAGGCCGGCTGTCCCATCACGATGGACGACTGGGATGCCGCCAGCGCCCGCACGCCGCATTTGGTGAAGCTGCAGCCCTCCGGCCCGCGTCCGCTCATCGACTTGTATGCCGTCGGCGGTGTGCCGGTGGTCATGCACGAGCTTGGTGAAGCCGGTCTGCTCGACCGCAGCGCGCTCACCGTCATGGGGACCATCGACGAGTATCTGAAGAATTGCACGAAACCTGCCGATGGGGAAGTGTGTCGCACGCATGACAACCCCTTCTCGAAGGTCGGTGCCCTGCGCGTGTTGCACGGCAACATCGCCCCGAACGGTGGCATCGTGAAGAAGTCGGCGGTCGACCCGAGCATGCTCACGCATACCGGCCCGGCCCGTTGCTTCAATTCCGAGGAGGAGGCTTGCGAGGCCATCTTCGCCAACCAGATCAAGCCTGGTGACGTCGTGGTCATCCGCTACGAAGGCCCCGCCGGCGGCCCGGGTATGCGCGAGATGCTCACGCCTACCTCGGCCATTGTGGGCATGGGGCTTTCCAAGAGCGTGGCTCTGCTCACCGACGGCCGCTTCTCCGGCGCCTCGAAGGGCCCTTGCGTCGGGCATATTAGCCCCGAAGCCGCTTCCGGCGGCCCGATCGCGCTGATCGAGGACGGCGACGAGATCACCGTCGACATCGAGGGCGGCAAGCTCGAGCTCAACGTGCCGGACGATGTGCTCGCGGCTCGCCGCGCGGCCTTTGTCCCGCCTGCGCCCAAGCACAACCACGGTGTGCTGGCCAAGTACGCCAAACTCGTTTCCTCCGCAGACAAGGGGGCTTATCTCTCATGAGCGAAAGCAAAATGGACAAGCACGCCTCAAGTGCCGGTGAGGTGCGCGGACTGGGCAGCAAGACGTCCAAGCAGGGCACGCAGATGATCGGCGCGCAGGCCGTTGTGGCCTCGCTTGAGGCTGAAGGCGTCGATCGGGTTTTCGGTTATCCCGGCGGTCAGGCCATTAAAATCTACGATGCGCTTTACGACAGCAAGCAGCTTCATCACGTGCTCGCCCGTCATGAGCAGGGCGCGGTGCACGAGGCCGACGGTTATGCGCGCGCCACGGGCAAGGTCGGCGTCGTCATCGTCACGTCCGGTCCTGGTGCCACCAACACGGTCACGGGTATCGCCACCGCCTACATGGACAGCGTTCCGCTCGTGGTCATCACCGGTCAGGTTCCGCGCGGCGTCATCGGTACCGACAGCTTCCAGGAATCCGACATCGTCGGTATCACCATGCCCGTCGTGAAGCATTCCTTCCTGCTGCAGTCCACCGACGAGCTCACCACCACCTTCCGCGAGGCCTTCCATATCGCCTCCTCCGGTCGCCCTGGCCCGGTGCTCATCGACATCCCCTCCGACATCCTGTCCGAGCCGATGACGTTCGAGTATCCCGATAAGGTGAACCTGCCGTCATATCGTCCCACGTATCGCGGCAACGCCAAGCAGATTCGCGCGGCGGTGGCGCGCATCGAGCGCGCTGAGCGTCCGGTGCTCTACGTTGGCGGCGGTGTCGTGTCCTCCGGCGCATCTGACGAACTCATTCGTCTTGCCGAAATGCTTCAGCTGCCCGTTGTCACCACGCTCATGGGCAAGGGCGCTTTCCCGGCGTCCAGCCCGCTGAACTTCGGCCTCGTGGGCATGCACGGCTCCAAGTACGCCAACCTCGCCATGACCGAATCCGACCTGATCATCGCTTGCGGTGCGCGCTTCTCCGATCGCGTGACGGGCAAGCTTTCCGAATTCGCGCCGCACGCCGAGGTCATCCATATCGACATCGATCCGGCCGAGATCGGCAAGATCCGCGAGGTTCAGGTGCCTATCGTCGGCGACCTGAAAGGCGTGCTCGCCGGCATCGCGGACACGGCGGAAAAGGCCGGCGTGAAGCCCGCAACCGACGAGTGGCTCAAGCAGATCGGGGAATGGCGTCGTCGCTTCCCGTTCTATCACAGACAACTTGCCGAAGAGGCCGGAACCATCGTTCCCGAGCGGGTGCTGCAGAACCTCTCCGTCAAGCTCGATCCCGCCCATTCCATCGTCGTCACCGAGGTCGGCCAGCATCAGATGTGGGCGGCGCAGTTCATCAACCGCGAGCGTCCGCGCACGTTCATTTCCTCCGGTGGCCTGGGCACCATGGGATTCGGCTTCCCGGCTGCCATCGGTGCTTCCTTCGGGTGCCCCGACGCGCAGGTTATCTGCATTGCCGGCGACGGTTCGTTCCAGATGAACAGCCAGGAAATGGCCACCGCAGCCATCAACAATGTTCCGGTGAAGGTGCTTATCCTCGACAACCGCGCTCTCGGCATGGTTCATCAGTGGCAGAAGCTCTTCTATGGCGAGCGCTTCAGCTCCACAATCCTCGATGCGAACCCCGATTTCGTCAAGCTCGCCGATGCCTACGGCTGGGCCGGCAAGCGCATCGAGCGCCCCGAAGAGGTTGATGCCGCGCTCGACGAGATGCTTGCGAGCACTAAGCCCTATCTGCTTGACGTGGCCATTCCCGACGACCAGAACGTCTTCCCGATGGTCGCCCCGGGTTCTGCCATGAGCGACGTTATGGGCGCCATCGATGTGGCGGTCGGCGCGGTTCGTACCGACATCCCGCCCCATGTCCAAGCCGCAGCGGAGAAAAGCCCCTGCGCGACCATCGACGCTCAATT
>CAVHFC010000002.1:54219-81427 GCA_963635025.1 Eubacterium sp. CAG:786
CAACTCAACAAGCTCATCAGCGTTTTCAAGATCACCGACCTCACTGACAAAGCGGCTATCGATCGCGAGTTGGTGCTGTTCAAGGTCAATGCCGCACCTGAGCGCCGCAGCGAGCTTATCGAGATCGCGAGTATCTATCAGGCGAAGATCGTCGACGTGGGACGCCAGAGCCTGACCATCGAGGCTACCGGCACCGACGAGGCGCTCAAGGACATGGAGGACCTGCTGCGTGCATACGGTATCAAGGAAGTTACGCGTACGGGCATGATCGCCATGTCGCGCTCTCCGAAAGACGCCTAAGGCGGCCCCATGATCGCCCATCGCGCCGAGCTTTGGCTGCATCGCCTCAGGTGCTGGTCAACGCCATAGGCGCTAACCATTGCTTGTCAAGCGGCCTCGCCGCTTGCAACGAACATAAGGGAAAGTCAGCCAACGAAGAAAGGACATCATCACCATGGCTGTTACGATCTATTATGAAAACGACGTCGATCCGAAGATCATCCAGGGCATGAAGGTTGCCGTCATCGGCTACGGCTCGCAGGGCCATGCCCATGCGCTCAACCTCATGGACTCTGGCGTCGACGTGCGCGTCGGCCTGCGCGAGGGCTCTTCCAGCTGGGCTAAGGCCGAGGAAGCCGGCCTGAAGGTCACTACCATGGACGAGGCTGCCGAAGAGGCCGATCTCATCATGATCCTGGTTCCCGACGAGCTGCAGCCTGAGGTTTACGAGCAGCACATCGCCAGCCATCTGAAGGCCGGCAACACGCTCGCTTTCGCCCACGGCTTCAATATCCATTACGGCTACATCAAGGCTCCCGAGGATGTCAACGTCATCATGTGCGCCCCGAAGGGCCCGGGCCACATCGTGCGTCGTCAGTTCACCGAGGGTTCCGGCGTGCCGGATCTGGCTTGCGTGGCGCAGGACGCAACGGGCAACGCCTGGGATATCGCCATGTCCTACTGCTGGGGCGTGGGCGGTGCCCGCTCCGGCATCATCAAGGCCACCTTCGCTCAGGAGACCGAGGAGGACCTCTTCGGCGAGCAGGCAGTTCTGTGCGGCGGCCTCGTCGAGCTGGTGAAGGCCGGCTTCGAGACGCTGACCGAGGCGGGCTATCCGCCGGAGCTGGCGTACTTCGAGTGCTACCACGAGATGAAGATGATCGTCGACCTCATGTACGAGTCCGGCATCCACTTCATGAACTACTCCATCTCCAACACCGCCGAGTACGGCGAGTACTACGCCGGCCCGAAGGTCATCAACGAGCAGTCTCGCGAGGCTATGAAGGAAATCCTGCATCGCATCCAGAACGGCGATTTCGCTCGCGAGTTCGTTGCCGACTGCAAGAACGATCACAAGTGGCTCCTCGAGCAGCGTGAGGCTATCAACTCCCACGAGATCGAGACGACCGGCGCGAAGATCCGCGAGATGTTCTCCTGGACCAAGTAGCGTAAAGCGTCTTCCTTATCTGCATTGCCTCGGGAATGAAGATTCCCGAGGCAACAGCACGAGCGGTCGAGTTGAGCCGTTCTCCGAGAATTAACCTGTCGCGCCCCCGCGCGGCAGGTTTTTTCGTATCATGGGAACAGCTCCGGAAATCACGAAGGGTGGTAGGCGATATGTCGAAGAAGGTCCTCGTCACTGAAAAGCTCGCTGAGGCGGGCATCGAGCGCTTGCGTCAGAAAGGTTTGGAGGTTGATATCAAGCTCAAGCTGTCGACTGACGAGCTTGTAGGGATCATCGGCTCCTACGATGCGCTCATCGTTCGTTCCGCAACGCATGTGACCGATGAGGTTATCGCCGCAGGCAAGAACCTGCGCATCATCGGGCGCGCCGGCGTGGGGGTTGACAACGTCGACGTCGACGCGGCAACCGAAGCCGGCATCATCGTTTGCAACGCTCCCACGTCCAATATCGTCTCCGCCGCCGAGCAGACGATGTGCCTGATGCTCGCGTGCGCTCGCAACACCTGCCAGGCCAACGCCAGCATGCATGCGCACGAATGGTCGCGCGCCAAGTTCTGCGGGTCCGAACTTTACGAGAAGACGCTCGCCATCTTCGGCTTGGGCCGCATCGGCGGGCTGGTTGCCGAACGCGCACGTGCCTTCGGCATGCATCTGGTCGGCTACGACCCGTACTGCAGCCCCGAGCGCGCCGATCAACTCGGCGTCGCCCTGTACGACAATCTTGAGGACATCCTGCCGGTGGCGGACTTCATCACCGTGCATCTGCCGAAAACCGCCGAGACCATCGGCATGTTCGGTCCCGAGCAGTTTGCCGCGATGAAAGATGGCGTCATCCTCGTCAACGCGGCGCGCGGCGGCATCTACAACATGAAATCGCTTGCCGACTTCGTGGCTGCGGGGAAGATCGGCGCCGTGGGCATCGACGTGTTCGAAGAGGAGCCGACAACCGACAGCCCCCTGCACGAGTTCGAAAACGCCATCCTCACGCCCCATCTGGGCGCCTATACCAAGGAAGCTCAGGCGCGCGCGGGCATCCAAATCGCTGAATACGTTTCCGCCGGCCTTGAGGGGAGCATCGTTCCTACGGCGTTGAACATGGCGCCGGTGCCTCCCGAGGTCATGGATGCCGTTGGTCCCTACGTTCCCGCCTGCCAGATGATGGGCAGCATGCTTGCCCAGCTCGGTGGGGAAGTGCCCACGCGTCTGTCGCTCACCGCGGCCGGCAAAGCCGCGCCCGCCGATCCGACGGTGCTCGTCGCCGGCGTCATGCAGGGTCTGCTGTCGTACAAGAACCTCGCTACCGTCACGCCCGTCAACGCCGAGGCCGTCGCTCGTCGCCACGGTATTCGCGTGGATACCGGTGCCCATGCTTCTGCCGGCGCCTACGCATCTTCGGTTTCCGTCATCGCTGACGGCCGCGAGATCGCCTGCACGCTTTCGGGCGAGGACCAGCATGTGCGCCTGATCAATCTGCTTGGCTACAGCGTCGACATCGCCCCGGGTCCTCAGGCGCTCATCTTCGAATATGTCGACCGTCCGGGTCGCGTGGGCACCATCGGGTCCATCCTCGGAGCCGCCGGTATCAACATCACCACGATGCAAATCGTGAACAATCCCGCCGAACAGCAGGCCATCGTCTACATGAATGTCGAGGGTGATGTTGCTCCGTCGGTTCTTGACGAGCTGCGCGCCCAGCTTGACGATCTGAAGAATCTTTGGCACGTGAAGCTGTAGCCTTTTCGGCTTTCAATCCCAAGGGCGTCGCTTTAGGGCGGCGCCCTTTCTGCTCTCCGTGCTTTTCGGCAAGCGGTGTTAATGCAACGGACGTGCGGGTAGCAACCTGCAAAAACACCCGTATTCCTCGAGTATATCCCGCCAGGCTGTACTAAAATATGCGACTAGGTTGCAAACGAAAATGAAAGGACCTGAAATGACGCGCAAGATCGCAATTTTCGACACGACGCTGCGCGACGGCGAGCAGTCGCCGGGCGCATCCATGAACACCGAGGAGAAGCTCGTTGTCGCGCGTCAGCTGCTACGCCTGAACGTCGACGTTATCGAAGCCGGTTTCCCCATTTCCTCTCCGGGCGACTTCGAGAGCGTTCGCCGCATTGCCGAGCTTGCTGGCGACGATGCTACCGTCGTCGGCCTTACCCGCGCGGTTGCCAAAGATATCGACCGTGCTGCCGAGGCACTCAAGTACGCCAAGCGCCCGCGTATTCATACCGGCATCGGCGTGAGCCCCTCGCATATGCATGACAAGCTGCGCATCACCGAAGATCAGTGCATCGAGCGCGCTGTTGCGGCCGTCAAGCATGCGAAGTCCTATGTTGAAGATGTTCAGTTCTACGCCGAGGACGCCGGTCGTGCCGACTATGCGTTCTTGGCGAAGGTTATCCAGGCCGTCATCGAGGCTGGCGCTACCGTCGTGAACATTCCTGACACCACCGGTTACAGTTTGCCCGACGAGTTCGGCCGCCGCATCAGGTACCTCATGGAGAACGTCCGCGGCATCGAAAACGCCACTGTTTCTGTGCATTGCCATAACGACCTCGGCATGGCCACGGCGCTGTCCTTAGCTGGCGTGCAGAATGGCGCCACGCAGGTCGAATGCACCATCAACGGCTTGGGCGAGCGCGCCGGCAATACGGCCATGGAAGAGGTCGTCATGGGCATTAAGATGCACGGGGAAGAGCTTGACGCCCATACCGACGTCAACACCCGCGAATTCATCAAGTCCAGCCGCCTGGTGTCTTCCATCACCGGCATCAACGTGCAGGTGAACAAGGCTATCGTCGGGGCCAACGCCTTCGCACATTCCTCCGGCATCCACCAGGACGGCGTGCTGAAGAAGCGCGATACCTACGAGATCATCGACCCGGCTGAGGTCGGTGCTGGTCAGTCTCAGATTGTGCTGACCGCCCGCAGCGGCCATGCTGCCCTCAAGCATCGCCTGGAAGAGCTTGGCTACGAGCTGGACAAGGAAAAGCTCGACAAGATGTACGACGCGTTCCTCGATCTGGCCGACAAGAAAAAGGAAGTCTACGACTCCGACCTCGAATCGCTCATGCACGAGAACCAGCGTCATGAAACGGCTCTCTACACGCTCGAGTCCGTGCAGATCTCCTGCGGCTTCCCGCTCAAGCCGACGGCTACCGTCACGCTGCGCACGGCTGCCGATCAGGTGGTCACCGCGTGCGATTGGGGGACCGGCCCTGTTGACGCCATGTGCAAGGCCGTCGACAAGATCGTGCAGGTTGACAACGATCTTTCCGAGTTTGCGGTCCAGTCCGTCACGCGCGGCATCGACGCGCTCGGCGAGGTCACCATCCGCGTGACCGCCCCTGACGGCGAGGTGTACACCGGCCGCGGCGCTGATGGCGACATCATCGTCTCCTCCACGAAGGCTTACCTGAACGCCCTGAACCGCCTTCTGAGCGACAAGGCGGAGCATCGCAAGTAAATATTCCATCTGGAATTTGAGAAAGCCCGGAATCAGCCGTTCCGGGCTTTTTTGTTCCTTAAATGCAAAAGAGCCGCGCACCTATGCACGGCTCTTTGAAGCATTCTCGCAGGTTTGTCGCCTTAGAAGAATAGGCTTTCGATGTAGGGGATGTCCATCTGCTTGCCGGTCCAAATCTCCTCGCCGATCGCAGCCTGCCACATCATCATGCCCAGGCCGGGAACGACGGTGCAGCCGTGCTTCTTCGCCAGGGTGATCATCTTCGTCTCAAGTGGGTTGTAGACGGTGTCGGCAACCACCAAGTCGCTGCGCATCAGATCTTCAGGCAGCAGGTTGCCGTCCAAGTTGGGAGCCATGCCCACGCGGGAGGCGTTGATGAACATGAAGGATTCCTGAACGCTCTTTGCGAGGTCTTCGGCATCGGCAAGGTCGTGCATGGTAACCTTCGCGCCGGTGCGTTCGGATAGCACGCGACAACGCTCCTCAGCAGCGGCGAAGAAATCATCCTTGATGTTGAACACATCGATTTCAGCAACGCCGTCAAGCGCAGCCTGGGTGAAGATGGCGGAACCTGCACCGCCGGCACCGGCGAGCGTGATCTTCTTACCCTTCGGATCGATACCATGCTCGGTGACGTTGCGCCAGAAGCCAGCACCGTCGGTGTTATGGCCAACAGCCTTGCCGGTATGCAGATCGACGCAGTTCACAGCGCCCATCAGCTCAGCAGCAGGGGTCAGCTCGTCAAGGTACTGATGGATAATAGTCTTGTTCGGCATAGAGACGTTGTAGCCTAAAAAGCCCATCGCGCGCATACCTGCGCAGGCGGCCTCAAGCTGCTCGGGGGCAACATCGAAGCACAGGTACACGATATCCTCGCCCATATGCGCAAACGACGCCGTGTGCATAGCGGGAGACAGCGAGTGCCTGATAGGTGTTGCCACCAGGCCGACAAGCTCGGTGTGGCCGGTGATGTTGGGAAGTTCCTTCATTTCTGCCATAACGCTCTCCAATCACGAAAACGGATATGGCTTATTTTCGTCCTCTGAACCGCGAATGTCCATGCAAACAGGTAGTTTCTAACCGGTGACGATATTGTGCGATTTAATCATCTCGATAAGAAATGCCGGCTTTCGCGAATGCCGGCATTTTCTTCGATTACGCTACGCGGGGTGAGTTTCGGTGATGGCTTTGTGGGTCTGGCTCCTGTGGGTCGTCGCTGGTACTCGGCGTATCTTCATGTCGGGGAGACTTGTTCCACGAGAAGGTTTTCGCGAAGCTGATGAAGTTTTCAAGCGCGCGAGATTTGAAGGCACTTGTCTTGTAGACCATGCAAATGGGGTGGAATTCGTCTTTGATTCCGTGCACGCGCTTGCTGACGATCTTGTCTTTGAAGGGGAGCAGGCCGATCGTGTTGAGGGCAAGGCCGACCGAGGTGCGATCGGACTCTACCATGCTTGCCAAGGTAATCTCGTCGTTGTAGAACGGAGCAACGGTAGTCATGCCCTCCGGTTTCAGGGTTGCCTGCACCTCGGAGCCGATAGGCGTTTCAGGAGGGTAGGAGTATAGGCGGTTGACGGATTGCAGATCCTCGAAGGTAAGTTCCGGCTTTTGCGCAAGCGGGTGCTCGTTCGACATGATCGCGACCAGCTGTTGGCAGAATACCGGCACGAAAGTCAGGTCGTTTTTGCCCTTCACCTCGGCCGCGAAGACAATCTCATACCGATCTTTCTCAAGGTCCTCGATAAGCGGCAAGGTTAAACCCTGATAAATGTTCGTGGTGATACTGGTGCCGTATTCTTGACGATACGCTGACATAAGCGCCGGCAGGTAATCTCCCTGAATGGTGTAAATGGTGCCGATTTCGATGCTGCCCGACAAAGACCCTGCATGCTCATGAGCGATGTCGATGCCTTTGTCAAGAGCATTGAGCGCTTCGGTGATGTATTGATAGAACTCTCGCCCATAACGGGTGAGCTTCACGTTGCGGTTTTCGCGTTCGAAGAGGGGAATCTCCAGTTCGCGCTCTAATTGGGAAATGGAATTGGAAAGCGTTGGCTGTGTGATGTAGAGCTCTTTTGCTGCCTTTGTATAGTGCTGTACTTCAGCGAGCTTCTTGAAATAGTACAACTGCGGCAGATTCATGCACACCTCCACGATAAGTAATACCCACGTTTATGGAACGCTAGCATTACAGTGTAGCGGTTTCATCATGGTTTGTGCACGCAAAAAAGGAGCCAATCATAAGATTGGCTCCTTTCGCGATCAAATCGCTTAAGCTGCTTGGTGCAACTTCGACGGTAAGTACGACTTAGAAGTTGTACTTGACAACGCCGTTGTGGTTCTGGCACTCGCGAGCAATGGTGATGCGCTGCACGCAGGGAGCGCCTTCCTCCAGCCACATAGCGCGGCAGTCGCGGTACAGACGCTCGGTCGGGCCCAGCGGCTCGTCCTCGAAGTAGCCGTCGCCACCGAAGATCTCGAGCATCTCATCGGACACCAGCTTGACGGTGTCGATGGAGAACAGCTTGCAGATAGCAGCCTTCTCGGTGATGTACTCGTTCTTCGGATCCAGGTCGTAGTCACGAGCGAAGTCGTAGATGGCGCAACGCAGCACATGGATCATCTTCTGCATCTCAGCGATCTTCTGCTTGATCATCTGACGGGAAGCGATCGGCTTACCGAAGGTGATGCGCTGGTTGGCGCGCTTGAGGGACAGCTCGAGCATGCGCTGAGACATGCCCAGGTTGGACATGGCGATGTGCACGCGGGAGACGGACAGAGAGTGGATAGCCACTTCCATGCCCTGGCCCTCTTCGCCGAGCAGGTAGATGGGATCGAGGTCCACGTTGGTGAACTTCAGGCCAGCATGGCCAGCGCCGCGGCAGCCCATCATGTGGGACATCTCGACGATCTCGAAGCCCGGAGCGTCGTTCGGCACGAAGAAGGCAGACAGACGGGAATCCTTGTCGGACTCGGGGTCGGTCACAGCGATGACGTAGGTGAAGTCGGAGCAGTCGGTGTGGGAGATGAGCCACTTCTCGCCGTTCAGCAGGTAGTGACCGTTCGGCTGCTTGATGGCGGTGGTGTGCAGGTCAGCACCGGTGCCGCCGGTCTTCTCGGTGATAGCGAAGTTGCAGTAGATGGTCTTGTCCTGGAACTTGTCCATGTACTTTTCCTTGAGCTCCGGTTTACCGTAGTCATCAAGGATACGCCAGTTCATGTCAGCTGCGTGATGCAGGTGCATACGCATGCCACCCGGGCCACGAGAGAACTCTTCCTGCACACGCAGGATCTCGAGCTCGTTCAGATCCCATCCACCGTACTGAGAGGGCATGTAGAAACGATACAGATCGTTCTTGATGGCCAGATCGTAGAACTCCTGCGGGAAGGTGTTGGTCACCTCAACTTCCTTCTGGATCTCCTCGAAAGGACCTTCGACCAGTTCGCGAACCTGCTTGAGGTAAGCCTCAAACTGCTCGTCGGTGATCTTGGCGTTCGGATTCATCGAAAACCTCCTCAACGTTTGTGTACCCAAAGCCCCAACAGCTTTGTTGTCTCTATTATGGGATGCGCGTCCTGGTAATTCCAATTCGCCGCGTTTGAAAAATTAGGTTGCAATCATAGGCAAAACCAATAGATGCGCCACAGGGGTGGGAATATGCCCCTCTAACAAGAAGAACCCCCAGGTCAAACAGACCAGGGGGTTCGACTAGACCATGCGAGCATGGTCAGATATCCGGGATTGTCCGCGAGCTTACTTGCCCTGCAGCACAGCCAGATCGATCGGGCCGGAAACGGAGCCGTCAGCCTCTGCAGCCTTGAACTCTTCCTCGGTGTAGCCGAGTTCCTTCATGACAGCCTCGGTGTCGCAGCCAAGCTTGCCGGTCGGCTTGAGCGGGCGAACCTCTTCGAGCTCGAACTGAACCGGAGCGGTCGGGCACCACTTGCCGCCGTTGGGGTAAGGCACCTGCTGGATATAGCCGTTGACGAGGGCGTTCTCGTCTTCGTAGATGTCCAGCGGCGTCTGAGCCGGCTCGCAAGGCATGTCGTTTTCCTTGAACATCTTCAGCAGCTCTTCGAGCGTGAACTGAGCGAAGCCATCATCGAGGATTTTGGTGACCTCGGGAGCAAGGCCCTTTGCGTTGACGGTGGTGCACACGCTGTAGTCGGGATGCTCGGCGAGCTCCTCGCGGCCGATCAGCTTCATGACGCGCGGCCAATCGCGATCGTACTCGGGAAGGCACAGAACGACCCACTTGTCATCCTTCGAACGGAAGACGTTGTTGAGCGGGTTGTTGACTTCCAGACGGCTCTTCGGGTAGGGGTTGCCGTACTGAGCGGAAACCATGCCGGTGGACAGGGCGTAGATGCCTGCATGCTGCAGCGCGCAGGTGACGTAATCGCCTTCGCCGGAGGTCTCGCGGCCAACGTAGGCGGCCAGGATGCCGGCGGCCAGGAACAGCGAGCACTGGAAGTCGCCGTAGCCGTTGGTCGGGATCATCGGGGCGT
This sequence comes from Eubacterium sp. CAG:786, assembly GCA_963635025.1. Lineage (GTDB taxonomy): Bacteria > Actinomycetota > Coriobacteriia > Coriobacteriales > Eggerthellaceae > Senegalimassilia. The sequence continues at coordinate 63,656 of CAVHFC010000002.1, forward strand.
CGCCCTTGTTGACGGTGGTACCGAAGACGCCGCCGCGGCCCATGTAGCAGGTCACGTCAAAGCCGGCAGCGTCCTTCTCGGGACCCTGCTTGCCGTAACCCAGGCCGTGACCCATGATCAGGCGGGGGTACTTGGCGTGCAGGCTCTCCCAATCCAGGCCCATCTTCTTGAGGGACTTGGCGCGGTTGTTGGTGATGAAGATGTCGGCGTCGGCCAGCAGCTTGTGCATGACCTCGAGGCCCTTTTCGGACTTCAGGTTCAGCGAGATGAAGCGCTTGTGCATGTTGGACATGTCGAAGCCAAGGTTCTCGTCGTCGCTGGAGGGCATGCCGAACACGGCAGCCTGGTTCACGCGGCCGGGATCGCCCTTAGCAGCCTCAACCTTGATGACGTCGGCGCCCCACTCGCCGAGCACGCGGCCGGTGGTCGGCGTGGCCAAAAACGTGGTCAGATCAACGACTTTAACGCCTTGCAATGGTAACATCGCTACCTCCTTGGTACCCGGTTGCCCGGGCATCGCTCTTTTATTCCCGAAGCGTTCGGCCAATTTCCTTGGGAAGGCGTTTCCCGAGGGTTTGGTCCTTGTAGATATTGTGCGCTTGGGTTTGAGGTATTTCCAATTCGTCCATGCTATGAAACTTTTCGCATTCATAAAAGGTGCGAATGCATCTGGCCGTTAAACGCTTTGGCGGCTTTGTTGGTTGCGAATCTGGTAATTCCTGCGCAATATATACCCATAGTAGGCAAGCTGTGTAAAATTCACTGCTGTTTGCGCCGTGTTTTACCTTTATGCGTGCGCTTTTATGGAAGGGAGCTGGGTACATGGATTTCGGTTTGACGGACGACTACCGTAAGCTGGTTGCCACGGTGCGCGCGTTTGCCGAGCAACATTTCTCATTCGACAACGTGACCCAGTGGAGACGGGATGAGGGCCTGCCTGACGAGGTGGTGCGCGATTTCGTCAATCTCGATTTCAACGGTTTCGGCGTCATCCATCGTCGAAATCACGAAACCTATGACATCATGGCCCAGGTTTTGGTCCTTGAGGAGCTTGCCCGTGCAAGCGGATCGTCGCTTCCGCTCATGAATGATTTCCTGAACCTGCAAATCCTTGAGGAATTTGCAGGCGGGGGAGAGTCCGAGTCGATGCGTCAAAGTTACCAAAGCGCCGGGCGCCTAGCGTTCGCGCTTGCTATTTCCGAGCCGCAATCGGGTTCCGACTTGATGAGCATGGAATCTTGCGTCGGCACGCGTGATGGGCAGCTGCATCTTCAGGGAACGAAGGTGTTCGTCAACAACGGTGAGTATGCTCCGTTTCTGCTTGTGGCAGCTATTGACATCGATAAACCTGCCGGCAAACATCCCGAGCTGTCGTTTTGGTTCGTCCCACACGATGCGCCCGGCGTCGAGGTTTATCCTATTCAGAAGGTGGGGCAGTCGATGCTGCCGTTTTCCACGGTCGTGTTCAACGACGTGAAGCTTGACGAGACTTGGCGTCTTCACGGCAAAAGCTCCGGTTGGCCGCAGCTGTTTAAATTCTTCCAGATCGGCCGTCTCTTCGCGTGCGCCACGTCGCTTGGCCTCGCGCAGGGCGCTATGGAAGACGCCATCGCATTCGCCGGCACACGGGAATCGTTCGGCAAGCCCATCACCGATTTTCAGCTGGTGCAGGAAATGGTCGTCGATATGGAGCTGAAGCTGCAGAATATGCGCGCATCGGTGTATCGGGCGGCCTGGATGCTCGACGAAGGTTTGCCCGAGCACGAGGTTCGTCTTGCCGTTGCCTTAGCGAAGCGCTACGTTCCCAAAACCGCGACCGAGGTGGCATCCGATGCTATGCAGGTTATGGGCGGGCGCGGGTACACCTGTTCGCAACGCGTGGCCTCCATTTGGGAAGATTGCCGTGGCTTCCAAATCGCGGAAGGTACCGATCAGATTATGGTGCATATCGCCGCGCCCATGGTGCTCGAGAAGTATCAGATGCGCCTGTAGGCTTGAGGTTTTTGTTCATCGGCAAACGAAAGGCGCGGGCTTTGGGCCTGCGCCTTTCGTTTTGTCGCTTATCAGCGGTTCGCCAGCGGGAATCTTAATCGGCCAATTCGTGCATCTTATTGATGAGTATCTTCACATCGATAGGTTTGGCGATGTGCCCATCCATGCCGGCAGCGAGCGCTTCGTCGCGATCGCTGGAAAACGCGTTCGCCGTCACTGCGATGATGGGGACGTTCGCGCGCGCCGGGTCGGGGAGAGATCGGATGGCTCGCGTGGCCTCATACCCGTTCATCTCGGGCATTTGAATGTCCATAAGCACGATATCGTAGGTCCAGCCATCAGATTGCTCAACCTTACGTACGGCAACGCTTCCATCTTCGGCGGTGTCGACATCTAGGCCTGCTTCGGTGAGGATCTCGAAGGCGATTTCCCGATTGAACTCGTTGTCCTCGACGAGCAGCACTCGCTTACCCTCGAAACTTTGGCTCTTCGCGTCCCTTGTCGGGGCTTTTCGAGTGTTTGTATCGTCCTCGTTGGCAATCTCGAGGTGCAGCGACACGGTGAATTCGCTTCCCACCCCCTGCTCGCTCTTGAGATGGATTGACCCATCCATGATGTTCACCAGGCTTTTCACGATGCTCAACCCCAGCCCGGTGCCGCTTGCGGCGTCGCGAGAATCGTGCTTTTCGCGAGAGAAAGCCTCGAAAACGTGTTCCTGGAATTGGTTGCTCATGCCGATGCCGGTGTCCTTTATGCGGAAAACGAAATGAGCATAGCGCGAGGTTTGCAGCTTTCGCTCTTCGGCTGAAAACATGACCATCCCTCCGGATTCGGTGAATTTCACCGCGTTGCTCAGGATGTTCATCAATATCTTCTTGATTTTCAACTCGTCGCCGACAACGTGCGTATGAATGATGTTCGACGTATCGAAGGTCAAGTCGATGCCGTTTGCGTTGGCGCTGCCTGCAATGATCGTGTGCAGCTCGTTGAACATCGAAGGCAGATGAATGCGCGCCTTGTCGACGTGCACCTGCCCGCTTTCGATGCGGCTCATGTCGAGCACGTCGTTGATGAGGTTGAGCAGATGATTGCTGGAGATACTCACCTTGTCCAAGTAGCGGCGTATGGCATCGGGGTCGTTCGCATGCTTTTTTGCGAGCTCGTTGAAGCCGATGATGGCGTTGAGCGGCGTACGGATGTCGTGCGACATGTTGGAAAGGAAGGTCGATTTGGCTGAATTCGCCTCTTCGGCCGACGCGAGGGCGGTTTTCAGAAGCTCCTGCTGCTCCCTTTCAGCTGCGATCATGGCATCGACGTTTTGGAAACCGGCGAGGATCCCCTCGTTGTTTTCCGCGATCAGATACTTGAACTGATAGAAATGCACCTGATCATTCTCGAGAATGCGATAGGAGGAAACGTATTCGGCTTGCGTCGCGAGTGCCTGTTTGACCGTCTCGAGGTTTAACGCGCGTCGCAGCATTTCCTGATCATCGGGGTGTACGCGCTCAGCGATGTATCGCTCGCAGGTTGCTTGGTAAGGGTGCTCGATATCCGTCTCTTCGCTTAAGGTCGATGTCATGTATCCCTGAAGCTTGAGCACCTTGACGGTGCTGGTTTCGGGATTGATGAGGAATACGTTGAGGTAATCGCGCGCCAACGTATTGAAAAGCGCCAGTTGGTGGTGCGTTTGCTTCTCGTAAAGGTTGCGGCGGATTACTTCATCAGATATGTCCATGCCGTAGAAAATACACTCAAGGTGATCGTTCGAGGGGTTTTGCAGGATGCGCGCCGTGACGCGAGCCCAGCGAATGCTTCCGTCGTCAAAATACGACTCGACCTCTCGGTTGATTTCCACCGTGCCGTTTTCGTATGCGGACACCAGGGCAGCTCTATTAAAGGTGTCTTGCATCTCCTGGCGTTTTTCCTTATTGGGAATATAGGCGAAGGTCTGGGCGAGCGTCGTGTCTACCGCGACATTGGTTTGCACGGTTTTCAGGTTGTTCTTAGCCGATCCGCTCACGGTGATGCATCTGTTCTCGGTGAGATCGAAATGCATTATGCCTTGTGCTTCCGGAATGGATTGGAGCAGCGTGCGCATTTGCGTTTCGAAACCCTGTTGCGCGCGGCGGCTCGGTGTGATGTCGGTGGCGTATTCGACGAAGGCTTTTCGTCCTTGCCATTCGGTCAGCATCGTCTTTACCGAGAAAACCTGCTCCCCGTTGTCGACCTCGGTGTTAGCGCTGCGCTTAGACCCTTGCGTCAAAAGAGGGCAGAAGGGGCATTGCTCATCAAGTCCCATCATGTATTCGTAGCAGTGGCGTCCGTGGTAGTCCTCGCCGCCGCCACGGAAGCCCTTTGCGGTCCCGTTTACATACACCATCGTCATGTCGTCGAGATACGACATCTGCACCAGCTGGTTCGAGTCGTCGAGGATGCCTTCGAGCAGGGCAAGTTTGCTTGCGAGGGCGCTGTTGTCTGCGATAGATGAGCTGGAAGGCATAGGGATCTCCCGACGGTATGTTTGCGAGTTTTCGTTCCGCGCGATTGGCGTGACGCACAGCTGCTTATTTTATCCTACGATCCATATTTCGGGGGGGTGAGCCCAGGTTATATTGAGTGATATTCGCAACGCTTAGCAATTTATCGTCATCTTTCTGCATGAAACGGTTCTTCGTATGCGGGGAGGGGTTCCTTGTATACGAGGAAGGCCCCCGGATTCCGGGGGCCTTCGTTGAGCAAAGGGTTATAAAGCGGGCTGCGTGTGCGTGTGCTAGTCCTTCTGAGGCTCCATGGCGCTGTAGCCGAACTGCTTCTTGTACTGGGCGCACACAAAAGCGCTCATCAGCACGGAGAGCAGGGAAGCGGCGAGCAGCAGGATCATCATGATCCACACAGCCTGGGTCTCACCGACAGCGCCGGTCATAGCGCCGACGATGCCAGGCAGGAAGACGGAGGCGAAGCCCATGAACGTGTAGTACATACCAACGTTACGACCGCGCGGGCCGGGGCACATCTGCTGACGCAGGGTGACGCCGGTCTGCAGCATGCCGCCAGCGGCGGAGAAGCCGAGGACCGCAATGCCGAAGTAAACCGCGCCAGCGCCGAGGTTCAGCGGCAGGGCGATGATAACCACGGCCAGAGCCAGCGAAGCGAGGATGCCGTCGATCAGGATAACCTTGATGGGCGTCCAGCGCAGCTTGCCCATCATGACAGCCCAGAACAGAACGGCGATGATGGAGCCGGCGGTGTAGATGGAGGTCAGACCAGCGGCGGCGACGGAGTCGAGGCCAAGGTTGTTCTGACCGAAGGCCTTGGTGTACTGCTGAGCGCCGTACATGATGAACATGATGACGAAGCCGAAGAACAGCGTCACGAAGTTGGTCAAGCCGGAAGGCTGCTGCAGCATGGCGTCCTTGGCAGCCTGGATCTCGGCCTCAGCCTCGTTCTTGGCACCGGACTTGTCGTCGCCACCTGCGGACTGCTTGCGCTTGTCGTCATACACGAACGGCGTGATGGCGGAAAGCACGACGCAGATCAGGGACAGGACGATCGGGATCCAGATGTTGATGTGCCAGCTGTCACCGGAGTTCATAGCGGCGAACAGCGGGTAGATGATGCCGGAAATGGAGATGACGGCCTTGATGCCGATGGTCGTGGAACCGGCGTACTTCGGATTGGCTTCGGCGATTGCCGGATACAGAGCGCCGTCCCAGAAGCCGGAGGTCGCAACACCGGACAGGAAGCCGGCGAAGCAAGCCACGTAGAAGTTGTCCGTGACCAGCAACAGGATGAAGCAGATCGCGTACAGGATGGAACCGAGGACGGTGGGGAGCTTACGGCCGATGCGGTCGGAAACCTCGCCGCCGATCCACACGCTGACAAACTTGCCAACGCCGGTCAGGGTAATTGCCATGGAAACGGCAGCCGCGCCGGCTGCTGCATCCGTGTAACCCCATTGCGTATAGAAATTAACCTTGTTCTGGCTCAGGATGATTGCCTGAACACCGTGCGTCAGATAGCACATGTATACGGTCGCGATTGCGAACATGTACTTCTTCGCTACTTGAGCTGCTGCACTCACTCTTTCCTCCTCCTTACGATGAAACAGTTTTCGAGCCCAAACCCTTGGTCAATCAACCATGCATTGACTTTGACCCTTTCCAAAGCCGATGCATGCTCAACCGCTTCACATACTATTCACAATCTGCCGCAAGTGCCAATAGATGCGACCCCGCGTTTTTCGGGCAATCCATTGCCGATTTCTATGGAAACCTTTGTTGTGCAAATACTACCTATATGAACTGGGCAAATGATGCTTTTGAAGTGCATTCTGAAAACAAAACGACCCCGAATTCGCAGTCAAATTCGGGGTCGATCGGCGATATTTTGTCCGTAACGCTTTGGTTAACAAGCAATTGCCGAACGGTGTATTTTCCTTTACGAGCGGTGGTCGGTCGTACCCGCTTCAAGGCCTCCATCGCCGATGATTCCGAGCATGCTGATGCGTTCGACCGGTTTGCGAACGATCCCGAAATCCTTGAATCCCGCGTAGAGGACGAAGCCGTTTTTGCAGCGGAATCCGCATTCGACGCATGGCTCCTTGTTGCAGTACACGAAGGCATCTTCATCGGCAAGCGCGAACACCATGCGATTGCGCTTTTTGGGAAGCGCATACTTCATCTGCGAACCGGTGAAGGTTTTCATCATGACCCATTCAAGCTTGTGCTGCGGCGTGTCGTCCCAGGTGACGATGATGCAGTTGTTGTTGAAACCGCCGTTGATCTGGTAATCGAGCTCGCAACCTTCAGGCAGATCCGCTTCGCTTGCGAGATTTGCCGGCGCGCAGGCGGCATCTTCCGTGCAGTTGTTGAGGTGCGCATACGGCATATGCCTCACTTCGATGGGAGGATTGTCGGTAAGCTCGACGCCGCGCGCGCCCTGCACGCCAACGAGGACGTTGCCGAACCCATCGTCGAAAAAGGGAATGTCTTCCTCATTGACGCGCGGTTTAAACGACGAACGCGTTCTGGTGATGCTGAATTCCTTGGCTCCTTTAGCCATGGTGACCTCCTCGTCTTGTGCAAAACGGGCTGCACCGTTTTGGTTGCAGCCCGTTAACCCCTTCTTATTGCGCCTGCATGCGGCGTTTCAGCTCCTCTGCCAGCTTGAAGCGCTGCACCTTGCCCGTTGCGGTGCGGGGAATCTCATCAACGAGTTCAAGCCGCTCCGGCCACAGGCGCTTCGATACGCCCTGCGTTTTCAGGAAGTCTAGCAGATCGTCGAGCTTCGGAGCTTCGCTAAGGTCGGGGTTGGCGACGGCGAACAGGCAGATGCGCTCACCCATCCTATCGTCTGGCGCCCCGATGGTCGCTTGGTCGACGATGCCGCCCCAAGCGCTTGCCGCCTCATCGACCTCTCTCGTGGAGATGTTTTCTCCGCCGCGCACGACGATTTCCTTCTTGCGGCCGTTGATGCGGACGCGCCCTTGATCGTCGATGGTTGCCAAATCGCCGCTGTAGAACCAGCCTTCGTCGTCGAGTACTGCATCGGTTTGCTCCGGGTCGTTGAGGTAGCCGACGAAGACGTTCGGACCGCGGCTTGCTTCCTCGCCTTGCACTCCTGGACCTACCGGTTGACGGTTTTCGTCCACAACGCAGATTTCGATCCCCTCAAGCGTGGTTCCGGAAAACGCTCCATTCCATTCAGCGCAATGTTGCGGCGGAACGTAGATATGCGGGCAGCTTTCCGTGGAACCGTAGCATTCGCAGAGCGTGATCCCGTGTGCCCTAGCACAGCTGACGAGGGATCCCGGGAGGGGTGCGCCGCCGGAAAGGAACAGCTTGAGCGTCGGAATGGACGTGCCGTTGCGCTCCATCGATCCGAGCATGTCGTAAATGAACGGCGTTGCGCCCATCGACCAGGTGCAGCCATGTTCGTTTATGATCTCGATCGCTCGATCGGCTTTGAAATCCTGCTGCAGCACGGTCGATGCGCCTAAGAGCAGAGGGGAGATGATGCCATGGAAGAAGCCCGTCGCGTGGTTTAAGGGGCTTGGCATGAACATGATGTTGTTTTCATCAAGCGCTAGCCCGCCGACGAATGCCCGCTCGCTGAACAGGATGTTGTTGTGGGTGAGCAACGCCTGCTTCGGCTTTCCGGTCGTGCCCGAGGTGGACAGGATCACCGCCACGTCGTCAGCGCTTGCGCGCTTAACCCCTTGAGGCGCCTTGCTACCAATCTTCAGGTTCTCCAGCGCCTGTGCTCCGCATTTGGGAGCCGGTCCCGATTTGCGAACGAAAAGGATGCGGCCTCCATCAAGCGTTGGGACGTCCTTCACGCAATCGAGTGCTAGTCGTTCGTGATCGGTGGTGTGGTGGTAGGTGGGGCAGATGAAAGCTCGCGTGCCTACTTTGTTCATGATGTACGCGAGGTCCAATTCGCTGTAATTGCGAGCGACCGGGTGCATCACCGCGCCGATTTTCGCGACGCCGATGAACACCGGGCAAAATTCAGCCCAGGTGGGAAGCTGGAAGGTTACGACATCTCCGGCGGTAATGCCCACCGAGTGAAGCCAAGCGGCCACGGCATCGGAAATCTCGTCGATCTGCCGGTAGGTCAGCGACGCGCCCTGGTCGTCGGTGACGAATGTCTTGTCTGGATGCTTCTCAGCTTGCTTCGCCCATACGTCCGCAATGGTTTCGTCTCTCCACCAGCCGCGTTCGTAGTAGCGTCGTTTTTGTTCCTCGTTGATCTTCAGGTCGGTGATCATCCGATGCTCCTTTTAGCCAGCCGCAACCCCTCGGCTTACGTAAGGTATCTGGATACTATTTTCGTTCGACCCGCCTTCCTCAGTCCAATAGCTGCCGCGCGCTGCGAATTTCACGAACTATAGGCAAAATTTATGAATATTGTTTCGCCTCTTCGTGTTGACCTACTCCTTAAAGAACCCTTTGGAGCTGCTGTTTTTTGATTTCGCTTTCCAGCGAAGAGTGGACGATGTTCTGGAAGGGCTTCACGTCGCCGAGAATATCCGAGCACGTCGGATCGCATACCTTGTCGATGATGTAGGTGAGTATCGCCCCGGTGTAGAACTCCGCAAGGAAGCGGACGTTCGCTTCGGAAAGATAGCGGTTCGATAAGATGAAGCGAATGTCGGCGGTAAGCGCCGGGATGTAGAGATGCCTCAAATAAGCTTGCAGGCTGTCCGGTCCGGTGAACTTCAGCGCTTTGCTGTAAAAAGATCGGCGGTTTTTCAAGCACGTCGCCAGTATCTCGCAAAACGTCGATCCATCCAGGCTTCGCACGCCCACTTTTCTGCATACATAATAAGGTAAGGTGGGGTAGGTACCAGACCCTTGACGCTCGTAGACCAGCTCCTCCGCGTCGACGTTCGCTATGAGCGCGTCGGCTAGATCTTTCCGGAAAATCCAGCGGATGAGGCTTTCCTTGCCTTCGAAATGGTAATAGAAGGTCTTGCGATTCTTTCCCGATGCAGTGACGATGTCCGAAACCGATATCTTCTCGATCGGAGAATGCTCGGCAAGATCTATGAACGAATTACCCAAAAGCGCCATGGTGTCGGTCGAACCCATACGTGCACGCTCCTTTGCGATTCGATGGTAGCGGAAAATGCCTGATGGCGATGATTTGCTGCTTCGACTGCGGTGCAGACAGTATAGGTCAGATGGACAGTTATGAACAAGTGACCGAAAGTGTTCGATTGCCTGATTTCGGGTCGCAAAGCGCTCATCGTTTGAAATATTGCGCTAAATGCCCAGGTAAAACAATGTATTTTCGGAGCCTATGGAACCATACCCCGATTTATAGCTTTTACCTATAAACAGCGTTTTGGGTAAAAATATACACAGAATTAAGAATCTGACCGGTCATTCCCCGATTTTCGGCGCGTATGATACACGACGAAGGCGGCAGCTGTGCGCTGTCGTGAAGCAAGAGCTGTAAGCAAGTTCGAGCACAAGGAGAGAAGATGGACTTCAATTTGACCGATGAGCAGCAGATGCTGCTCGAAAGCGTGGACGAGTTCTGCGAGCGTTACTTCACCGAGGACGTTGTCAAGAAGATGTACGAGGATCACGGCATGCCGCAGGAGATCGCTGAGGCGTATCGCGATGCCGGCTTTGGTCTGATGGGCATCCCCGAGGAGTACGGCGGAATCCCGATGGATCGCGTGACCATCGGCCTTATGCTCGAGCGTCTTTATCACAAGAGCGGCTGCATGCACATCCTGTATCAGAACTCCCTGTCCATGTTCGACATCATGGAGTTCGGCACCGAGGCTCAGAAGCAGGAAGCCATGGAGCACTACATGGAGACCGGCTGGCCGATCGCCTCTCTGTCCATCTCCGAGCCTGGCGCCGGTTCCGACAACCGCTCCATGACCTGTGTTGCCAAGAAGCAGGCTGACGGCACCTACAAGCTGTCCGGCCAGAAGACGTGGGTGACCATGGGCGCTGTTCTGCCTTACACCATCGTCATCGCCAAGGACGAGGATCCCTCTCACGACAACAACAACATGTCGCTGTGGATGGTCAAGATGGACACCCCCGGCGTTACCACCGCTCCGCTGCACAAGATCGGCCAGCAGTGCATCCCGTTCTGCGAGGTTTACCTGGACGACGTCGTCCTTACCGAGGATCAGCGCATGGGCGAGCCGGGCAAGGGCTTCATGATGCTCATGAAGAACTTCGAGGTTGAGCGTGCCTACATCGTCGCCGAGCAGGTTGGCCTGGCTCAGGCTGCTCTGGAAGATGCCGCTAAGTACGCCAACCAGCGCATCGCCTTCGGCAAGCCGATCTCCAAGCTCCAGATGATCCAGGAGCTCCTCACCGACATGGAGATCAAGGTTCAGAACACCCGCAACATGCTGTACAAGACCCTGTGGATGATGGACAACGGTCAGTCCGTGCAGCTCGAGAGCGCTATGCTCAAGCGCTATGGCTGCTCCGCCTGCTTCGAGGTCGCCGATGCTGCTCTGCAGATCTACGCCGGCCTTGGCTACACCACCGAGGTTCGCGTCGGTCGTCTGTGGGCCGACATGCGCGGCAACATGTTCGGTGGTGGCACTCACGAGATCATGGCTTACATCGCCGGTCGTCAGGTTGCCAAGAAGTACGCCGAATAACGCGACATATGTGTTACAGGGCACCTTGCGCATTTGCAGGGCGCCCTCTCATTACCCCTTAGCATCTAGCTTGCAAACTGTTCGCGAGCTGAATGTAGCGTAAGAGATTTTTACGAAAGGACGGATTCCATGAGGATCGCTGTGGCTTTCAAGGCCGTTCCCGACGCCCAGGACGTCCAGGTCGCGGGTGACCGCACGCTGGACTTCTCCAAGGCGAAGCTGACCATTTCCGAGTATGACAAAAACGCGCTGGAGCTTGGTGCTCAGCTCGCTGACGAGGCTGTTGCCGTTACCGTCGGCGGCAAGGACATCGACAATTCCAAGTTGAAGAAGGACGTCATGGCACGCGGCATGGAGCACCTGTACATGGCTGCTGACGACGCCCTGGCCGACCTCGACGCCGCTGCTACCGCTGCTGCTCTGGCCGATGTGCTGGCCAAGGCTGGCGACGTGGACCTGGTTCTGTGCGGCGACGGTTCCGCTGATAACTACGTGCAGCAGGTTGACGTGCAGCTTGCTGAGAAGCTCGGCTGGCCTGTCGTGACCGCTGCTGCCAAGGTTGAGGTTGCTGGCGACAAGGCTACGGTCGTGCGTGCCCTCGAGGATTGCACCGAGACCGTCGAGGTTTCCCTGCCTGCCGTTATCTCCGTCACCCCCGACGTTGCCGAGCCGCGCATCCCGGGCATGAAGGACATCCTGGCCGCCGGCAAGAAGCCGATGGACGTCGCCGGTGCCGACAACGCGCCTGCTGCCGCCCTTACCACGGTCGAGTGCCTTGCTCCTGAGCAGGTTGCTCGCAAGCAGGAAATCGTCGACGCTGCCGACGACGGCGCCATTGAGAAGCTGGCTGCCGCCATCAAGGCTGCTCTGTAAACCCGAAAGGATAGGTGCTGATACATGAAGGCATTGGTTATCGCTGAGCACGTGGACGTTGCCCGCGAGCTGGCCGGCGGCGCGCGCGAGCTGGGCGCCGACGAGGTCTCCCTGGTTTGCTTCGGCGGCGCTGTGGATGGCGCTTCCGATAAGGTTCTGAATGTGGCTGTTCCGGCTGGTGCGCTGGTTGACGACGCTGCCTACGCGCTTGCTGGCGCTGCTGAGGCTGCCGACGTCGTGCTGGTCGAGGCTACCCGCCGCGGCAAGGTCATCGCTGGTCGCCTGGCTGCGAAGCTGGGTACCGCTGCCGCTGCTGCTACCGTTGCCCTGACCGCTGAGGGTGGCCGTGGCACGTACTTTGGCGGTGTCGCCGAGCGCGTGCAGAAGGCTGCTGGCGACAAGCAGGTCTACGTCGTGGCCGCTGGTGTCTGCGACGCCGCGAAGGCCGCCGGTGCCGGTGCTGCCGAGGATGTCGCTTGGGTTGCTTCCGAGCGCGCCGCTGCTGTGACCGCTACCGTCGAGCGCGAGAAGACCGCTGCTGACCCGACGAAGTCCGACGTTGTCGTTTCTTGCGGTCGTGGCTTTAGCGAGGAGGGCAAGCTGGGCATGGCTCGCGAGCTTGCTGACAAGCTGGGCGGCGCCATCGCTTGCTCCCGTCCTCTCACCGAGGGTGTCAACTGGCTCCCGACCGAGCTGTACGTCGGCGTTTCCGGTATCACGGTTTCCCCGAAGCTCTATGTTGCCGCCGGCATCTCCGGCCAGATGCAGCACATGGTCGGTTGCAACCGTTCCGCTTGCGTTGTTGCCATCAACAAGGATAAGAACGCTCCGGTGTTCAAGCAGTGCGACTTCGGTATCGTTGGCGATATCGACGCTGTTCTGCCGGCTCTTAACGCTGCTCTCTAAGGTTTACCTCACCGCTTCGGTGAGTTCGGCAGCATAGTTGTTGCCATGTGCGATGCGGGAAGGCGTCTTATCGGGACGTCTTCCCGCACACGCTGCCCGCTTCGCGCGTGTTCTGCAGGTTTTGCGCTTGCTGAACCTGCGCGAAACGGGCAGCTTATCTAAGACGAGAAACCATACATACGAAAGGACGCAACGTGGCTGAAGAAGCTGATTTCGACGTCATCGTCGTGGGCTCCGGTTGCGCCGGCGGCGTGGCGGCGTATGTCGCCGCATCCGCGGGTAAGTCCGTCCTGGTCGTGGAGCGCGGCAACTTCGCCGGCGCCAAGAACATGACCGGCGGCCGCATCTATTCCCACTCGCTCAAGCAGGTCTTCCCGAACTTCGAGTCCGAGGCTCCGGTCGAGCGCAAGATCACGCACGAGCGCATCGCCATGATGGATCCCGCATCCAACATGACCATCGACTTCACCTCCGCCGAGCTTGGCGAAGAGGGCAAGGACTCCTACTCCGTGCTGCGCGGCCCCTTCGATCAGTGGATCGCCGAGCAAGCCGAAGACGCCGGCGCCGAGTACATCTGCGGCATCGCCGTTGAGGAGCTCATCAAGGACGAGTCCGGTCGCGTTGTCGGCGTGCGCGCCGGCGAGGATGAGATTACCGCTCAGGTGGTCATCCTGGCCGAGGGCACGAACTCCATGCTCTCCGAGCGTTGCCTGGGCAACCCCCGTCCGAAGGCCAACCAGATGGCTGTGGGCATCAAGGAGGTTTTCGAACTTCCGGCTCAGACCATCGAGGATCGTTTCCTGCTCCCCGAGGGCGAGGGTGCGGCCATGCTGTTCGTGGGCGACTGCACCAAGGGTAGCGTTGGCGGTGGCTTCCTGTACACCAACAAGGAGTCCATCTCCCTGGGTCTTGTCGCCACCATCTCGCTGGCTGCTGACGGTAGCCGCAACGAGGTGCCGGTGTACCAGATGCTCGAGGATTTCAAGAACCATCCGGCAGTTGCTCCCATCATCAAGGGCGCCAAGATGACCGAGCACTCCGGTCACATGGTTCCCGAGGGTGGCTACAACATGATTCCGAAGTACATCTTCGACGGTTGCCTCATCGCCGGCGAAACCGCCGGCCTGTGCATGAACATGGGCTACCAGGTTCGCGGCATGGACTTCGCCGTTGCTTCGGGTCGCATGGCCGCCGAGGCTGCCATCAAGGCTATCGACACCGGCGACACCTCCGCCGCCGGTTTGGCTTCCTACAAGGACGCCATGGAAGGCTCCTTCGTTATCCAGGACCTACGCACCTTCTCCAAGTGGCCGCATGTCATGGAGGAGTGGGACTCCATGTTCACCGATTACCCGGTGATGGTGAAGGAAATCTTCAACGCGATGTTCAGCGTTGATGGTCAGCCCCAGAAGCCGCTCATGAAGCGCATGATGCCCATCATCAAGAAGCGCGGTCTGTTCAAGCTTGGCGGCGAGGTCCGGAAGGCGGTGAAGGCGCTGTGAGCAAGGTTTGCGAGATCACGGTCAACGTCGATGAGGCGCTGTCCGTCAACAAGTACGAGGTCGACGAAGAGACTCCGCACATCGAGCTGTGCGAGGAGGACATCGACAAGGTCGACCATGAGGAGTTCCTCAAGCTCGTGCGCGTGTGCCCGGCTGCGCTGTACAAGATCGACGAGGACGGTCACAAGTCCTTTGATTACGCCGGCTGCCTGGAATGCGGCACCTGCCGTATCGCCTGCGAAGGCACCATCATCAAGAAGTGGGTCAATCCCGGCCCGACGATGGGTATCGAATATCGTTTCGGCTAAGCCAATCGATACCAGCATCGCTGCATGAAAAACGCCCCTGGCTCAAACCAGGGGCGTTTTCGCGTTTCAGCGGTTGTTTGAATGCCTGGGCTGTTTCTCCAGTGGCCCGAGGATGAACATGGTGAACGTGCTTTCCGCGACCGTTTTGCCTTCGGGGGTTTTGATGTCGATGTGGCAGACGGTGGTGGTGCGACCTTTATGCGTCGTGTGAGCGCTCACCGTCAAAAGCTGCGGCCCCACCGCGCGAATGAAGTTCGTCGCATTGGTGATGGCTACATTGGAAAGTCCATAAGCATATGTTGCCATGCCTGCTGCTGCTTCGAGCATGCAGCTGATGAAGCCCCCGAAAATGGTTCCGTGTAAATTCGCTTGGCTTGCAGGAACGTCGATGTCGTACACGACGCTGCCCGGCTCCGAGCTTTTAATGGTAACCGCATTGCGGAATTCGGTTTGCCCTTCGGGAATGTTGTTCATCAGCCCCGCAATGTATTCTGGTGTTAGCTCTGTCATATCGCGTCCTTTCGTAAGCTCACGGGGTTACTGTAACGCCTTTTCATCATTTTCGTCAGGGGTAATTTCGCCATTTCGCGAGTCTTTGCTTTTGAGCTTGGCATGGCTGATCGATGTTGCGGCTATGCATGCGATATCATTTGCTTCGGTATGGAAATTCGGTTTCGGGCGGTGTTTATGGACGAAGAATCTTTTTCGGCTCTGCAGTCGCATTATCGGTTTCTTTCGGATAACGGAAATTATGCGGGCCGCTGCGCGATGTACCTTCCCGATGATCTTGAGGGTAAACGCGTCTTGGACGTCTGCTGCCGTAAGGGGAAAGGGGTTTTCGAGCTTTCCGACTATACCGGCGACCGTGGCTTTCTTCTCGGTATCGATCCCGACGCCGCCAATATAGAGGTCGCACGTGCTCGTGCTGCCGAAAATCATTGGGCGGGGGAGAGGTGGCCTGCGTATATGCGTTTCGAGCAGGCATGGCCCGAGGATCTCTCCGTCGCTGGTGTGCGTGACGCCTCTTATGACGTCGTCTATGTCAACTCCGTCATAAACCTGTTTTACGATCGCATTCGCGCCCTGGCTGAATTTCATCGGGTTTTGGTCTCAGGAGGCCGCCTGTGGGTTGCTCAGGGGGTTTTCGTCAGCGAAGACGGTGGTCGCCGGTCTGACCACTGCAATGAAAATCCTCCCGGAAGCGTTTTCGCCAATGCTTGGACCGTTGGCGATTTTATCCATGCGTGCGCCTTGACGGGTTTCTCTTCTGTTGTTTGCGGCGATGCTGCGCCGATTGAGCCCGATTGTTGCTTGAATGCCGATCTGCCCGCCGATACGTCTTACATTACGTGCTCGTTGTGCGCCAGAGCTTAGCTTCGGTTAGAGGGATGGCAAAGTTGGCAGGTTGAGCGATTCTTGTGATTATCTGCGCTTATCGTATTTCTTAACTGGGCATTGGACGAGAGATGTGCTATAAACGTATTGCATGCCAGCAAGTGCATCGAATGATGCGCACCATACTTTCGTTTCATGAGGAAGTGGGTTCTTACCCGCTTTTTTTGTTGTAAGGAGCCGGAAAGGAGCAAAGCGTGCTGAGCAAAAAGGAATCCGAGCTGCTTTGCGCGCTTGCGCCGCGCGCCGAGGCGGAAGGCGTCGAGATCGTCACCGTGCAGGTGGTGGGAGCTAAGAAGGCTCCGACGATTCGCGTTTTCATCGATACGGAAAACGGCGTGAGCTTCGACGAGCTCGCCAGCTCTCAGGCGTGGATCAACGACATCATGGACGAGCTCGATCCGTTTCCTGGGGCATATACGCTTGAGGTGTCATCGCCGGGTATCGACAGGCCCCTGCGCACCATGGATCATTTCCGACGCTTCATCGGTCAAACATGCGTTGTGAAGCTGGGGCACCCGATCGAAGGGCGCAGCAACTTCACCGGCGTCATCAAAAAGGCCGATGATGAGGTGGTGCTGCTTGATGTCGACGGGGAAGAGGCTTCGCTTCCCTTTAGCGACATGAAGCGAGCTCACCTTAAAGGCATGGTTGATTTCAGCTCGTAAGGGCTTTTGATAGAAAGGACAGCAATCGTGGCAAGTTCCGAGTTGATAGAGGCTTTGCAAGCCTTGGCTCATGAGCGCAAGATCGATGAGTTTTACCTGATCGAGCGCCTTGAAGCATCGCTGGCGAAAAGCTATCAGCATATTCTCGACCTTGAGTGGGATGCTCGCGTTACCATCGATCGCCAAACCGGTAAGATCTACGTTTACGAGCTTGTTCCCGTCGGAGAGCCCGACGAGGAGACCGGCGAGTATTCCGAGTTCACCGAGCGCGATGTCACTCCTTCCAACGTGAGCCGCATCGCCGCTCAGACCGCGAAAGGCGTTATTTCCTCCATCGTGCGCGAAGCGGGACGTCAGTCCATTTACGAGGAGTTCTCGGGTCGTGTGGGCGATCTGGTCACGTGCACTGTTCTGCAGGGCACGCCCGACTTCACCATCGTCAAAATCCGTGATGGCGTCGAGGCAGAGCTTCCTCATTACGATGTGAAGCGCTACCCCAGCGAGCGCAATGAGCGTCCGGCCGGTGAGCATTACCGTCACAATCAGCGCCTGAAGGTGCTTATCATCGATGTTCGCGATCCAAGCTCGGACGCATCGCGCATGCGCGGCGAGCAGTCGCGTCGTGGTGAGCAGGCCCGTCCCGCAATCGTGGTGTCGCGCACCCATCCCGACCTTATCCGTCGCCTCTTCGAGATCGAAGTTCCGGAAATCTACGATGGCTTGGTCGAGATCAAGTCTATTGCTCGTGAACCGGGTGCACGTTCCAAGGTTGCCGTTGCCTCGCGCGAGCATAACCTCGACCCCGTGGGCGCATGCGTTGGCCCTAAGGGCAGCCGTGTGCGCATGGTTGTCGAAGAGCTGCGCAACGAGCGCGTTGACGTCATCCAGTGGGATGAGGATCCGGCCGTCTACGTTGCCAACGCGCTTTCTCCCGCCAAGGTCGACCACGTGCTGGTGGATGAGGAGAACAACTACGCGACGGTCATCGT
>CAVHFC010000002.1:81689-92033 GCA_963635025.1 Eubacterium sp. CAG:786
GAGGAATAAGGAACGAAGCCATGGCAACGCGAACTTCAAACGTGAAACGTCAGCGTAGTTGCATATCGTGCGATGCCCAGGCCGATAAGGTCGAGCTTCTGCGCATCGTGCGTTCGCCCGAAGGGAACGTTGCCTTCGATGGCACCGGCCGTGCGCCGGGAAGGGGCGCGTACGTGTGCTCCGAAAATTGCTTCGCAGCAGCGTGCCGGAGAAAAAAGCTCGACCGCGCGTTGAAGGCGACGCTCACCAGTGATGATTACGAACGGATCGCCGCCGATATCGCCGCGCACGCGCGCGTTGCGAGGGAACTGTAGAGGAGTGGTATATGGCCAGCATGCGTGTACATGAATTGGCGAAGGAGTTCAACATGTCGAGCAAGGAAATGCTCGACAAGCTCCGTGAGATGAAGATTTCGGCTAAGAGCCATGCCAGCATGCTGGCTGAGAAGGACGTGGAGAAGATTCGCAAGGATCTTGCTCCCGAAATCAAGGAACGTGCCGGGGAGTTACCCGCTGAGGAAGCCAAGCAGCTGGCCGAGGAGCGCGCCGAGCAGCAGCGCCAAAAGGCGGAAGCGGAACGTGAGCGGCGCGAGGCCGTTCAGAAGGAACGTGCCGCCCGTGAGGCTGAGCGTGCATCGCGCGCCGGCGAGCAGAAAAACGGCGCTGCAGCAAGCACCCCTTCTAAGGTGACGAAGAAGGTTTCCAACAGCCCCTTCGAGAGCCTTCAGCATCAAATCGAATCGGAGAAGGAACGCGTGGCGCGCGAAGCGGCCGAGCGCAAGGCTCGTGCACGTGCGGCTGCCGTGCGCAAGGAAGTTGCGAAGAAGCAGGCCGTTGAAGAGGCGCTGCGCAATCGTGGCAACAAGAACTCTGCTTCGCGCACCCAGACTGCAACCGAGCAGGCGCCTAAGCGTCCCGCTCCGGTGCTTGGTGGACGCAAGTCCGGCGGTTTCTCGAGCCTGCTTTCGCAGATTGAGTCTGAAAAGCAGCGCATCGAAAAGCAGAAAGCCGAACAGAAGACGCAGGGCGGTCGCGGCCAGGGTGCAGGCGCCCGCAACCAGCGCAACAACCATAAGCGTGGCAAGAAGGGCATGCACATCGAGCAGCATGTTCCCGAGCTTGAGATGCAGAATGCGCCTGAGGACCGTTACGCTCAGATGGCAGTGAAGGCCGAGGAGCTTCAGCGCGATAAGGTGCTCGCCGAGGCGCGTGCCGCCGTTGCTGCGGCGAATTCGCATGAGGGTGAGGGTCGCCGCAAGAAGCGCAAGCAGAAGCGCGAGGCCGAGGCTCGCGAGCGCATGGAGATTCAGGCTATCGAGCGCGGACTTGATCCCGAGCTCGTACTCGACGATTCGGTCGTTGAGATTCCGCAGGGTTCCACCGTAGGCAAGTTCGCCGAGCTTTTGGGCGTTGCCCCCAACGACGTTATCAAGCGCTTGTTCATGCTCGGCCAGGTGCTCACCGTCACGCAGTCCATGCCTGATGAGCTTATCGAGCTTATCGCCGACGACATGGGCCGCAAGGTGCGCGTCGTTTCGCCTGAGGAAGAATTCGCCGTCGTCTACCACGACAGCGAGGAGGATCTGAAGCCTCGTCCGCCTGTCGTTACCGTCATGGGTCACGTCGACCATGGTAAAACCTCGCTGCTTGACGCCATTCGCCATACCGGCGTTGCCGAGGGCGAAGCGGGCGGCATTACGCAGCATATCGGCGCTTCGGTGGTTAAAATCGGTGACCGCCTCATTACGTTCATCGATACGCCTGGTCACGAGGCGTTTACCGCCATGCGTGCCCGCGGTGCTCAGGTGACCGACGTCATCGTGCTCGTCGTCGCCGCCGATGACGGCGTCATGCCGCAGACCATCGAGGCTATCAACCACGCTAAGGCCGCCGAGGTCCCGATCGTCGTTGCCGTCAACAAGATCGACAAGCCCGGCGCCAACCCCGACCGCGTGCGTCAGGAACTTACCGAATATGGTGTCATTCCTGAGGATTGGGGCGGACAGAACATGTTCGTCGAGGTGTCCGCCAAGAAGAAGCTGCATATCGACGACTTGCTGGAAACCATTCTTCTGCAGGCCGATGTGCTCGAGCTCAAGGCGAACCCCGATGCCGAGGCTTCCGGCTTCGTCATCGAGGCGAACCTCGACAAGGGTCGCGGTCCGGTTGCCACGGTGCTCGTCGAGCGCGGTACCCTGCATCCTGGCGACACGGTGGTCGCTGGAACGTCTTATGGTCGCGTGCGCGCGCTCATCGACCCGCACGGCAACCATGTGGACTCCGCGCTTCCTGCCGCTCCGGCCGAGATCTTGGGTTTGAACAGCGTGCCGGTTGCCGGCGACGAGTTCCGCGTGTTCGCCGACGAGCGCGATGCCCGCAAGCTCGCCGAAGAGCGCGCGCTTCGTGCACGCCTCGCCGAGCAGGAGTCGAAGTCGCACATGAACCTCGATGATCTGTTCAACCGCATCGAGGAGGGCAAGCAGACCGACCTGAACCTCATCGTCAAGGCCGACGTGCAGGGTTCCATCGAGGCTTTGCGCGACGCCTTCAACAAGATGGATCAGTCCGAGGTCAAGATCAACATCGTGCACTCGGCCGTCGGCGGCATCACCGAAACCGACGTCACCCTTGCAGCGGCTTCCGATGCCATTATCATCGGCTTCAACGTCCGCCCGACCGGCAAGTCCAAGCAGCAGGCCGAAAAGGAAAAGGTCGACATCCGCTTGTACCGCGTTATCTACCAGGCCATCGAGGATATCAACGCCGCGCGCGTCGGCCTGCTCAAGCCTGAGATTGTGGAAGAGGATACCGGCAGCGCCGAGGTCCGCGAAACCTTTAAGGTGCCGAAGGTCGGCACGGTTGCCGGTTGCTACATTACCGAAGGCGAGCTTCATCGCGACGACAAGATCCGCATCGTGCGCGACGGCACCGTCATCTTCGAGGGCGAGCTTGCTTCGCTGCGCCGCTTCAAAGATGACGTCAAATCCGTCAAGCAGGGTTACGAGTGCGGCATCGGTGTTGCCGGCTACCAGGACATCAAGGTGGGCGACTCCATCGAAGGCTACATCGTCAAGGAGGTCGAGCGCACCGAGTAGGTTTTGCGCTCGCCAAGCCGGGGCCTGCTGCGCGCAGACCTCGGCTTTTTTCGTCTTTCCTATAAAGTATCAGGGGGAAGTGATCTTATGAAACAGGGTTCCCAGAACCGTAAGGTTAACCAGCAGGCACGTGAGGTTATCGCGAATATCCTGTTGTTTGAGATTTCCGATCCGCGTCTTTCGCTCGTCACGATCACGGGATGCGAGGTCAGCTACGACCGAAGCGCCTGCAACGTGTTCTATACCGCCGAGCCGCAGGACTACGAAGCTGCGGCCGAGGCGTTCGGGAAGGCATCGGGTCGCATCCGCTCGCTCATGGCTCGTCAGCTTTCCTGGCGTGTGACGCCGGTGCTGCGCTTCATTCTGGATCAGTCGGTCGATGAGGCACAGCGTATCGCGACGGCTCTTGAGCGAGATGCCGAGCGAAACAGGCAATCGGCTGAGATTTCCGCTGCTCGTGAAGCTGCGCTGGCCGACGAAGCGGCACTGGGCGATGCGAGCGGTGACGAAGAGGAATAGGTGATCTCTCATGACGGTGACGCCTCAAACGAACTGCACGCTGCAAGAGGTTGCTGACAAAATCGCCTCTCTTGATAATTTCGTCATTTGCGGACACGTAAGCCCCGATGGGGACTGCCTTTCCTCGCAGCTGGCGCTTGCTTTCGCCTTGAGGAGGTGCGGAAAGCGGGTTTCGTGCGTGCTCGTGAAAGACGAGCCGATTGAGGCGAACCTTTCGCGCGTGCTTCCCGGAAGCGATGAAATGATGTTCGCGGGCGCATTCGACGGACCGGTCGATGTTTTCATCGGCGTGGATGTCCCGACGCGCGAGCGTATTGGGGAAGAAGCTTGCCGCCTGCTTGATGCGGCAAGCGAATCGTTCACCATCGACCATCATGCGGTGCCCGAGCGTATGTGCAACTGGTGCTACACCGACCCCGATGCCGCCTCGACCACGATGCTTATTTGGGAGCTTATAGGGTATATGGGCGTTGAGCGCGCGGGCACGATCGCAGCATGCTGCTTCACCGGCTTGATTACCGATACCGGGCGTTTTCAATTCCAGAACACCGACGCCCGTTGCATGGAGGCGGCGGCCCAGATGGTGTCTGCGGGAGCCAACCCTGCCAGCATCTCGCGCGAGGTATTTCAGAATCGTACCGTGGCGTCTTTGCGCCTAGAGGGCGTGGCTCTTGAGCGCATGGCTTTCGACGATGATGGGCTGTCGGTAATCAGTTACCTCACGCGCGCCGATTTCGAACGCTTCGGTGCTGTGAAGTCGGATGCGGAACCACTGGTCAATGTCATCCGCAGCGTCGAAGGCGTGCGTGTTGCCTGTATGCTGCGTGAGCAGGATGATTGCATTCGCGGCAGCATTCGCGCGAAGGATGATACCAACGTCGCCGCCATCGCCGAAGGGCTCGGCGGGGGAGGCCATGTTGCGGCTGCGGGTTTCACGCTTTTCTGCTCGATGGACGAAGCGCTTGTCCAGGTAAAGGATGCGATCGCCAAGGCGGTGGCCGTATCGTGAAGCGCGGGGAATCGGGTTTGTCCCTGGTCGTCGGCGTCGATAAGCCTGCAGGTATGACGTCGCATGATGTGGTGAACCGTTGCCGAAGGATTTTCGGCGAGAAACGTGTCGGGCATACAGGTACGCTCGACCCGATGGCGAGCGGCGTGCTTCCTATCTGCGTCGGTCCAGCCACGCGCCTCTCGTCGTATCTCACTTCTCACGACAAGGAGTATCGCGCGCATATCGCCTTCGGGTTCGAAACCGACACCGATGACGCCTGCGGCTCTCCTATTCGTCATGGAGTTGTTTCCGATCGCCTGTTTGACGAGGCGTTTGCGAAGTCTTATTTGAATGGCATGATCGGGGAGCATATGCAGCTTCCGCCGGCGTACAGCGCCATCAAGGTTGGCGGCCGCAAGGCTTGCGACGAGGCGCGCGCGGGCCGCATCATCGAGCTGAAACCTCGTCCGATCGAGGTGATGCAGGCCGATCTGCAGCGGATCGAGGCTTCTCCGTCCGATGGGAACCCCGTGTGGGTGGTTGATTTCCGCGTTTCGAAAGGCACTTATATTCGTGCCCTTGCGCGCGACATCGGTCGTGATTTGCAAGCTTGCGCCCACTTGAGCGCCCTGCGGCGTTTGGTGTCGGGAACTTTGGCAATTGATGATTGCGTCTCGCTCGATACGCTGTCCGAACTGGGAAAACGTGCAGCTCTCGACCCGGTGCGCTTGCTCGGATCGCGATTCTTTTATGCCGATGGCCCGCTTTCTTCTGCGGTGGCAAACGGGAATATGCTCAAACGCAACTCGATCACCTTGTTCGAATATGCTAAAACATCGGCCGAGGCGCAGATATGCGCTTGCACCTCGGGAGTGCGGGAGAGCCGTTCCGAGGTTGAGGACGGGGAAGTGGTCGCAGCTATCGCCGACAACACCTTGGTTGCTTTGTATTCATTCGACCAACGCCGTGCGTGCTTCAAGCCGTGCTGCGTGTTTCAGACAGGAGTGCTTCGTGACTCAGATTTATAGGGCGGACGAGTCGTTTCAGCGCAAGATTTTCGAGGGCGCATCGTGCGCGTTCGGCGTGTTTGATGGCGTGCATCGCGGTCATCGGTTCCTGATCGACTGCGCGAAGGAGACTGCGCAGGCAAACGGCGGAGCTTCGATAGCCCTCACGTTCGATATCGATCCTGACGAGATGTTCCATGCTCAGCGCCTGAAGAAGCTGATGTCGAATGAGGAGCGTTTGAGTACGCTGGCGAGCACCGGCGTCGATGCGGTGGTTGCGTTGCCGTTCACCCGCGAGTTCGCGGCAAGCTCTCCTGAAGAGTTTTTGGCTCGAACCTTCGGTTCAGGAGCTCCCGCGCATTTGCATGTTGGGTCTGACTTCCGTTTCGGCGCGAAGGCTGCTGGTGCGGTGCCCGAGCTTCGCGAATGGGCGTCAAGGCACGCAATGTCGGTCGATGCCCATGACCTGAAGAGCGTCGATGGGGCTCCGATCACGGCTACACGTATTCGTCTTCTGCTTGCCGACGGGAAAATCACCGAGGCAAACGAGCTTCTCGGTCGCTCCTATTTCATGACGGACGTGGTTTTACCGGGACGCGGAGAGGGCGCCGATATGGGCATCCGTACCGCCAATTTAGAGGTTTCCGATCAAATGCGCCCGCTTGGCGATGGCGTGTATGCGGCTTATGCCACCGTCGATGGGAAGACGTACAAGGCGGCCGTCAACGTCGGCGTGGCGGCAACATTTGCCGACCGTGCCACCGCAACGTGCGAAGTGCATCTGCTCGATTTCGACGGAGATATTTACGGTCAGTATATGAAGGTTTCTTTCGAACATTTTTTGCGTCCCATGCGCAAGTTCGACGACATTGCAGAGCTTATCGCAACCATCGAAGGCAACATCGATTGGGTTCGACAAAATCTGTAGATCCAAGCAGGCCTTTTGACCTGCTTTTGCGTTGCTGATTGGTTTAGCAACGCAGCTTGTGTAAAGCAACGAGAAAGGCCCCGATTCCGGGGCCTTTCTCGTTGCAGACGATGCAGCGAAGTCGTCCGCTCGGTAAGTTGCAGGTCGTTTCTTACACGACACCCTGAGCGATCATCGCGTTAGCAACCTTTTCGAAGCCCGCGATGTTGGCGCCCATGACGAAGTTGCCCTCGTGACCGTACTTCTCGGCGGTATCGTCGACGTTGTGGAACATGCCGCGCATCAGCTCTTCAAGCTTGTCGTCAACCTCTTCGAAGGTCCAGCTCAGATGCTCGGCATTCTGGCTCATCTCAAGACCGGACACCAGCACGCCGCCGGCGTTGGCCGCCTTGCCGGGCATGAAGGCCACGCCGTGCTCCTGGAAGTACTCGGTCGCCTCGATGGTGGTCGGCATGTTCGCACCTTCGCCCACTGCTTTGCAGCCGCCCGCAACGAGCGCCTTCGCATCTTCTAAAAGCAGCGTGTTCTCGCGAGCGCACGGCAGGGCCACATCGCAGGGAAGCTGCCACACGCCGCGGCCGTCGCCTTCGTGCCAGATGGCGTTCGGGCGCTCGTCAACGTACATGGCCAAGGACACGCCCTTGTCGTTGCCGGAACGCTTCTTGTTGTACACATGCTCAAGCACCTGATAATCGATGCCCTCGGGATCTTCGATCCAGCCCTTGGTGTCGGAGCAGGCGATGGTCTTGCCGCCAAGCTGCGCGACCTTCTGGATGGCGTAGATGGCGACGTTGCCGGAGCCGTGAACGACGACGGTTTTGCCCTCGAAGCTATCGCCGGTGCTCTTCAGGTATTCATCCACGAAGTACACCAGGCCGTAGCCGGTCGCCTCGGTGCGGGCGAGCGAGCCGCCGAATTCCAGGCCCTTGCCGGTGAGCACCCCGGTCCACTCGTTGCGGATGCGCTTGTACTGGCCGAACATATAGGCAACCTCGCGGCCGCCGACGCCCAAATCGCCTGCGGGCACGTCGGTGTTCGGGCCGATGTGGCGGGCAAGCTCGGTCATGAACGACTGGCAGAAGCGCATGATCTCGTTATTGGACTTGCCCTTTGGGTCGAAGTCGGAGCCGCCCTTGCCGCCGCCCATGGGCAGGGTGGTGAGGGAATTCTTCAGGATCTGCTCAAGGCCCAGGAACTTCAGCATGCCCAGCGTCACCGTCGGGTTGAAACGCAGACCGCCTTTGTAGGGGCCGATAGCGGAGTTGAATTCAACACGGAAGCCGCGATTGACCTGGGCTTTGCCGTTGTCGTCAATCCAGGGGACGCGGAAGATGATCACTCGTTCGGGCTCAACGAGGCGCTCGAGGATGGCGTTTTCCTCATACTCGGGATGCGCGTCGAGCGCGGGACCGAGCGTGCTCAAGATTTCCGTTGCGGCCTGGATGAACTCAGGTTGGTCGGCATTCTTCGCCTTGACGTCTTCCAGGATGCGCTCTGCATAACTCATGTGACGAACCTCCTTGTTGGTTCCTTGACACTCCGAGTGCATTATAGACAGGGCAATACTCTAGAAACAGGCAGTTAACAAAGCCGAAACAAACGGCACCGATATAGCGAGGCATGCGCGTTTAGCTCATATAAGGCTTGCCTGCAAGCGTTTGTGCGCGCTGGTTCTTATGTTGGTGTCTATGCTTTCGTGATGGCAAGTTATGCGCGCGCCGAGCAATGCCGAATCGGTGGAACTACAATGCCTTCGTTTTGTTTCTTGTCTAGAAAGGTTCTACGTGTCCGGCATCGTTGAGCGCAAGATGACCGCTTCGGAATTGCTTCCCTTGCTCGGGGTGACGGTATCTGCCTTCATCTTCAACACCTCGGAGTTCATGCCTGTTGGCTTGCTGACGGATATCGGGGCCACGTTCGGCACTTCGGAAGGGCAGACGGGGCTCATCGTGTCAGTGTACGCGTGGGCGGTCATGCTCTTGTCGCTACCGCTTATGGTCGCGGCTTCCCGCATCGCGTTCCGCCCGCTCATCTTGGCTGTTCTTGCTGTTTTCTGCACGGGTCAGGTGCTTTCCGCTCTTTCGAGCAGCTATGGAATGCTGATGGCTGCGCGTTTGGTGGTCGCCTGCTCCCATTCGGTGTTTTGGGCCATCGCCGCTCCGGTTGCCGTTCGCGTGGTGGAACCCATCCATGCGCCGCTTGCCGTTTCGCTTGTCGAGGTAGGCTCGGCCCTGGCGATGACGGTTGGCTTGCCGCTGGGGCGCGTGGTGGGTCTGGCCTTAGGGTGGCGTCTCACGTTCGCCTGCGTCGGGGCGGTTTCTCTTGCGTGCCTTATCTACCTGGTCGCGGTGTTCCCCCGCATTCCCGGAGCGAAGCCGTTTGGGCTCAAACAGCTCCCCGACATTTTGCGCAACAAGGCGCTCGCGGGCATCTTCGTCGTCACTGCGCTGTACGCCATGGGTTATTACACCGGCTACAGCTATATCGAGCCGTTCCTTTTGCAGGTGGGTGGGTTTACCGAGGTGGCGGTGACGGGTGCGCTGGTGTTCTTCGGCCTTGCTGGCATCGCGGGCAGCGCGCTGTGCACGAAATGGTATTCGCGCCATCGCATCTCATTCGCGGTTGCGGTTGTTGCCGGAGTCGTTCTTTCGCTCGCCGCCTTGCGCCTGGCTGCCTTTTCGTTGGTCGGGGTGGTCATCGTCTGCTTCGTATGGGGGCTTGCCGGCGCGTGCTACAGCATCGTGTATCAGGCCGAGATCATCAATTTCGCCTCCGATGGCGAGCAAACGGTCGCCATGGCTCTGTTCTCGGGAATCTTCAACTTCGGCATCGGGTTCGGCAGCTTCATCGGCGGCGGGGTATGCACGTATGCTGGTGTGGGCTTCGTGGGCTATGCGGGAGCCTTCATCGCGCTTGTAGCGCTCACGTATTGCTGGTTGAGGCTACGCGCCCACATGATCGAGCGCGGTGCCAGCTGATTGCCGGGTGGCGAGCCGCTGCCTCTGCCGCCGTTTCTTCGATAGCAGCCGCACCCTCGAACGTTTTTCCTTGTTTCGAAGAGCGAATTATGGTAATTTAATTTGATGCATATTTGCGCCTATTTCGTGGTACTACTGATGGGCGCATTCGCCTAAGCGAAAGGATGACACGTGGCTCAATCTTCGAAGAACCAGGCAACCGCTTCCTCCAAAAAGGCTTCCGTGGAGGCGAAAAGCGCTTCTACGGCTCATGCTGATCAGGAAGAGATGCTGGCCGACGAGGAGCTTATGGGCGACGCCGACGAGGACGTCGAGCCCGATTTGACCGCAACCGAAACGACCACCGAGGAAAAGCAGGAATCCAACATCAATGAAGATGGGGAAGAGGAGGACCTGCTCGAGGGTATTCCGGAGGAGGAGCTGAAGGCCGCTTCCGACGTTTCCCTGCCCAAGGTGCGTGCGAAAAAGACGCGTTCTTCCGCCCGCAAGCGCAATGAGGCTGCCAACGTCACCATGCTCACCGGCGACCCGGTGCGCATGTACCTCAAGGAAATCGGCAAGGTCTCGCTGCTGACCGCAGCGGAGGAAATCGATCTCGCCATGAAGATCGAGGCCGGTGTCGCCGCAACCGCCGAACTTGATAAGGCAGAAGAAGAGGGCCGTGAGCTCGATCGCCGCGAGAAGCGCCGCCTGGGACGCATCGAGCAGGTTGGTCTTGACGCGAAACAGCAGCTCATCGAGGCGAACCTGCGCCTGGTGGTGTCCATTGCCAAGCGCTACGTCGGTCGCGGCATGCTGTTCCTCGACCTTATCCAGGAAGGCAACCT
>CAVHFC010000003.1:0-29236 GCA_963635025.1 Eubacterium sp. CAG:786
AGGCCCGCAGGGGGAGATTCCCCTGCGGGCCTTGTTGCGTTATTACAGGTTTGTCATCGTGATGATTGGGAATCGTACAGTCGGACCGGCAACTGCCACTACAACGCGGTGACCGAGTCGTTCTTTGCCACGCTGAAGATACGTTCAACAACGATATGTGCGCCTTGCATAAATCGTAATGCGGCAGCCGCGTAAATCGAGGCGCCGCTGCTGCATAAGCGATATGCTCGCCGGAGGGTAACAGCTAGTCGCCTGCGAGTAGCTGCTGCACGTAGTCGAGGTCACCCGTCAACAACGGCTCCTCGGCCCCGTTGGTCATGAGGTACACGTCGTGGGGCTCGCACCACACCATCAGCTCGTTCAGGTAGACCGATATGGCGACGGGGTCGTCGGCGTCAAAGGCGCGCAGCGCCCTTATCAGCTCGCCGGCTGTCATTGTCGCCCTCATCGCTTCACCTTGCTGGTCGCCTCGCGCATGTTCACGTCGCCCGTGAGCCTGATGCTGTAGGCGTTGTTGATCGCTTGCGTAAATCGCGTCATCGCGATTTACGCGGGGCTGTTACCACGATTTACGCGCGAGGATCATATCGTTGTTGAGCGTACTGAAGAACGAGATGTACTACCGCCGCAGCTTTTTGATCAGGGACGAGGCCGGGTGTGTTTAGTCAAGCTCGACTTTCGGATTTGTGCACGCGGCGATCGAGATCGTCGAGGTGCACTACAACCGATGGTGGCCCTACGGGTGTCTTACCTCTAGCGACCGTATGGTGAGGGCCGGGGTTAATGCTAAGGAGATCAAGGTTCCTAAGATTGCTGTTAGCGGTTTGGGCGACTATGCGCGCAACGCTGGTTGCAAGACCGGATCCATCACGTCCGACTATGAGACAAAGGCTTTCAACTACGATTGCGGCATCAAGCTTATGGCGGACGTGATGGATATCGTGAAGGTGAGCGGGCCCTTTATTAACCGGTGTATGGCGGTCACCGATTATTCCATCACCGGGTCGCTCCCTCCTCACTGCAAGCCAATTTGCAATATTCTGATCTCGCTATTTCCCTCCAAAACATTAAGTAACCCCCTTACTGTGCAGAAAATGCACAGTAAGGGGGGTCTTTTGCTTGTACTGCTACGCGGTTACCGACTTACACCGGATTCCGTAATCTCTACGCGAAGATCTTTGCCAAGTCCGCCTCGGGCGTAGAGGTGGGGGAGACGCCGTAGTTCTCCACCAGCACGTTCAGCACGTTGGGGCTAATGAAGGCAGGCAGCGTCGGGCCCAGGTAGATGCCCTGGATGCCCAGATGCAACAGCGTCAGCAGGATGCAAACAGCCTTCTGCTCGTACCAGGAAAGCACCATCGTCAGCGGCAGGTCGTTCACACCGCATTCGAACGCCTCGGCAAGCGCCAGCGCAATCTGGATCGCGCCGTAGGCGTCGTTGCACTGGCCCACGTCCAGCAGGCGCGGAATGCCGCCGATCTCGCCCAGGTCAAGGTCGTTGAAGCGGTACTTGCCGCAGGCCAGCGTCAGGATGATCGAATCGGCCGGAGCCTGCTTGACGAAATCGGTGTAGTACGAACGCTCGCGGCGCGCGCCGTCGCAGCCGGCAACCAGCATGAAACGGCTGATGGCGCCCGACTTCACGGCGTCGATGACGGCCGGAGCGACGCCGAGCACGGCCGCGTGGCCAAAGCCCGTCGTCATGGTTTCGCCGCCGTTATGGCCGGTGAACGTGGTGTCCTCGGCGAATCCGCCCGCTTCGATGGCGCGTGCGATAACCGGCTCGAAGTTCTTGTCGTCGCCGATATGCGTCACGCCCGCGAACTCGACCGGACCGGTGGTGAACACGCGATCGGCATAAGCGTCGGTTGGCGGCATCAGGCAGTTCGTCGTGAACAGAAATGCGCCCGGCAACTCGGCGAATTCCTTACGCTGGTTCTGCCATGCGGTGCCCACGTTGCCCTTGAGGTGCGGGTATTTGCGCAGCTCGGGATAGGAGTGCGCGGGAAGCATCTCGCCGTGCGTGTAAACGTTCACGCCGCGGCCCTCGGTCTGCTCGAGCAGCAGCTTCAGGTCATGCAGGTCGTGTCCGCTGATGACGATGAATGGACCGGCCTCGACGGTCATGCCAACGGTCGCAGGCGCGGGCGTGCCGTAGGTTTCGGTGTTCGCCTTGTCGAGCAGCGCCATGACGGACAGGTTGACCTTGCCGACCTTCAACGCGCAGGCCAGCAGCGCATCCCCATCGACGTCCGAGCCGATCGTGCGCAGCGCCTCGAGAGTGAAGGCGTTCGCAGCCTCGTCGGCGTAGCCGAGCGCGGCGGCGTGGTAAGCGTAGGCCGCCATGCCGCGCACACCGAAGAGGATGAGGCTCTTGAGCGAGCGCACGTCCTCATCGGCGTTCCAAACGAGGTTCATGTCGTAGTCGGCGATCGTGCCGCCGCAGGCTTCGGCAGCCTTGGCGTGCACGGCGTCGATCAAGGCGGAAAGCTTCGCTTCGTCAAAGTTCACGTTCGTCACGCAGGCGAACAGAGACTCCATGACCAGGGAAGACGTCGCCTCATCAGCGGTTTTGCCCTCAAGCGCGCCCGCGAGCGCGACAAGCGCGCCAGTCAGCTTGTCCTGCAGGCCGGCCGCCTCGGCACTCTTGCCGCAAACGCCTGAGGCCCCCGTGCAGGCGGTGCAACGCGCGGTCTGTTCGCACTGGAAGCAGAACATGGAAGTATCGGACATGGCATAGCTCCTCTCGTGGTGTTTGCCGTTGCTAGAACCGTACGCCGGGACGCTGATATAAGATGTTCCGCAGAGAACACTTTGAGAAAGAGTTTCGAATATGCATATCAATGAAGCGCCGATATTCCGGGGAATCGACCCGGCAGACGTCGAGGCGATGCTGCCGTGCCTGAAGTGCGCCACGCGCACGTTCGAGCGCGGAGAGCTCGTACTGCGCGCAGGGGAGCCTGCGCGGCGATTCGGCGTGCTGCTTTCGGGCGGGCTGCATATCGAGATCGTCGATGCATGGGGAGAGGCGAGCGTACTGGAGTCGGTTGCGCCCGGCGAGCCATTCGCCGTCGCGTATGCCTGCGGAAAAGACGGCGTCATGGACGTCGACGTGGTGGCCGATCGGAGAAGCGAGATCGCCCTGCTAGATGCTGCGCACACCATGCGCGCTTGCCCGAAAAGCTGCGCCTGCCATGCGACGCTCGTGCGCAACCTGCTGGTTTCGATGGCAAGCAAGAACGTCGCGTTGAATCGGCGAGCCATGGCCGCAGCGCCGAAAACCGTGCGCGGCAAGATCCTCGCGTACCTGTCGATTCAGGCGAACGTTGCGGGAACAAGCACGTTCGCCATCCCGTTCACGCAGGAGCGCCTGGCCTCCTACCTGGGGATAGACCGCAGCACCTTATCAGCCGAACTGTCGGCGCTGCGCAAAGAAGGCCTCATCGACTACCAAGGCAAACACTTCGAACTGTTGTAGGGTTTGAAGCCATTTTGTGCCAGAAATTCCCCTCGTCGCAGCCCGCTGGTCCTAGCGCGCCGCACAACAGCAGCGCTCCGACCTCAAACCCAAGGTCGGAGCGCAAAAATGCCTTTAGAGGTTAGGATCGGGAACTACTGCACCGAGCCGATGGCCTTAAACGCCTCGGTCTGCGCCTTGATGCCGCGCTCGGCCGCAAAGCGCTCTATGGACGTGGCGCCGAAGAAGCCGTCGATGCCCGGCACATGCTCGATGACGTAGGCCGCATCCTTCGGTTCGGCGATAGGGCCGCCATGGCAGATGACCATGGTGTCCGGGTTGATCTCGTGCACGGCAGCCACGATGCCCTTGATGACCTCAACGCAATCGTCGAGCGTGCGCGCCGTTTCCGCGCCGATGGTACCGCCGGTGGTCAGGCCCATGTGCGCAACGATGATGTCGGCCCCGGCCTCGGTCATGTCGCGCGCCTGCTGCTCATCGAACACGTACGGGCACGTCACCATGTCCAGCTCATGCGCCTTGCGGATCATGTCGACCTCAAGATCGTAGCCCATGCCCGTTTCCTCAAGGTTTTGGCGGAACACGCCGTCGATGAGACCAACAGTGGGGAAGTTCTGCACGCCATTGAAGCCCTGCTCCTTCAAGCTGGCCAGGTATTTCTCCATCACGCGGAACGGATCGGTGCCGCACACGCCGGCCAAAACGGGCGTGTGCTTGACCACGGGAAGCACCTCGGCACCCATTTCAACGACGATCTGGTTCGCGTCGCCATAGGAAAGCAGACCCGCCAGCGATCCACGACCGGCCATACGGAAACGCCCCGAGTTGTAGATGACGAAGATGTCCGCGCCGCCAGCCTCGGAGGACTTGGCGGTGATGCCGGTACCGGCTCCCACGCCCAGAAGGATCTCGCCCTTCGCGCGCTTTTCCTTGAAGTCGGCCATGATCTCTTCGCGAGTCTTGTAAAGCATGCTGCTTCCTTTCTGTTGCGGGACACCCCTTCGCATCCCGATTGAAACCTTCTTGCAAAAATGGCGGGAGCATCACCCGTTTCCGACGAGCGCGCTCCCGGGATAGGACAGAGACAGCAGGCGAGCAGAATCCGTCGAATCACACCGGTTTAAACTGGTAACCGGTTACAGATGGGTGGCTCTCTGCGCCGCGCGCCTAACGCTCCATGAGCTCGATGAGCTCCTCAACGGCCGCCTTGGCGAACGCGTCGTCGTTGATATGGGCGTCAAGTTCCTTCAAGACCGCTCGGCCCGGATCGATGTTTTCGCGAATTGCCTCGAACAACGCCGCATCTTCTTCGGGGCCGTAAAACGGCTGACCTTCAGCGTCGATCATCGAAACGCCGCCGAGCGGCAGCAAAACGGTGCAAGGCCCCGTTGATTGATTCACCTTCTCGGCGAGTTTCTTGCCGAGCTCACGATTCTCATCGACGGTGGTGCGCATGAGCGTGACCGTCGGATTATGCTTGTAGAGATTACGCTGCTTGTGCTGCTCGGGGACGCTGTCCCATGGACCGAAATTCACCATGTCCATAGCGCCCACGCTCACCACGGCCGGCACGCCCATGAGCGCGGCCGCGTCGTTGCGCTCGGGACCGGCGGCCAAAACGCCGCCGAACAGCTCATCGCACCATTCGGTGGTGGTCAGATCGAGAACGCCCTTGATGAAACCGCCGCGTACGAGCGACTCCATACAGCGCCCGCCTGTGCCCGTAGCGTGGAACACCAAGGTTTCATAGCCAGCTTCTTCGAGCAGCTGCTGAGCCTTCGTGACGCACGGGGTGGTCACGCCGAACATGGTGCACGCCACCAGCGGGCGCGCAGAGGCGATCTGCGGTACGTCATAGCTGAGCATGCCCACCATGGCGTGAATAGCATTGTTGTAGATGGTTGCGGAAAACGAATTGATGCCCGACACGTCCACGATCGACGGGAACATGTTGATATCCGATGCGCCCACATACGGCGCAGTGTCGCCCGACGCCATCGTCGACACCATGATCTTCGGCACGCCGATAGGCAGCTGCTGCATGCCGGCCGTGGCGATGGACGTGCCGCCTGAACCTCCCATGGAGAACACGCCCTGGAAACGTCCGTTGGCATACAGGGCCGGGAGCAGGCGCTTTATGCCATCGGTCATGGTTTGCGTGGCCAGTGCCCGGTCTTTCTTCTCGACGATGGTCGAAAGCTCGATATCGACGGCTTTCGTGACCTCCTCGTTCGACACGTCGGGGGCGTACGTCGGATCGAAAACGCCGCAATGGATGGTGAGCGTGTTCACGCCCAGCTCCTCGAAGCGCTCTTTGACGTACTTGAATTCTTCGCCCTTGGTGTCGAAGGTTCCTACGATTGCTACGGTTTTTTCCATGCAACGCCCCTTTCTAAAGGTTGCAGAACCCCCTGCAAGCAGCATTGTAACGAAAATGGCGCAGCATAATCCCTAAGAATCCAATAGGTTTTCTCTCTCGGTAAACGGGGGCCGATGACACCCATGCGCGCTTGCGTCGAAGTCCTCAAAACAAAACAAGAAGCCGAGAAGTTGAACTTCCCGGCTTCTCATATACCCGCGATTCATCGACCAATCATCGGGTTTTCCATTGCTTATCGGAAAGGCCGGTCATTCGGACAACTGATCAGATGCGCGAACCTTTCCTTCGCCCGCTAGTCGCTCAAGCCTGCTGCTTCCTCGAGCAGCTTGCTGTCGGTGTAGCTCAGCCAGCCATCAGGCACGATGGCGTCGGTGTGGCACTGCGTGCAGTAGTTCACGCTCGCACGGTGCGCCTTGTGGCAGGTGGTGCACTTCTGGTCGCCGTGCTGAGGCGTGTGCGGGTTGATCTTGCCCATCCACGCCGTCTTCTTCTCCAGCTCCTCGCGCCCGTAGGGGTGGCAGCTCGAGTTCATGCAGAACTCGTCGGAATTCTCCAGGCCGCGCGCCTCCACCAGCTGCGTGGCCGTGCGCTCGCCGAGCGTGCTGTCGTAGCTGCCCGTCACCCATTCGGCGCCTTCGGTCATCTGCTCGTCAAGCTGCGGCACGTGGCAGTCCATGCAGGTTTTCCCCACCTGGTTGTGCACGGCGGCCAGCATGCTGCCGGCATCCTCGACCTCGTTGCCCCACTTGTCAACGGCGCTCTCGCCGGGCGTCGCCTCGAAGGTGGGCAGGTAGGGGTCCATCGGGTCGTGGCAGATGGCGTTGCAGAAGCTCGGCTGCTCGTGCCATACGGCGAAACCGGCGCCGGCCACCACCAGCACGACCACGACGCAGCCGAGCGTGATGCCGAGACG
This sequence comes from Eubacterium sp. CAG:786, assembly GCA_963635025.1. Taxonomy (GTDB): domain Bacteria; phylum Actinomycetota; class Coriobacteriia; order Coriobacteriales; family Eggerthellaceae; genus Senegalimassilia. The sequence continues at coordinate 6,772 of CAVHFC010000003.1, forward strand.
GTGGCGTTTCTCGTTGCGCTTCGCCGCCGGCGTCGCGCTCGCACCCGCCGCTCCGTCGGCGCCCTGCGCACCCGCGTTCTTCTCATCGATATCGCTCATCGAAAATCCTCCTTCGCACCCAAGCACCCTTAGGCGATGCCCAGCACGTTGCGCACGGCGATGCGACCGAACGCGCAGCATTCGCCCAGGTTGCCGCCGCCGTTGTACATGTCGCACCACACGCTGCCGAACTCGCCGGCGCTGTACAGGTTGGGGATGACCTCGCCGTTCAGGTCGATGATCTGCGCGCGCTCGTTGCGACGCGGGCCGCCGTCGGTATTCAGCAGGGTGGTCGAGCAGTGGCAGGCATGGAACGGAGCGCCCTTGATGGGCGTCAGCGTCTTCGCCGGGCGGAAGAACGCCGGGTCGGAACCAGCTTCGCAGTACTCATTCCATTGGGCAACCGTTTTCACCAGCTCGGTCTTGTTGATGCCCGCCTTGTCGGCCAGCTCTTCGATGGTGTCGGCGGTGTAGCCGTAGCCGTCGCTGGACGGCTCGAAGTTCGGCGCGGTGGAGTAGGCCATCATTTTCTGGTAGCCCTCGTCATCGAGGATGTACCAGGTGGTCTTCGGCATGGGCAGGTGCGGCCATTCGCCACCGAACTGCATATGGCCGTGACGGCTGCCCACGTTGATGTTCAGCGGGTTCTGGTCGATGACCTCCCAGTCGTGCTCATGGTCGGAATCCCAGTCCATGAAGAAGCGGCGACCGTTTTCCGCCACGGTGATGCCGTACTGCTTGGGCGTGCGCATGGTCACGTCCTCGCCTTCGATGGGGGACACGCTCGTCCACATGCCCGCGCAGCTGTTCATGTGCCACATGTCGGCGCCGATGCGCGCGCAGATGTAGTGGCCGTCGCCGGTGTTCATGCGCCCGGCGATGCAGCGCGCGGTGGCGGCGGAAAGGTAGTCGGCGCGCATCTGCTTGTTGTTCTCGAAGCCGCCGCAGCACATGATGACGCCCTTGTTGGCCTTGACGTAGATGGTCCTGCCCTCGTAGGTGTACACGCCACCGAGCACTTCTTTGCTCTCGGGATCCTGGATCAGGGCCGTGAGCGGGGCGTTCAGCTTGTGCGTGACGTTGTCGTTGTTGGCGAATGCCGAGTTCACGAACTTGATGACGTGGTCGTACTTCTCGTCCTTGAAGTACAGGACGCCCAGGTTGTAGCCATGCGGCAGCTCGGCGTACTCGGGGTAGCACGTGTCGCCGGTGCCGGGGTGGAAGTGCGTGGTGGCCTTGATGTAGTCGTCCTTGAAGCCCGGCAGGCTCTCCAGCCAGGTGCGGTTCTCGTGGATGCCCGCGGCGAATGCGTCAAGCACGGCGTCGGGGGTATTGTCCATTTCGCCGCGCAGCTCATAGAGGTACTGGCGGAAGCCCTCGGCGTGCTCGTCGTCAGTCCACAGCACGCGACCGGCGGAAAACGGGCTGTCGCCGTCGCCGAGCACGAGCGCGCCCTTTTCAAGCAGCAGTGCCTTGGCGCCGTTGCCCTCGGTGGCCACGGTCGCCGCCGCCGCTTGGCCGGCCAGGCCGCCGCCGACGATGAGGACGTCGGTCTCCTCGTCCCAGTCGATCTCGCCAATGGACTGCGCGAAGTTGTTCTTGTTCTCGGCTTTGCCCTTGGCCTGGCAGCCGCCCAGCGCGCTGGCAGCAACGCCGGCGAGCACGGTGGCGCCCGCGGCCTTGATGAAGTTGCGGCGCGATTGCGTCAGGTTCAAACCGTCGATCGATTCCATCAATCTCCCTTTCCTTGTTCTGCTTTCCGGCACCGCATGCGGTGCACAGCGTCTTGCGCATCGCGCCCCATCGCGTTTCGGTGGCGCGCGATGCGCAACTCGATGCACTCTATCGGCCGCGGCGGCGTCAGGCTTCACCCGCACCTGGGGCACGGTATGCGCAAAAGCGGGGGAATTTGTCCTACCCGAAGCGGGTGAAACAAGCGTTTCCGCAGGTGAAAGAGGCTGTGCTGCAAGGTGCGGCAACGGGTAGGAAAAAGCGTCACGTGGCGGTGACGCGCGCGTGTTATTATGCGCTCCAACAAAGAGAGAGGGTTTAGAGGGATTTGAATATGGCGAAGGCGAACGATGCGAAGGAAAATGTCCAGCACGAAGGGAATACGGCCCGCCCGCGCTGGGCGTCCATCGGCATCTGCTGCGCGCTCGCATGGGCTTTCTTGATCAACGCGGCCTGCGGAGCGGCGCCCGCAGGCGAACTGTCGTGGCAAGCTTCCTATTTGGTGCTGGCCGCCGTCATGGTTGCGTTCGGCGCGCTGGCGCACAAAGTTCCGGCGTTTTTGAAATCCGCTATAGCCGGTTACGTTGTGGCGGGGCTCGGAGCCGCGGGATCGCTTGTGCTCGTGCTCTCGGTCGCGGCTCCGGTATTAGCGCCCGCGCAAGCCCCGGCGGCCATTCTGTGCTCCTGCGTGCTGGGCTGGTTATATCTGCAATGGGGTCAACTTTACGTGCGGCTCGAAACGCGCACAGCGGTATGGTGCCTGTTCGTTGCGAACATCGCCGGATCGCTGCTGAAGTGCCTGGCGCATTTCAGCCCGCTGCCGCTTGCGTGCGCCATCACCATGGTGCTGCCGGTCGCGTCGGTTTTGCTGTGCCGCATGGCGCTGATCAACGTGCCTCATCGCGGACGGGCGACCGTGCGCTTCGAGTCACACAACCTGCGCGGGCTGTGGAAGGTGGCCGTGGCCGTGGCAGCGCTCGCCTTCGTCACCGCGTTTTTGGTGGGGAAGTCCTACGGCAACCAAAGCTCCGCGCCCGCCGACGTGTTTTTGCTCGGCCGCGCTTGCGAGGTGGTTATTTCCGCCGTGGTGCTCGGCGTGGTCGTCGGGGCGAAGAAGTCGTTCAACTTCGCGCAGCTGTGGCGCATCGTGCTGGTGCTGCTGGCGCTCGACGTGCTGAGCCAGGCGCTGTTTCCGCAAGTCGAGGTCTTCCGGTGCGTGGAAAGCAGCGCATGGGATCTGCTGGTGCTGTTCACCTGGCTGACCGTTGCCGACGTGGCGCGCCATGCACAGGCAACACCTCCGCTGGTGTTCGGCGTGGGCTGGGCGTTTTACACGGCGCCGTTCGCTGTCGGGTCGATTGTCGCCGGCGCGCTTGCGGCGGCATATGTCGACGTGGCCACCACCACGGTGCTCATGTTCGTGCTTGCGCTCGTGGGCACGTTCTGCCTGGAGCTGCGTGACCAGGACACGAAATGGATCTTCGCCGAGCTTTCCGGCGAACGCGCAAGCGCCCCGGAATGTCATCGCAGCATCGACGAGCGCTGCGACGTGGTGGGCGCGCAGCACGGACTGACGCCGCGCGAGCTTGAGGTGATGAAGATGCTGTGCAAGGGCCGCACGAAGTCCTACATCGCCGAAACGCTGTACCTGACGGAGAACACCGTCCGCAGCCACACCAAGCACATCTACACGAAACTGGACGTCCACAGCAAGCAAGAGCTCATGGATCTGGTGGGTGTGTAGGCGGCAACACCTCGCGTTGAAAACACTGTCGCGCCGGGCGCTCTTTTGTAAGCGCTTTCGCTCAACCCCGCGAATGATCGATCACGAACACATAATCCCTGATGAGATAGTTAAACCGGCAGCAAAAATTCGTGGGTTTGAGCGAAAGCGTATTCGAGAGCGCCGTCAGGCGCGACACACATTTTCTGGGCAAGCGAACGGTTGATGGTCGATGTAACCGGTTCCGCCCGCATGTTAAAAAAACTGACGCGCCTTCGGCGCTGGCTATTACGGTGCGAGATGATATCTCGCACCCACGAAATGCTTGCTGCTTGAGTGAAACCACCTCGCCAATCGACACCCAACCGCCCGCCTCTTGGATAGAAGTCTGACGCGCTCTGCGGGCGCTGACCAAGTAATGCGCGCGACGTGTCTCGCGCCCACGGATCCTTGCTGCAGGAGATAAACTTACCGCTAGATTTTCGTGGGTGAGAGCGAAAGCTCGCACCATATTAGAGAGCATCCGAAGGATGCGACACTGTTATGATGCATTCCATAGAGCATGTTCGAAAGGAGCCAAATGGCTGAGATGATGCGGCTTCATGCGGGGAACATTGACGCTGTGATCGGTGCGATGGGAGCGCAGCTTTCCAGTTTGCGGCTGGGTAGACGCGAATATCTTTGGCAGGGAGACCCCGCGTTCTGGCCTCGTCAGGCGCCCATTTTGTTTCCCATCGTAGGGTCGCTGCGCGAGGGGAGAGCCGACTCGGCGCAGGGGCCCTGCGCAATGGGGCGTCATGGCATTGCCCGGAATTACCAGCATGAAGTGGTTGAGCGCGCTGCTGACGGATCCTCGGTCACGTTCGAGCTACAAGATTCCGAGGAGACGCGCAAGGCGTATCCGTACCGCTTCAAGCTGAACATGGTCTACGCCATCACCGGCGAGGCAACGCTGTCGCAAACCTTTCGCGTGACGAACACCGGGGACGTCCCTTTGCCGTTTTGCGTGGGCGGACATCCAGCGTTCAATGTTCCCGTTTTGGCCGAAGCGAATGGTCGAGGTGGAGCGATCGACGTTGCCTCGAGTGGCGATGCAGCTGCGCACACCAACAGCGGATGCAACGGCGCGGCGACGGATGCTACCGACGAGACCGAGGCTAAACTCGAAGGAACGTTCGAAGATCACGAACTGCGATTTAGTCGCCCCTGGAGCTGCACGCTTCCCGTTATCAGGGAAGATGGCCTTATGAGCTGGGATGATGCGTTCGAATGCCCAAAGGGATCCGATCACATCGCGCTGTCGCACGACCTGCTCGCCCACGATGCGCTCATGTTCACCGATGTTCCCGATAGCACCATTGTACTGCGCGATACGAAAAGCGGTCACGGAGTGCGCGTCGATTTCCCGGGATTCATGTACATCGGCGTATGGTCGGCGGCGGGAAACGCGCCGTTTGTGGCGCTCGAGCCCTGGACCGGGCACACCACGGCGCACGACGAGGACGACATCCTCGAGCACAAAGCAGGCATGACGCTGCTAGAGCCCGGTGACGTGGACGAGCACACCTTCAGCATCACGTTGTTTTAGGCAAGAGATTGGCGTCGCGCCTAACGGCGCTCTCGAATAAGGGTCGAGCTCTCGTTCAACCCCACGAAAACGTAACGTTTGATTAATGCTCTTATCAGGGGTTTGTTGGTCATACAGCCTTACTCGGTCGCTTGATAACTTGCTACTGAGTAAGGCTTTTCAACCAATTTTTGTGGGTGCGAGCGAAAGCTCGCACAGCATTAGTTCAGCGTCCGAAGGACGCGTCACACATTTTTTGGTCGGCCGGGAAGGATTTTATTTCCTAGCACCATTGACGGCCTGGTCGAGCTGTCGCTCGACCCCACAAAATCTGGCTGCAAGGCAAAATGGTAGGGAGCACACAAACCTCGACAGAAAAGCCAGGCCATTTCCTACTCGCTAGTTAACATAAGATATATTATCCGTTTGAAGTGAAATCGACTTCAGCTATCAGCCTTATCGAAGTTTCTGCCCGGCGCAGAAACTTAGCGCAGCTGCACTAAGCCGATAGAGACAAGCTCAAACAAGCCTCGCGAAGTCTTGCGTTTGATGAAAGAAAGCGATGATGGTGACATCCTCTTCGTCAGAGGCGTAGTTGCATGCAATCTTCTTCAATTGGTAAAATTCAGATACTCTGTTGATAGGAGGTGTCCTCATGAATATTCGGCCGATTTCCGATTTACGCAATCATTACGGTGACGTTGAGAAGGATGTCCAGCAAGGCGGTCCCGTATTTCTGACAAAGAACGGCTATGGGTCTATGGTCGTCATGTCAATGCAGCAATTCGATCGTCTGAACGGTAGCGTGGAAGACGCACTTGATGCGGCGGATGCACAAGCCGAGACAACGTCTCTGCGCTATTCCCATGACGAGGTGTTCGGATCTATCCGGGAAGGAATGCGCCGTGGACGAGATGTCCGAGCATTATAAACTGCGCTACCTCCCTCTCTTTTGGGATGACCTGCAGAAAGCTGTTTCTTATATCGCCAATGTGCTCGATAACCCCAAAGCTGCTGAACGGCTTGTCGACCAGCTCGAAGACAAGATCCTCGAATACCGAGAGCATCCTGAAACAGCAACAAAGTATCGCTCTTCAAGGGCGCGCGCTCGGCAATACTATTGGTTCGCGGTTGGCAACTATATGGTCTTTTATGTGCTCGACGACGACGTAATGGAGGTTCGTCGCTTTCTGTTCGGCAGCCGCGACTTGACGAAAATGCCGCTGTAGCAACCAGGGAAACCGTTGCCGGTTCGTGAGGCGGCAACGGAGTTGTTTCAAAATTATGTCGCGCCTAGCGGCGCTCTCTAATTAGGGTTGAGCTGTCGCTCAACCCTACGAATTTCGGTCGTCATGTTACCATCGCGTAGGGTTTTTCGTGGGTGCGAGACATGTCTCGCACATGAATCGTTCAGCGCCCGCAAGGGTGCGTCACACTCTTGAAAACCGTGGTGCATCGCCGGCTGGCAAACACCCGGCGATGCACCACGGTAAAAATTTGTGTCGCATCCTTGGATGCTCTCCCTGAACGAACTGTCGCTCGCGCCCACGAAAGACCTGGTTGAAGCGTTAACCTAACACCTGAGACTTCTTACGGTCGTTTGCTTCCGCAGTTGCTGCAGAACGCTCCGGTGTTGTGCGCACCGCAAGCGCAATCCCAGCCGTCATCAGCTGCAGGCCTCGCTGCCCCGCAGTTCCCGCAGAACTTCCCACTGTTGACCGACCCGCAAGCGCACGTCCACGTGCCCGGCACGGCCGCCGGCGCAGGTTTCGCGGTCCCGCAATTGCTGCAGAACTTGCCCGTGTTGGTCGCACCGCAAGCGCACGTCCACGCGCCCGCCGCGCCGCCACTGGCGCCCGCCGCGGGCGCAAATCCCCCGCCAGCTGCCACGTTGTACTGGCTCTGCGGAGTGCCACCCCCCTGCTGGTTGTACAGGTTGCCGGAATTCATGCCGCCGGCCATCCCGGCCATGCCCATGCCCATGAAACCCGTCATCGCGCCAGCAGAGTTGCCGGCAGCGGTGCGCATCGCGTCGGACTGGGCCGAGGCGATGTTCGCGGCTGCCATGGCCGGGTCGCGCATGACCGCGGCTTTCTGCAGGTCCTTGATCATCTTCTCGTCCTCTTCGGACGCCGCGATGCTGTTCACGCCGAAGGCCGCAACCTCAATGCCGCGCAACTGCCCCCACTGCTCGGAGAGCACCTCGTTGAGCGCGGCGGCAAGCTCGGTGGTGTGCGCCGGAACGGCCGAGTAGCGCACGCCCATGGCGCTGATCATGGCGAATGCCGGCTGCAGCGCGGTTAAAAGCTCGCTTTTCAGCTGAGAGTCGATCTTGTCGCGCGTGAACGGTTCCTCAACGTTGCCGCACACGTTTTTGTAGAACATGAGCGGGTCGATGATCCGGTACGAGTATTCGCCGTTGCAGCGCACCGAAATGTCCACGTCAAGGCCGATGTTCGCATCTACCACGCGGAACGGCACCGGCGTTGGGGTGCCGTATTTGTTGCCGATGATCTCCTTTTTATTGAAGAAGTAAACGCGCTGGTCCTTGCCCGTGTCGCCGCCGAAGGAAAAGCGCGCACCCACGCGCTCGAAGCTGGCGGTGATGCGCTCGGAAAGCGTGCCAGCTTCGCCGAAGAACAGGCTCGGCTCGCTCGATTGGTCGAACAGGAACTCGCCCGGCTCTCCGCAGGCGTCCACGATGGCGCCCTGCTCGACGATGATCATGAACTGCCCGTCGGCAACGGCGATGATCGAACCGTCGGAGATGATGTTGCTCTCCCCCTTCGTGTTCGAGCTGCGCCCCTTATCCGACGTGCGCTTTTGCCCCTTCACGACCAGCGTGTTCGCGTCAAGCGCGTCGGCGTAGATGTACTCGCGCCAAGAATCCGCCAAAACGCCGGTTGCGGCGCCGATACCTGCTTTGATGAGACCCATGTGTCCTCCTCGGTCTTCGTTGCTGAAATAGCAGCGTCTGTTGATTCCAGTCTAGCGTCTATCGTCGTTGTCCGGCTCGACGCGGCGGCGTGTGACGAACGATGTTACGAACCTGTCACTGCTTCCCGTAAGGTTCAGCCCCCCGCCGTCGACGTAGCGAAATGCGGTGGTCTGCTCCTTCGCCGTTTTCATCTGCGAATAGAAGTACCAGCACACGCCACCTGCGACCGCCAGCGGCACCACAACGTCCACCAGCACCTTGCTCACGGTATCTTCAAGTTCCAAGAACCCGACGTCGATGCCGACGCAAATGGCGCAAACCGCCACGAAGATACCGAGGAACCACAGGATCACTTTCAGCGGGGAAACCGGCAGGTCGCCCACCAGACGTCCCGTCTGCCCGTTCATGGCGAACAGGTAGTCGTCGTCCTTCCATTGGGTGTGCAGCATCCACACCGGAAGTAGCGCCCGCGACACGCCCTCGATGCTCGTTTGCGTGCTCACGTTTCCGGAATCGACCTGGTCGTAGCCCGTGACGCTTTGCCGAAGCTGCTCGGCCAGCGTGTTCTTCATGCGCCCGCGGGCGCGCCCCGAGCAAGTGTCGGCGTCCTGGTCGTAGCGTTCGGCGGAATACCCGGGCAGGTAGGCGACGGAAAACGGCTTGAGTTCGTCGTAGTCGAACGGCTCGATGGCATCCATATGGCCGTCGGGCATCTTCGCCGACCCATCAGCGGGAATACGCGTGAACGACGAGTTTCCCTCACGCCAGGCGTGGTACACGTCGGTTTTCGTAACCTCGTCCTTGCCCTCGCGCCAGGTGCTGATGTTCTTCGCCTCGAAGGTTCCGCTGCCGCTCGCGCGCCCGTCGTAGAGCCAAAACGGCACGTAGACGCCCTGCACGTGCGCGACGCGATTGGCCGAGGCGAATTCCGATGGAAGGAAGCGCTTGCCCTTGTAGTAGGCGGTGAGGGCGGATTCGGCCGCCTGCTTGTCGAGCTTGAACGGGATGACCAGGTCGGGCTTCACGTCGTCGGAAAACGTGCCCGGCGCCATGGCCTGGTTGCCGCAATAGGGGCACTCCCCGATGGCCGTGGTCGCGTCGACGCACAGCTGCGCGCCGCAGCTTGAACAGGTGTAGCTGCGCATGCCCGCGCGCTCCTCGTCGTTCCAGCTGGCGCGCGAAAGGTAGGCGTCAATGGGAGACTGCGCCTGGTTGCTGACGCCGACCGCCGCGTCGACGGTTTCCTGCGTAAGCACCGACGACGCGCCTGCGGCCTCGTTGCCCATCTGGTCGAATGCGGAACGCTGCCCGGCTTGCGCCTGCGCGACCTGGGCTGCAGCCTGCGCGTCGGCGGCCTGCTGCTTGGCGGCGTAGGCCTCCTCGATCTGCTGCGGCGTGAACGACGACCCGCAGTAATCGCATTCGAGCATGCCCGATTCGCCCACGTAGTGAACAGGGCCCATGCAGTTCGGGCATTGGTAATTGACGGATTCGGAAGCCATGGCTCAACCCTTCTTTCAGGCGGAACGGGTGGTTTGCCTTTCTTTTCAGAATATCAGAGAGGGTGTGGAGGCGGCGGCGCGCGAGGAGCGAAAATAGCGGGAAAGCAGAAGGGTCGACGCGCGTTGGGCCGCTGTGGCTGCGCACCCCCTGGCCCGTTGCCACTTGCGTTGAAAACACTGGCGTGCATAAATGCGCTTTCTATTCAGGTGCGAGCCATGGCTCGCACCCACGAAAGTCTAGCTGCCGGCTCAACCCTTTCGATGAGGTTTTTCGTAGGCGAGGGACACGTCTCGCGCAGCAATAGAGAGCGCTCGAAGAGCGCGACGCAAATTTCCAAAAAGCGGGCCCGTCGGGTTTGCAAGCTGATGGGGCCCGCGTCAAAATCGGTGGCGCACCTTCGGTGCTTTCTGATACGGTTCGAGCTGATAGCTCGAACCCACGAAATTTGGCTGCGAGGTTAACCCTTTCGTAAGAATTTCGTGGGTGCGAGCGACAGCTCGCACATCACTAGGTCAGCGCCGAAGGCGCGTCAGATTCTTACCGCGCGGGGGGTGAGAAGACCCGCGCGTCGCCGCTTTGAATTATGTGTCGCACCTTCGGTGCTCTCGAATGCGGGCTTTCGCTCGACCCCACGAATTCTTTCTGCAGGGGATAACCTTACCGCTTGATTTTCGTGGGCGCGTGACACATCTCGCGCATGAATCGTTCAGCGCCGAAGGTGCGTCAGACTTTTTTCGCGTGCATCAACGCTTGCCACCTGCGGCGCCCTCGCTGTCCTTATTGCCGTTGCTGTCTTCGCTGCCCTCGTCTCCCTTGCTACTCTCACTTGCTTGCAAGGCCTTCTTGCGGCGTATCTGCTCTACCGCTGCTCGCAGGGCTGCTTCTTCTTCGGCTTGCGCTACTTTTTGCGTCGATTTCACCATCTTCGAAATCTCTATTGCCAGTAGCACCGCCAGCGGCAGCACGATGAGCGGGAAAAACAGCAGCGGGTTCGACAGCAGCGACGCCGCCACACCGATCCAGGCCGATACGAACACCACGCGCCCGACGATGTTGCCGCTTGCCACCAGCTCGGTGTCCTCGATGGCGTTCGCGTCACCCTTGGTGTGGAAGGAAAGCTGACCGTTCGCATCATCGATTTGCGTGATGCGATGCGTGTTAAGCGACCCTTCGAGTGCCTCGTTCGTTGACTTGAACGTGATGATGTCGCCCACGGCAAGCTCGGACGGATCGGTCTGCTGCACCACTACCAGCGAATGCACGGGAATGGTGGGCTCCATGCTGCCGGTCAGCGTGCGCATGAAGCTGTAACCGGCGATGCTCGGCACCTCGCCGGCCGGCGTGAACACCACGCGCAAAAGCACCACGAGCGCCACCGCGATGATGATGGCCGCGGCAACGTTCACCACTCTAAGCACGTGTTTCATCAGCGGAAACCGCTCTATTTGCGCGTGTTTTCGTCGGCGGAGCCAGAACCGTCGCCCTTGCGAGCGGCGCTGGCGCTCTCGGCGGAATCGGAACCATCGCTGGATTCCCCGTCGCTGCTGCCGTCATTCTCCAACCCGCGCAGCCTGTTTAACAGGTAGTGCGACAGGCTGTTGCCCTCGGCCCGCTTTTCGGCCCGCTGACGCGCCTTCTCCGTTTGCTCAAGGTCGCGAATGAGCGAGGAGATTTGCTCCTGCATCTCTTCCTGCGCCTGGGCAAGCTGCGTGGCGTACTTCCGCTCAGCTTCGGAAACCGCCTGGGAAAGCTCTTCGGCACAAGCGCTGTGCACCTGGTCAAGCTCGCGTTTCGCGGCGTCCTTGGCCTCGGCAAGCTCGTCTGCCGCGCAAGCTCGCAACGCTTCCAGCTCGGCATCCTTTTCCGCAACCGCAGCCTTAGCAGCGTCGATCTTCCCGCGCGCTGCTTCATGCTGCTCAGCAGCCGATTCCCGCGCCCGCACCACAAGCGCCTCAGCTTCGTCGCGAGCCGCAGCGATTTTCGCCTCGGCTTCTTCTCGAGCCGCAGTAACCTGCGCCTCAGCATCGGATTTCGCCGCGGAAACCGCTTCGTCAGCCTCAGCCTTCGCTGCAGCAACGCACGCCTTCACATCGGCAACCTGCGCCGCGGCATCGGCCTTCGCGTCGGCAACCTGGGCCGCAGCCTCGGCCTTCGCCGCCGCCATCGCCTCGTCGGCCTCGGCCCGCGCCGCCCGTGCGCTCTCCTCCTGCGCCGCAGCATCGGCCCGCGCGCGCTCCACCTGCGCCCGCAGCGCTTCGACCTGCGCCCGCAACCCTGCCGCAGCCTCGCGCTCCTGCGCCAGTGCGGCCTCGGCATCAAGCTGCGCCTGCGTCACCTCTTCCACGAACACCCGACGCACTTCCACGTCGGGAAGGTCCGGGTCGGCCACCAGCTCTTCGGCAAACTCCTTCACGAACTTCGGGCGCACCGGTTCGCGCTGCGAGCTTTCCACCTCGTCAAGGTTGCGCTCGTCGCCGGTCAGGCTTTTGAACACCGTGTAATTGTTGATGAGGTTGGTGTACATCTGGATCAGGTACTCGTCGTCAAAGGCCATCTCCGAGTCCTTGATGTCGATGGTGTAGCCCACCTCGTCGTAGCGTTCCATGAACTGCCACAGCCTATAGCAGGTGCGGTAGTTCGGGTCCTTCGTCATCAGGTTCGTGCGCTGAATGGGGCTGCGCACCGTTGCGCACCCGGCCATGATCTTGCAAAACGATGTCGACGCCAGCGACATCACCAAACGGCGCACGCGGTCGATGCGCATGAAGGTGTCCATGTTGTCGGCTTCGTTCTCTGCGAAGCTCTGGCGGTTCTTCACCGACATCTCGACGGTGTATTCGATTTCCTCGTACGCGTCGTCGATCTTGCTGTGCATCTTGAAGCGGTTGCAAATCTCGTTGCCCGTGTTCCAGAAGATGACGTCCGTGCGCTTGTCCACGAACGTCAGCAAGCGCTGGATCAGGTGATATACGAAGCGGTTCTCGTACAGGTCATAGGTTTCGGCGGTGTTGACGTTCAGGACGTGCGTCGGGTGGACGTCCCCGTCTTCCGAAGGCGCCAGAAACTGCGTGTTCTGCGAAAGATGCCGCACGCTGTCGGCGGAAATGCGCTTGGCCAGCGAAACCGGCACCACCTCTTCCTCGGTGGTGATGAAGCGGCGCGGCTTCTCGATGATGGTGTTGATGGCGTCAAGCGATTCCTCGATAACGCTGATCCATTCCTCGTCGACGACCTTCTCAAGCTCCTCGCGCTTCTGCTCGATGGTGGTGTCGGACGCCTGGGCCATCTCGAAGAGGTAGCGAAAATACCGGTCGTCCTCCTGGATGGGCTCCATCTGCTCCGAAAAGCTGCCGTATAGGTCCTGGATGGTGTCTGACATGCTTGCCCGCCCTCGCTAGTACAGGTTCTGTATGCTGCGCAGATACTCGATGCTGTCGGGAAGGCCGCCTTCGCCGAACGTGGTCTGGATGTACTCGATCAGGCCCTTCATCTCGTCGCGCACGAAGCTCACGTTGGTGCTTTCGAACTTCTTGAGCACCTTGCGCGCGATGATGTAGTCCATGCCGCCGACCTCGGTGCCACCGCAAGCCACATACACGGGTACGAAGTCGTACATCTGCTTGATGATACGGTTGCCGAACGACAGCTTGAAGCGCGTCTGCAGGTATTTGTCCAGCTGATCGAGCTTTTCGAGCGACTCCTCCGAAATGACGTGATCGACCTTCGCCTTCTGGAACAGGTATTGCAGATGATCGGCGGTCACGTGGACGCACTCCTGATCGGGACAGCTGAACTCGTCGGCGCGATCGTTGATCTCGATGGGAACGGCGCGATCGTAAACCTTGTCGGTAATGGTGAAGGTGGAGTCGTCGTTGTTGGCCGTGCCCACGAACCACAGCGAATCGGGAACGGTGATCTTCCCGCCGTTGAGCATCTTCGGGTCGCCCTTCCACTGGGTGGGCACCAGGTCAAGCACCCATTCGTCGTGGCTCGGCATTTCCAACACCGACAGGATTTCCGCGAAGTAGTACTCCACGCGCGCCAGGTTCATCTCGTCGAGCACGATGATGCTCGGGTCCTGCCGCATGCCGGCCTCGTACAGCGCGCGCAAAAACTCCGTCTCGTTGAAGCGCTTCGAGAACTCGTTGAAGTAGCCGATGATTTCCGTGCGATCGCGGTAGGACGGTTGCACGGAAACGATGGTCGCGGGGTTGTCCAGGTAACGGCTGAACGAATACGGCAGCGACGTTTTGCCGGTACCGGAAATGCCCTCTAGGATGAGCAGCTTGCTCGCGGCCATGCCGGCGATGTAGCGCCGCACGATTTCGGGCGTGTAGTACAGCTTCATGTGGTTGCAGGCGTATGCGCGATAGCCTTCGGCGAACTGCTGCAACGTGATGCTGTTGTCGAACGCGGGCGGCACCAGGTCGCGGTACTTCTGGTCCACCAGCGTGAGCTTGGGGAAGCGGTTGACCTGGGCAAGCTCCTGATCGTCGGCGGACGGTTTCGCCTGCCCGCTTGCGGCGGCTGCGGCGGCTGCGGCGGCCAGATCGTCGTCGATAAGCGCCGACGCGCCCATGTAGGGAACGCGCTCGGTGGCGCCCATGGAGTTGACCTTCAACGCCAAAAGCTTGTTCTTCTCGTCCATCAAATCGAGCACCTGTTTGTTCAGCTGCGCGATCTCGCGGTAGAGGGTTTTGTTGTCCGTCCCGTCGTGCTTGAGGTCGTAATTGACGCGCAGGCGCTTCAAAATGATGAGCGCGATGAGCACCGCCGCGGCAATGAGCAGGGCGAACAGGATGACCGATCCGATCTTGCCCACCAAGTCGAAGCGCGTGAAGTAGGTCCAGAAGATGTTGAAGTAGTCCACCCATCCGAAAATGAACAGGTTGAGCAGGGCGTTCACCACTTCGGCGACGTTGTAGACGACCTTCGCCAGAAGTTCCCAGGCAAACCCAAGAAACTCGCTCACCGCGTCACCTCGCTATTCTGATTTTGCGTCGGAAGAAGCGGAAGCTGCCGACGGTCCCGCAGCCGCAGCTGACCCAGCCGCAGAGGACGACCCCGCTGCGGCCCCGGAAGAGCCCGCGCCAGCCGCAGCCGCGGCCACGCTCCCCTCACAAGCCACAATGGCCTCGGCGCGCGAGCGGCGCTCGTCCTCGGCCATCGCCTGCTTCAAGTTCATCCCGACGATGATCAGGTGATACACCTGGTAGATGAAGAACAGCAGCATCGGGATGACGATGACCACCAAGAAGCCCACGCTGCTCGAAAGGAAGTTCATCACGTTGCCCATGTACGGCAGGCGCACCACGTATTTGCCCACGATGTCCACGTCGGAGATGATGTGGTCGTCGGTGATGGCGTTGTTGTCGCCCTTGGTGGTGTAGCTGCGCGCGCCGGCAAGTTCCTCAATCGAATCGATGCGGTGCGTGTTCAGCGCATACTGCCCGTCGATGATGGTGTGGAACGTGATGATGTCGCCCGTTTTCAGGGTTGTCGGGTCGCACTTCTGGATGAAGATCAGGTCGCCTTGGTCAAACGTCGGCGCCATCGATTCCGACTGAACGGTCAGCGGCGTGAAGCCCGCGAGGTCGGCCACGCTGCCGTCGTCTTTGGTGGCCAGCGTGGTGAATGCGTAGAGCGCCGCGATGAGGATGATGATCCACATGATGACGCTGATCACGATGGACGCGGCTTTTTTCACTGCTTGCATAATTCCCTTCCCATGGTATGAAAGCTATTCGCTCTCGACGCCCTCGAAGCGCATCGAGACGGAGTAATCGGAACCTTTGACCATATTAGTACAATTTGCATCCGTTCCTTCCAGCCAGATGCGAACGATGACTGATTTGTCCTGTTCGGCGGCAAGGCTGAACATGTTGGACGCGGCCGTTGCCCTGTTGGTATCAAGACCGAATGTCGTCACCTGCGCACTTGACGTGGCGGAAAGCGTGCTGTTGGGGTTGTAGATCCAGGTTCGCCCGTCGGCGGTAAAGCTCATGCGCATGGCCAGCGGCAGCGAGCTTGCGCTGGCCGAGGTGAACGCCGTGCCCGCCGCGCCGTTGTCCCCCGCTTGGCCCGTCAGGCGCACGACGCAATCGTCCAGGCTGATGAAGTGCAGCGTGAATTCCAGGTAGGCGCCGCTTTCCGCCGTTGCCGCGCTGCCGTTTTCCAGCGTGAACGTCTGCCCGTCGGAAGTGGTCACGGGCGAAAGCTGCGAAGCGTCGATGTTCACGCCCTTCTCGCGCTCGATGCGCGCGGATATTTCGTCGAAGCCCAGCGTGCTCACGTAGTCGGTGTAGGCGCCGTGCGCGTCCAGGTCGAAGCGCAGCGACCCGTCGGCGTTCGCGTCGATGGCGAACGATCGCGCCTTCGCGCTGTCGGCGATGGAGAACCAGGCGAAGGTGGCCATGCCGATGGCCACGAGCGCGAACGCCACCAGCACGATGGTGGTTACCAGGCGATGGCGCAGGTCTTGGCGTTGCTCTTCGTCCATCAGCCCTCCTGCCCGTCAAGCACCGCGAACAGCTGCAGGTGCAGAATGCCCGTGTCGCCGTACAGATAATCGGCGCTGTCGGCGTCCGTGCCCTCTATGTAGTAGTACATGTCCAGGCGGTACGTCTGGTTCAGATCCAGGTTTGCAAGCGCATTGGCGGGACGCGTGGCCGACTCGTCGACGCCCATCAGGTAGGTGGTGAAGTCCTCGGCCGCGTCCGCCGCGCATGCAAGCGCGCCGTTCTCCCAGCCCAGAAGCATGCCGTCCTCGTAGCCTTCTAGTTGCGGCGCCGTTGCGGGATGCTCGGAAGTGTGCGACCCGGGCGTGCTGTCGAGCGGGAAATACGCGGCTTTAAGAACCTGGCCGCCCTGCGAAAGCTTCAGTCCCACGCGCGCTGCCTTGAGCAGGTCGGCGTTCGCGCCTTCAGGGGCAAGCGTGTCGGCCAAATACAGCGCAACGGAGCCCGACGCCTTGTCGGCGCCCGTCCCCGATACGCTTGCACGCATGTCAATCCAACCATGGTAGAAATGCTGACCGTCTTCCGCCTGCTCGAAGGAGGTTGCCGAGCCGTTGGCGGCGTTGTTCGCGCATTCGGCGAAACCGGAAAGGTCGAAGGTCGAAACGGGATACAGCACAAGGTCAGCGGGGCTGTTCGTGGACAGCGCGACGTCACCGGCACTCGACCAGGCGCCTGCATCGGCATCGCCCAGCTCGACGACCAGTTCGCTCGAATCGCTGTGCACGGCAACGCTGTTCGTGGAAACCTTTGCGTTGCTCGTGAACCACGCATAGGTGGCGATGCCCGCCGTCGCTGCGATGACCAGCAGCGCCGCGATGATGCCCGCCTGCGCCAGGCGCGTTTTCGTTTTCGACTGCTCCATGCTTCCTCCTTTCCGCACCTTATGCCGCCGTCGCCGCGAAGGCCAGCTGCAGCGCGACGTCCTTGGCCTGCGCCTTGTCGATGCAGTTCGCGTCGCAGCCTTCCATGTACACGAAATAGCGTACGCGCACCACTTCGTTGGCGGCAAGCTGGTAAAGTGCTTGCGCGCCCGACGTCACCGTCGGCGCGCTCTCGGATCCCTCCATGGTGCGCGCGCTCATCGAAAGCGCCGGGTCGTCCACGTAGCTCCACTCCGAGCTGCCGGAGACCACCACGCCGTCCTGCGCGGTGGTGCGCGTGGCGGTTGCGCCTGCGGTGTTGCCCAAATCGTCGCAGGTGAAAATGTACGTTTGCGTGCCAGCCGAACCTTCGAAGATAAGCCCCAGGCGCAGCGACGCCAAAAGCTGCGGGTCGGAGGTGACGCTCATGCCGCTTTCAAACAGGTATATCGAAAGCGCCTCGGCGTCGCCCTTCAGCCACACCGAACCGGTGAGCGCGTAGTCGTCGATGCTGGCCGTGCAGCTGGCGTAGTCGGTGGTGATGCCGGCGGCGTTTTGGAACGTGGCGCGCCAGAAGGAGGTGAGGTCGGCGGTCGACACCGGGTAAAGCGTCTTGTCCGAGGTGGCAAGCGTGCAGGTGGTGTCGAACGGCCCGCTTTCGCTTGCGCCGATGAGCAGGTCCGACCCGCTGCTGCTGACGGTGTGCGCCGTCGGGGTCACGTTGGTTGAGCGCGTGTTGGAGAACCACGCGTACGTGGCGGCGACGAGCGCGAGCGCGAGCAGCACCAGCCACAGCGCGGCCGCAAGCCTGCGTCGATTGAACGTCGGTTTCGCTTCGTTTCCCATGCGCACCTCCCCTATTTCCGCTTGCCCGCGAAGTGCAGTGCGAGCGATTCGAGGTTGGTGCTGGCCAGGTTGCTGGTGCAGTCCTCGTCGCAGCCTTCAAGCCACACGTACACGTCTACCTGCACGGGCGTGCTGTGGGCCGCGCCGCTTTGCGCCGCGGGAAGGCTGCACAGCAGCGTCGAGGCGTCCTTGAGGGTGACCACGCCGGTCGATTCGTTGTAGTCGCAATAATTGTTGAAGCTCAGCGGGGCGAACGTCACCGTGCTACCGTCCGTTTGAGTGGAGTCGAGCACGTCGCCCGCGCTGCCGTTGGCGGTGTTGTAGTTCGCCTGCGGGTTGTGGTCGCTGGTGAGCTCGAAAACGTACTGCGCCGCCACGGGCTGGTCCTGTCCGGCGGAATGCACCAGCAGCCCGACGCGCAAAGCAGTGGAGATGGGATTTTCGGAATCGGTGTCGCTGAAATCGATTCCCGCGAGATACACGTCGGTGGCCAGCGAATTCGTGGCCAGGTACAGCGACGCGAGGTAATAGTCGCTGCGCTCGGCCGTCTCAAAGGCGGTTGCCAGCACCGAGGTGGACGACCCGGGGGCGGAAAAACCGCTCACGCGCTGGAATCCGTTTTGGATGTTGTCGGTCGACACGGGGTTCAGCAGCCCCTCGAATGCCAGGCCCGATGAGGTTTTGTAGTCGCCATCGTAGCTGTCGGAAATGAGGAAGGTCACGCCGGTGCCCGCCGCCATTTTCACATCGGTGATGTGGCGTGTGGTGTTGTAGATGTACCAAGCATAGGTGACGGCGCCGCCCGCAAGCGCAGCGATGAGCAGCACAACAAGCGTGCGTCGGAACGTGCGGCGCAGCTGAACGGTGCGCGCGGACGCGGCGGTGTTTTCGCGGGTGACAGTCATGCGGTTGCGTGTCTCCTTTCTGCTGCTTGGTGGTTTGCGGTGCGGGCGGCTGCTGTGCGTACGGTGTCGAGGCTACGACGTCGACGTGGACGTTTGCGAATGCGGGATTCCCTCGACGTTGATCTTGGTTAAGGAGTACGTGAGGTAATCGGTGTTGTCATAGCCGGAAGCTCCGAGGGCGTTCACGGGCGTGTCGATGGGGTTGTTGTTGGCGTCAAGCAGGCTCGCCGTCAACACGATACGGTAATTGGCGTAGAAGTGACCTTCCGATTCGACGTTCGTGTTCACTTTCACCTGGAAGGGGAACTTGAAGCAGTCGGTGTTTCCGTCGCGGGTGGCGAAGGTGCCGCCGCTCTTGGTGTCGGTGAAGGTGATGGCGGTAGTCTTGCCATCGCTGTCCGTTACGGAATCAGCACTCAAGCCACTGCTTTGCGCCACGCTGAGATAATCGCCGACGGCGACCGATTCGTAGTTGCCTGAAGTGTCAGTTCGACGCTGCAGCGAAAGCGTATAGCGAACAGCTGATGCCTGATCGATCTTCGAAGAACCGTTGGCAAGCTTCAGGAAGCTGTACGTGCCGACTGCCGCAATGGTGCCGTCGGCGAGCGCAAGATCGCTCACGTTGATGCCCAGCTGCGACTGCACGCTCGCCGTAAGCTCAATGGTGGAGTTGCCGGAATCCTTGCGGTAATAACCCGGATTGCCATCAACGTTGGCAACCAGGTTCGATGTCGAAAGCGTGCTCGCGCTCGTGGAAAGGCTCGAATGGTAGCCGATCTTCGTATAAGATTCGCCATTTTGCGAAGCGGCGATCGCCTGCTTGCACGCCTCTTCAGTCATCTTGAGGTCGCTGCTTTCGACGATAATGCTGAATGCGTTGCCACTGTTCTTGGCGATATCTCGTAGCCCGGAAAGATCGAAGGCGTTGCTGTTTCCATCGGAGAGCACAACCGAAAGGTCGTTGCCGTTAGCCGTCCAAGATTTAGTGGCAGCGGGGGTTCCGGCAGTAGCCTCAGTCCACGTTGTCGATCCGTCCGAGTCCGAAATGCTTGGCGTGTAGTATTTATCCCCAACCATCACGTAGAACTTCAGCGTGCCAGAGGTTCCCGTTGGGAAGCCGGTAGCACCAGAGCTCGTGGCGGTATCGCCGTTTTTGCTGTAGTTCACCAACGAAGCGCTGAACTGGTAATACAGCTTATCGGAATCGGTGTACTGCTGAGCAGGATCGAACGTGATGGCGTCGGTGACATTCATGCTGAGGCCGTAGCCAGTATCGGCGCCACCCTGAATTTGGCTCACTCCAGAAGTATTATTGTCGGTCAAAGTTTGACCATAGCTCGAGTAAATGCTGTATGTCGAAGCGGAATTCTTATGATCGTCTGTCGATTTTCCCTTATCGGTACGCAGCGTGCAGTTCAGGTTTTTGTTGATCGCACTATCGGCAAAGGACGTGGTTGTGTACCCGTTAACAGCCGATGCCGTTGCACCATCGCTGCTCGGCACATTCACGACAAGATAGAAATTCTCGCTCGGCGAAATCTCCTTGTCGCCTTCCTTCGAGACGGTGAGGGTATAGCGCATTTCGTTACTATCGGTATCGGCGTTATAGGGACGATAGCATGTCGAGGCTCCGTTGGACGCCACCTTAGCGCCAGCATTCGCGTCGCTCGCGTCGCATTCAACCCAAGCACCCGACGCGCTGTCCTCCTTGGCCGTCACGCCCATGAGCTCGCTGAGCCACTGCTCTTCATAGTTGCTGTCATTCGAATCAACAAAATCGATCAGCTTAACGCTAGCGGCACCGCCGGTGTCAACCGTATAGTGATACGCCTTATCGTTATGTGCCGTATCCACCAGCGTCAGCTGGGTGCCAGCGGGCAGGGTGCCATCGGTGCCGTTTCCGCTGAAAACGATGCTCTTGCCCAAAGCGCCCATAGAGCCGCCGCTGGCCAGATGCGTATCCCAGCCATATTCGGTTGCCGCGCCCTTAGCCTGATTGTAAGTCCAGGTCAAATAACCCGTCATAGGCTCGTTGAAGCTGGCGAGCACATGCGCGTTAGTGCCCAAGCTACCGTAGTCGCTCGCCTTGAAATTCGTTCCGTAGGCATACGTAGCCGTGAAGTCGATCTCCAGCATGCGCTTAACGATGATGGGCACCTGCACCTTGTATTCATTACCAGCCTCGGAGAACGTGACGGTAAGCAGCGAGAACTGACCCTTTTCGTTGTCCCACTGGCTTGTAGCACGGAACGACATATTGCTCGTACCGTTGTTCACCACGGCAACGGTGGGAGTGGCGGAGCCATCAACGGAGAAAGAACCATTGCTCAGCTTGATCGTCTGAACCGAGGCGGTAACGTGCGAATTGGTGTCGCCATTAAGCCGCACCGCATCAGAGAACCCGCCATTGGTAACTAGGTTCAAGTAGTTCGCAACCGTCTGCGTGTCGTTGCCCGAAAGCAGCAGCACCGGGAAGTTCGTTGCAGCCTGCGATGTCTTATTGTTCTCATTGAACGTGCTGACGGAACTTGTTGAGCTGAAGCTGTTCTCGTTCTGGTAGACGCCATCATCGCTTATGCCACCGATATTGGTATACGTATAACGTCCGGCAACATCGCTGCCCTTTTGGCTCAAGATGGTATTGGCGGACGTGTCAGAAGATGCAGCAGTCGTAATGGCCGCGCCATCGCCAAACAGAACGCCCGAGCCAACGGTCACCCCAGACTTCGGGCTCGTGGTCACATAAGGCGAAACCCCCGTCGCGTCGTATAGCGACGAGCCTTCCGTGCCAGCCTTAGAGCTATCCGCGCAAGTATTCTCATAGTCCGCAAACGCGATATACGATCTCTTGTTGATGGTGGCTTTATCGCCGTTGTTCTCGTTGAAGTAGCAGATTGCAGCAGGCACATCGCTATTCTTTTGGCTAGATGCCAGCTTCACGTCGATACCTGCAGCATAAAGGCCTTTGAAGTTGCTCGGATCCTGCGCAGTGCAGCCAACCAGCAAACCCTGGCGTTTCTTGGTATCCGCAAAGGTGTTCTCACTCAAAAGCACGTTGGAAAGCTCATAGGTTCCCAAAGCATAGCCAACGATGCCGCCCGAGAAGTTGCCGTTGGTGCCAGGGTGGTTTGTCCAGTACGAAGCCTTCTCGCTAAACGAACAGCTCTTCACCGTTGAATTCCTAACGGTGACATTCGATCCGCTGCCATCGACAATGCCGACAATGCCGCCCATACGAGCACCATCGAACACCATATCGCTCACCGTCGACCCATCAACCGTAAGGGCGGCGCCGGAATTCATGGTCCCCACAAGGCCGCCACTGTGCTCGCCAGAGGCAATGCGCAGTTTTTCGACAGAGCAATCGGTGATGGTCACGCTACGATTCGACCAGCCAACGATGCCGCCGACGTTCTTGGCAGCGCTATTCGTCGAATCGTTCCGCCTATCCTTCACCGTGCCCAAATAGGTGGGACCATCCCCCGATGCCTCGTTCGTCGACGTCACCGCAAAACGCGTTGCGCTCACCGTATTTTCGGCGCGCCCCACAAGAGTGCCAACGCCGCGCGTGCAACCGTTGTCGGAGGAAGTCGCAGCAATTTCGGTCGTCACCTTCACGTTGCTCATAATAGCGAGCTGCGTCGCATCGGTATCCTGCCCAGTGTTCACATTCACGCTGCAGCCCACGAGGCCGAACACGCCACCCGCGGTATTCGAGCTATCCATGCTTGCAGAATCGATGGCGATGGTCGAATCGGAAGCAATCGTCTTGTCGTTCGCAGACGTCACCCATACGCCGCTTACGCCGCTAAGCACCTTGCCGACAAACCCACCA
>CAVHFC010000003.1:29634-33960 GCA_963635025.1 Eubacterium sp. CAG:786
GCTCACATTGCTGGAAGTGAACTCAATTGACGAGAACAACCCACCGACGCCTGCAACTTTATAGTCGTCATCTTGGTATTCCTTAACGGCAGAATTCAGCGTGAGCGTAGAGTCGTTACCGTTGATGCAAGCAATCCACGGGGTAATGCGGTCGCGGTCGGTCGTTCTCTGCCCCGAATAGCACGCGTTGGAATAATAGCGACCGGAAAGGCCGAGGAAGCCCGTGCCGTAGTCAGCCATGTTATAGATACCGTTATTAAACTGAAGATTGACACCCGAAAGACCCGATGCGCAAACATATCCAGTTTGCGCATTTGCATATGTGCTCACCAGATAGGGAGAATTGAAGCCGAGCGTGTCATCGTCGAGATGATCAAGAGGCCCCTGCCAAACGTCATTTAGTTTTCCTGGGGCAAATCGATCATCGTTTTTCGATGTATCGAAATCGTCAGAGGTAGAACCTGTACCCACATTGGAATATTTGGCGTTCCTCACTTTGCCAAAGTTTTTGTTGCCGAAACGGTACCCACTAAGTGACGGATCCTGTTCTCTGGAACCTTGATAAGCGAGAGACCCGCGAAAAACTCCCAGAGTTGGCTCATAGCTTGTATTCGCAGGGCCCGACGCGGCACCGCTATTAATAATGGCAGAAAGCACCAGGAGCCCCTGGGCATTACTAACGGTTACAGTAGCTGCAGAGTTCACATTGCTATCGCTACGATACTTACCTTGAATGTCGTTTGTCGTAACGCAAGCGGTTCCCGCATCCGTAAGCTGGTTGACCTTGTAATTGTCGTCGCCGTTATTGACCGTGCAGCCTTCGCTGAAGGCGAAGCCGTCGATGACGCGGCCCACGTAGGGGTTGTCGTAGAGGCTTGTGCCGCTGTCGTGCCATTTGCTGTTAGTGCTCATGTTGCGGAAGATCACGCCTCCACCGGCGATAGCGCCCACGTAGCCGCCGATCGCAACTAGGTGAGACTTATCGTCCGACGCGTCGCCCGACGCACTTACCGAATAGCCGTCCCCCGCACTTACCGTGACGCCGTCAATGATGTTATCGCCACCCATAATGCAGCCGATCACGCCACCAAAGAACGCCGTCGGAACGCCGTCGTCGGGGTTCTTCTCGGTATAGGAAATGCTGTTGTCCTTACCGGTGTACTGAACGTCCAGATTACGGACCACGCTTCCGTAGCTGTACGGGATGAGTCCCTGGAACGACTTGCTGTCGTTGTTGTTAATGACAAGTGCCGCACACGAATTATCGGTACCGGTAAGATTACCAACAATCACGCCGCGGAATGGATAATTGTGGTTGCCCAGACCGCCAAATGATGAAGTATCAACGGTAAGCGTTTTCGAGTTGGAATTGGAATTCGAATCGCTCGGGGTAGGCTCGATGCTCAGATAGCAGCTCTGAATATAGCGGCGCATGAGGCCGTCTTCCAACGCGGTGCTTGCCGAGTCGGCCGACCATGTTTGCGTACTCGGATCGTAAATCGCTTTTCTCCATGCTGAATCGGACGCGCAGTACTGATACGTGGTTTCGTTGCTGGTCTCATCGTTGCTTCGGCGGGTGCAAAGGGTCTCCTGATTTGCGGTAATGGTGATAGTCCAGCCATCGAGCACGGTGCCCGCGTCGATGAAGTTCGCGATAGCGGTGAGCTGGTTCGCGGACGTGATGGCATACGGGTCGCCATAGGTGCCGCAACCGGTGACAAGGTTCGGAATGCGCTGGTTCACCTTAATCTCGTGGTAAGTGCTTCCCTCTTGGCCTTTCTTGACATAAGGCAAGTACACGCCGAACTGCGGGCTGTCCCCATTTGCCTTTATAGGCGTGCTCTGATTGTCCTGAACCAAGCCCGCATCGGTACCATTCAGCAACTCGTCGTAGTACCAAAGCTGCTTTCCCTTGTATTCACCTACGGAGTCGATTTCCTTACCGAAAGTAACCTTCGAATTATTTCTGTCCGCTTGCGTGAAGGTATACACCGCAGAAGAAGAACCACTTTGCTTACACGAGTAGCTTTCAAGGAAACTCGCATGGGTGAAGATAGCGTTCTTGGCATCGCCGCTGCTCAAGGAGGGAACGGCCACATTGGTGAACGATGCCGTTACCTGATCTGCCTCATCCCCGCCGAGGTTACCGAAAAGCGACGTAGCGGCAGTGGTGTCAGACGTGTAGTTGCTTGCGGAAATGCCCGCTACGTCTAGTGACGTATAGGTATCCAGATTGCAGGCTACCAACGGGGCAAGCGACGTGTTGCTGTCGACGCCAGTGACCACGATGCCGCTAAGTGCAAGGCCCGTGATGTCGAGCTTGGCAATGGCGGGGCCAGTGCTTGAGCCCGTCATGGTGCCACTTAGAAGCGCTCCGGCTTTCTTCGCATGGGAATCCTCGACATTCATTCCCACCGATCCTGCGAGCGTAACGTTGTTCACCTTATACGTGTAGGTTGTGGACTGAGTGGCGCTATCGCCGCAGCTGAAGTTGCGCAGCAGACCCGCGTGCATGTTCATGTGCTGGGTTTGTGCGCTCGTGACCTTGTTGCCGTTCTCCTCAGTCTCGATGTCGCTGTTGCAGAACGTGATGGTCGCGTTCTGCACGGTGACGTTCTCCCCCGTCACATCGACCGGATAGTAGCTGTAGCCGGTCGTGTCCAACGTGATGGTCGAGGTGTCCGAGGAACCCCCGATTACATTCGAGGATCCCGCGTCGCCAACATGGAAGTTAGACTTGATGTTGCTCGCCGCATAGTGATAAACACTCCAAAGCAGCAGCTCAGAAGGCGTATCGATATAGTTGTTAGTCGCACTGGCGGCAGTGACCGCGCGGTCAAGATTGTAGTAATAGCGAGAGTTTCCGTTGGTCGGATGGGCCGTACCCAGCGTCGTGCGATTCACGTACGAGTTGCGACTTGAGCTGTTTCCGGACATATCGAGCGTTCCGCCGTCAGTATGCAGCGAAATCACACCATTCGAGCCGCAATCCGACACGCTCTTGCCACTTGCGCACGTGCTATAAACCCATTCATCAACGTTTGAGAAGTTGTCCATTCCGTCGAACGCAAGCTCACTAACGTTGTACGCGCTGGACCAATCTGCGGTGTTCTTCAGGTAAAGGCTGCCGCTTAAATTGCCGTCATCGCCGCCAACACAAACAAGAAGTCCAAGGCGGGAATTCGCTTTGATAATCGATCCACTCAGCGTGGCTCCGCTATAGCTAATAGCGTAATCTCCGACTTCCCAAACACCGCTGGCTCGATATACCAAACCACCGAGAGAAAATGCATTCGATCCGGTTTCTGAAACGGAAAGCTTCGATCCGCTTGTTGTAAGCGCATAGGTGTTCGCAGTGGCGTCCCCCTTGAAGGTGACGCTCGTGTTTGCCCAGCTATACCCCAAGAATCCGCCAACAGTTTTCTTAACGTCCGAGAAGTTGAGAGCAAGCGACGATAGATTCAGCTTATTGATCGCTACCGTCTTTGTTGCGTCGCCAGCTTCGATCCCGGCGATAAATCCGCCAGCCCCCAGATTGTCGATTGCTTCGCCTGCAACATCCATCGAGCCTGATACCGTAAGGTCGTTCACGGTAATCGAGATCGAGGAGCTGTCATCCACTGAACCAATGACGCCGCCGAGGCGCGTGCTGCCGTTAGGCTTTCCGTTCGAGGTAAGGCCTGAGGTAACTGCGCATCCATCTTTAAAGGCAACGGAGCCAGCGCCTTCCACGGTGCCGTACACGTTCCCTGCGAACATCTTCTTATTGTTGTTCTGATTGAGCAAAAGAGAACTGTTCACCGTAAGCTTAGACAGGCTCGATTTGCCGGCGGAACATTTCTCGGCCGCATATGCGCCAATCGCCATGGCGTCGTTGTTCTTAGCGCGAATCGAACCCGCAAGCGTAAGGTTGTCGACGGTACTGCCACCATCATTGGAGAACAAGCCGAGACGATTGTGGTAGTAGATTTTGCCACTACCTTCAGTGATGTCATCCGAAGCTATGGAGACATCGCCGCGCTGTCCGTACGGCTCGCCAATAGCCAGGGAAATGGTATGTCCGTCGCCATTAAGCGTCCCGGTAAAAGCGCTGGATCCAGCTTCGCTATCCTGCGTGAACCCGGTAATTCCCGTGCCGGAAAGGTCGATATTCCCACCCAAGGTAATGGTCGCCGACAGGAGAGTCGACCAATTGCTGGCGCTAATGCCGGAAACACCAGAGAAGACGCCCTTCGTCTGAACGGTTATGGCATAACAAGCGAACTCATCAGCACTGGAGATGGTGTATCCGCCAGAAGATGCAGCTAGCTGACCGCTGGTCCCAAG
>CAVHFC010000003.1:34321-40686 GCA_963635025.1 Eubacterium sp. CAG:786
GCATCGAGAACGGATTTCTGGTCGAGGGCGCCAACAATGCCGCCGAAACCTTCAGTAGCCTTCGGGGAATTACAGGTAATGTTGACCCCGTCAACGATGACGGTTGCCGCATAACCAGATTTGCCGAGCCAGCCAACAATGCCGCCGGCAAAGCGAGGGGATACTTCGGTGGAAACGGTAATTGACGGGCTGCCGGAAGTGTCGGATTTTACCGTGAGCGAACGAGCGCTGGTTCCGCCATCGCCCGTGAAGGTGCTGCGCACGGAACCGGCGATGCCGCCGTATTGTGCGCCAGAACCTTCGGTAAACGTGCTCGTAAAAGTGCCTCCGCCAACAAAAGAGACATCGCCATCAACAAGACGCAAATGGCCGAACACCGCGCCAGCGCCGGCGTCGATTGAGTCGTCGCCCTTTTGCTTCAGAGTGACTCCCTTGTCACCAGTGCTGACTTCATTATTAGCGGCGAACGTAGTAGAAGACTTAAAGTTTGCCCAACCGATGAAGCCACCTGATGCCACGCTGTCGGTGCTACCAACGTTTTCGGGACAGGTGAAAACGGCTCCCGATTCTTGCGTGAGCGTGAGGTCCACGGCTTTGCCGATGAGGCCGCCGGAGGCGGTGGTGCCTTTTACGGTGAGGCTGGACAAATCGAGCGCTTTGGTGAGGGTGACGGTGGAGCCGGTTGCGGCGCTCGTGTCAGTCGTGGTCTGTCCTGCCAATCCAACAAGGCCGCCAGCACAGCCGGATGCTGATTCAACGGTGATGCTCTTGCTCAGTTTGAAGTCGCTATCGGGTGAAAAGGCGACAGCCGCGCCAGCATCAACTTCGCCAACGAAAAGACCTGCGTTACCAGAGTCCGCTTCGATGGTTCCGCCGTCGTTGGCGCCATCGAGACCAGTAACGTTTCCAATCGTAAACGTTCCGGATGAAACCGTGTTTGTCAACAGGCCGATATTCTCCGTAGCGGAAACGCTCAAAGCTTTACGTGTGCCCGTGAAGGAATAATCGGCGACCAAGGTCAGATTTCCTGACGTCGACCCAAGGAGCGGTGCCGTCAGTGCGGCGGAGGTTTCCGAAATCGTCTCCGAATCGCTCTTTGTTGCGGGATCGGCAATTTTGACCGTCGCATTCAGCGTTACGCCAGCGTCCGAACCGGATGCACCGACGACGGATTCGGCAATCATAGGCTTGCCGTAGCTTGTCGAGCCCTTCCAGACGATGCTTACCGTGGAGTTGTCGCTCGTAAGCTGCAGCGCGTTATACACCGTGCGATCAGCCGTCAGCTCAAGCGAATCACCGTTGCTGTCAACAATCTTGCCGGCAAAGGGGTAAGTGCTGCTGCCAAAGCCCTGGAAGGAATACCCATCGCTCGATTCGCCGCAAAGATTGGTGGTCGTATCACCAGTCATGTTCGTGCGCTTGATAGTCGCGTTTTGATACAAGTTGGCAGGAGCATACGAGATGATTTTTAGAGCCTCATCGCTACTGAACTCGATCAATGTTGCGGCGTCTCCGTTTTGGGACTTGACGCTTCCACTTGAACCAAGCGCGGTACTCAGATCGCTTAATGTGCTGATGGTCGTACTAGTGGTTGCCGTTGCATCCGCAAGTACGGCGACATCTTCGTCGTCCACGTCTGCGGACGTCTCGGTTTCCTTATTAGAAGCATCAGCAGCTAGCGACTCTGCAATAACATCGACGGTGCCCGATTTCTCGGTTGCGCCGGCGGTCGTTGCGTCGTCCTCAGTTGCTTTTTTACTGGAAGCATCGTTTGATTCGGGGGTTGCCTCTTGCTCAGCGACAGCGGCGGCAACTGCGTCGTCTGAAGCGGCGTAGGCAGGCAGCGCGAAGCCGAACCCCTGGAATGCCAGGAGCGCGCTCAAAAACGTCGCTACTATGCGCTGCGAAAACTTCATACCGCGTGCATCACCTATTGCTTCCCGTCGACGTGGTAAATCATCATGACGCCTGCTTAACGCTAATGCCCAAATTATCCCAGAGACTTTGCTCAACGTTGGAAACTTGATAAAAGTTTACGATGGTGCTGCCAGGTTGCATCGTGAAGGTTGCGGAACTCGTGCCACCGCTCGTCGTAATGGTTGGGTTGTCGTGATTCGCCGCGAAATAAGGATCGATTTCGACAACCTTGCTATTCCAGCTTAGGGTCACCTTGGTTTCCATGCCGGTGACGGTGATGCGGTAGTTGTAGGCATCGTAGTCGGAAGGCATATTGCTACCGGTATTGTCCACCAGGCTGCCCGTCACCGACGCTGCCTGGACGCTCGACGCCTCGTTTGGGGCGATCTTCGCCGCTAGGCAGTTCAGCTTGGTGCCGATGTCGGAAGTGCCGCTGGCGCTCCCTGTGTCGACAGCGGCCTTTACGGTGAAGCTTGCGGACCCCAGCTCGCTCTTGGGAAATGTGATCGTGTATTCCTTGACGGTAGCGGTTAAGCCAGGAAGCGTTACCGAATTAAGGCTTGCGGTTCCGTCGCCCGTAATTGTGCTAGTAGCCCCATCCTTGATGGCGATGCTCCAAGTCTTGGTGCTAGGGACCCCCGCCGAAGCCACACTTAACTTGTACGGCACATCCTTGTCGTTCACGACGTTTTTATCGTCGAGCAGGCAGTTGTAGATCTTGAACGAGAAGCTGCAAGTATCCGAGTCCGAGTCGGTCGAAACCACCACCGAACGCACGTCGAGCTTAGTCGTGGAGCCCTCTGCAGTCGGATCGGAGTAGTATCCCACCAGCATGTCGGACGCGAAAAGGCTTTGCGTGGCGTTGGTGACCTCGACGCCCTTCACGTACGCGTTGCCCGTATACGCCGTCCAGGTAAGGCGCATCCCAATGCCCAGCGCAACCAAGCACAGCGCAAAGGCGCCAAGCATCGCATAGCGACGGAACGCTTTCCCGTTCTTGTTTTCAGTCATGCTCGGCACCTCCAATCCGTGTTATATCCGCTGGTCATTAGTATAGTAATGTTATCCGCTCGTTGTGTTACGAGCAATAAGATAAACGATATCGGTTTCCTTAACCGATTCAGTCCATGTAAGCTCGATGATGAAATTCGTTACATCGACAGGTTTACTGCTGGAATCCTTGTCGAGGTCATTTACGGCGAATGAGTGATAGCGGTACAACGGCGCAGCGTTATTTTGCACCAAAGTGTAATTGCCAAACGTTGGGTCGTTCGAACTCGTAGGAGCATTTGCGATACCATCATTGTTATCGTCGTTGATAACGGTAAAGCTAACCTCGTTATCTTTGCTCCAAGAATAGCTACCGCTCTCGACCACATCGCCAGAACTTCCGACGTTGTTAACCGTTACTCGATAAACCGTAATATCCAGCCCACCGATATTCGTAGTGTTGGCAACGTAAAGCTCGAACGCATCGCCACCGCTTTCCACGCAGAAGCTTCGACGGACGGTAACCTGCTTGGTTGTCGAATCGATATTGCTCGTGTCGTACGACAGATCAACCTGTTCGATCGTCGTCGCGTTCGGCCCGAGAATACGCAGCTTCGATGGCTCGTGCACTTTCGCCACCGTCGAGGTGCTCTGGCTGCCAACGAACCAGGTGAGTGTCAGCCCCATCACCATCACAGCAACGGCCAGCACCGCGAAGGCGGCCATCAATCGCTTGCCGCGATGATTCCACGACTCCTCACGGAGTTTATCGTTCGCGCTCATGATGTCTGGCTCACCTCCTCGGCAGTAAAGCGAACCTGCAAATACGCCGCGCAGCTACCCAAGGCCTCATCGGCGTAGTTGTAGTATGCGGCACACGTTTGCAAATCGCTGGCCGACATGCCTGATTCGACTTTGGGCACCTTGCTGCTTGCGCCGCAAGCGCTCCAGTCTTCCGCACGGTAGTACTGCGCACCAGTTGCGCTCTCCGTGCTTGTGGTGCCAGAGTTCGCGTTGGCTGCTTCAGCGACATTAGCTTCGTTTTCCGGTATCGCTGCGCTAGACCTGCTGCTGTTGATGGCATTAAGCAGGTCGTTATAACCTGTAGCTTCCGTAGTCGCAAAAAGATTCGGGTTGTAATTGATCTGTCCCGTCAGCACAAACGACGAGAACTGACTCGGCCACACCCAATACAGCGTGATGGCGACCGGGTTGGTGGTTTCCTTCGAGCCATCGCCCGCAAATCGGCTTGCTTGAATGGTTAGCGAGTCGTCAAGAATAGGATCGGAGTAATACCCATTGGTAAAGCTGCGGAAGAAAACGATATGCCCGCGGAACAGGGCTTCCAGATCATCCTGTGACGGGATGCTCTTCCTATCGCTCCTATACGCTTCCAACGTTTCGCTCGAACGCATTTCGACAATGCGCTCGAGCGAGATTTTGATATTGTCCAGGTTCTTGGCAACCGGCGTCACGGTGATTTGCAGCTCGCCCGACGACCCCGGACGCAGAGACCCGCTATCGTAATTGTTCAGGTTGAACGTCGCCGAAACCTTCATGGAGTCGTTCGACTGCAAGCTGGTCGGCTTTTCGGTGCTGTCCGACTTCTCGTAGTAGCCAACACCGGCAGTCTTGTCACCTGAATAGCCATCAATACTGAATCGCGCAGCTTTCGCGCTGATGGTTGCCGTGCTGGCATCGACGCCATTATTGCTGGCAAACCAAGCCAAGCTCGCGAAGATGATGATGACCACCGCAATGACGAACAACCCCGAAACCGCAAAACGCTTCCAGAAGTCCTTGAGCGTCTGAGCATGGGCATCAGCAACCGCCCGACACTCCTCCGCCGACCGCTGCTCCAAATCAGTATGTCCCACGTGCGATTTCATGGCTGCTCAAATAAGAAAGGAAGCTCTACTCCTTTATGCAAACATGCCGGAACGCGAGAGCGCCCCGGCATGCATAAACGTATCACGGTCAGAAACGATTAGGCAGCAGTTTTGCCGTACTCGGTCGGCGTAGCCTCAAAAGTAAGCTCAACGTTGTTCACATTGGTTGACGCAATGCTGGTGAGGTTGCCGCTGTACACATTGGTATCACTGCCATCGTAGTAGACGTATACATCAACAGTGACATCATTACTCTTGGAAACCGAGCTAGCAATGGCATCGCCAGCTGCAGTGCCTGAGAACAGCAGGTTGGCCTGAGAGGCATCAGTTCCGGCTTTCCAAACCTGCCAGTTGTCGCCACAGACCACCAAGACGCGCATTGCGTTGCCAAGGTTCTTATTTGTGTCATTAGCTGCAGTGCCAACTGTCATGCCGGTGATCTTCAGGTTGGAGAAGGCGCCATCGTAGGTGCCGGTGCCAATATAGAAGGTTTGCTTCAGTGCGTAACTCATCGCAACTGCAGACTCCTTGCTGCCGTCGGCATTCTGGCTGTTCGCAGTCGTATCGTGAATAATAAACTTGCTATTTTCCTTGATATCCGACTTGGACGGGTCTGACGCATATGCGGAATACCAAATTGCCTTCCCAGAATCATTGCCTGCGGAAGGTTTCTCAATCGTAGCCGGATAAAGCTCCGTATTACTATTAGTATTAGTATTGTAGCTATAGCTGGTTTTCGAGCTGATGGTCGTATTTGTCGAGTCAATCACCAGATACGCCGAGTTTGACTTTGCGCTGATGGTGGCCGATTCAGCCTTGACGGTATTGTTGCTCACAAACCACGCGTAGGTCGCTGAGCCGAGGGCTACGGCTGCGACGATCACCATCGCGATCGCTGCGCCGAGCTGCTTCTTGAGGGCTTTTGTTTCCATGGCAAACCCTTTCCCTTCCCTGAGGATCGTTGTTTGAAGGAGGGGCAAGCCCAGCTTCAAAAGGTGGCAGGTTCCTAAACCTTTACCTAATTCTGAGATTATAGTACAAGGCTCCGAATTCGCCCCCCCCCATTTTCCCCGCCTGGAAGAATAAGTTCGCAATAGCCGGTAAACGGTAGACCAAGAGCGCGTTTTCCAGGCCGATACCGTCTCGAATAAAAACTGTCGCGCCTCCGGCGCTCTCAATTACGGTTCGAGCTGTCGCTCGAACCCACGAAACTTTGCTGCTGGTACAACGCATCTACCAAGCTTTTCGTGGGCGCGAGGCATGACTCGCGCCGCACTTGAGAGCGCTCGAAGAGCGCGACACAAATTTCTAAAATGCGGGTCGCGGCAGGTTTGCAAGCCGCTCCCGCTCGCACCAAAATACAGTGGCGCACCTTCGGTGCTTTCCAATACGGTTCGAGCTGTCGCTCGAACCCACGAAATTTGGCTGCAAGGTTAACCCTTTCGCCAGCATTTCATTTCAATGTGCAGGATGTCTTGCTGCCGGCATAACGCATCTACTAGGTATTTCGTAGGCGCGAGCGAAAGCTCGCGCAGCTCTAGGCCAGCACCCGAAGGGTGCGTCACTCTT
>CAVHFC010000003.1:40875-52707 GCA_963635025.1 Eubacterium sp. CAG:786
ACCGAGGGCCCCTGCGGCGCTCGAGACGACCTTCAGCTCCAGAACGAACACGTGCCCCGGCGCGCGCATCACCATATCGATGCGTCCGCGGGCGGTGGTCACCTCGGCGTCAAGGTAGATGCCGATGAAGCGCAGGATTGCCACGGCCACGCACTGATAAGCCTGCTCGCTGAGACGATCCGACAGGTCGTAGCCGATCGACGCGAAGAAGCTCTCGAGAGCGTCGACGAACGCCTCGGCATCGCCCGCGGCCACGGCGCGGCGGCAGGCAAGAGCCCACGCGCTCGTCTCGCCTTGGCCTGCGCGCGTATACGCATCGGCAAGCCAGGCTGTGAAGCCGTCCTCGACCTCGTGGTTGGGAAACGACATCCGGTACATGCGCACGCGTCCGACCTCCTCGAAGCCGGATATGGTGAGATAGCCCGTTTGGAAAAGCACGGCGGGCATGTAGGGACTCGCTGGTTCAAAAGTGCCGAGGTCCGCCTCGCTTACCTCCAGGTCATCGACGTTCATCGGTTCCTTCTTCGCATAGGACATGAGCCAGCCTGGCGTGCCCGTCTCGAACCAGTACGAGCGCATGTCGGAGGAATCAAGGGCGCGACCGAGTGACACCGGGTTGAACACGCGCACCATCGAGCGATCGAAGCAGTAGCCGTCATACATCTTCACCAGCTCTGCGAAGGCCCCGTCGACATCGGTTTCGAGAGCGCCGGCCAACTCGGCGAGCCTACCCGGGAAATTCGCGCGCACCTCGTCGTGGGTGTAGCCCAAAAGCGCCGAGAAACGCATATCCATCGATATGTCGGTGAGGTTGTTCAGATCCGAGAAGATGGAAACCTTCGAGAACTTCGACACGCCCGTCATCAGGCAGAAGCGCTGCTTTGACTCGGTGAGCTTGATCACGGAGTAGAACGACTTGAGGAACGTCTGGAAGGGCAGCACCTCGGGCTCGCCCACCCAGCGCGTGAGCGGCTTGTCGTACTCGTCGACGAGCAGGACGATCTTGCCTTCCGGGCTGGTGGCGGCCGCGTCATCGACGAGCGAGGCGAACCGGTCGCGCAGGTTGCCCTCGGCGCGCAGGGCCACGCCGAGCCGCTCGGCCTCGCGGCGAAGCGTCGATTCGACGGACGTCTCGACCTCCTCGAGCGTTTCGCCCGTGCACAGGTTCATGTCCAGGCGCAGCACCGGGTAGGTCTTCGACCAGCCCCAGTCGAGCGAGTCAATGGCGAGCCCCTCGAACAGGTCGCGCCTGCCCTCGAAGAGCTTCTGGATGGTCGAGCACAGAAGGGACTTGCCGAAGCGGCGCGGGCGGGCGAGGAAAAACTGGTTGCCGATGGACTCGTTCACGAGCAGGTAGAGCAGCCCCGTCTTGTCGACGTAGGTGAGCCCCGTCGAGCGCACGTTCTCGAAGTCGTACGTGTTCGTCGCGATTCGCTCCAGCTCCATGGCTTCCTCCTTGCGCTAAGATGTTGACGCCATTCTACCGCACGCTGGCGATGGCCGAACATCACCGCCTCGCATTTAAATCAGTGGCGCACCTTCGGTGCTTTCCAATACGGTTCGAGCTGATAGCTCGAACCCACGAAATTTGGCTGCGAGGTTAGCCCTTTCGTCGGAGTTTCGTGGGCGCGAGGCATGACTCGCGCAGCAATAGAGAGCGCCTTTAGGCGCGACACAAATTTCCAAACGCGGGTCGCGTCGGGTTTGCAAGCCGATCTCGTCCCGCATCGAAATACAGTGGCGCACCTTCGGCGCTTTCTATTCAGGTGCGAGACGTGTCTCGCACCCACGAAATTTTGCTGCTGGCACAACGCATCTACCTGGGTTTTTCGTGGGCGCAAGTGAAAGCGCTGCAGCAGTATAGAGCGCGATGCTAATTTCCAAAACGCGAGAAAGGACCCGATCGGCGCCGAGCAGCAACCGGCGCGGCGATTTTCACCCCATCGCCGCGCCGGTTCGAAACGCCCCTTTATTTCGCGAAGGCGTACAGGCTGCCCTCGTTCGCGTAGCGCACTTCGCCGGTGCCTGACACAATCTGCCCAACGCGATAGGTCTTCTCGCCGGCGGCCGCAAGCGCTGCCTCAACCTCGCCCGCGCGCTCCGGGTCAACGATCAGCACCATGCCCACGCCCATGTTGAACGTCTTGAGCGCCTCGGAATCGGTCAGCCCGGCCGCGTCGCACACGTACTTCGCCACCGCCGGAACCGGCCAGGTTCCCAGGTCAACCTGCGCATCAACGCGCCCGTTCAGCGCGCGGTTCAGGTTCTCGGAAATGCCGCCGCCCGTGATGTGCGCCAGCGCGCGCACGGCTCCGGGGCACTCGCGCAGCACGGAAAGCACCTGCTTGACGTAGATGCGCGTCGGCGTGAGCAGCGCGTCGGCAACCGACTGGCCGCCAAGTTCCGCAACCGAGGCGACGAGCTCTTCGCGGCTCTTGCCCTCGACGCACACCTTGCGCGCAAGCGAATAGCCGTTGGAATGCAGGCCGGAAGAGGCCAGGCCCACCAGCACGTCGCCCTCGCGCACGCTTTCCGGATCGAGCATTTTCGGACGATCCACCACGCCGACGGTGAAGCCGGACAGGTCGTAGTCGTCCGGGTCCATCACGCCGGGATGCTCGGCCATCTCGCCGCCGATGAGCGCGCAACCCGCCTGGCGGCAACCTTCGCCGATGCCCGCGACAACCTCGGCCACGTGCTCCTTGCGCAGCTTGCCGATGGCGATGTAATCCAGGAAGAACAGCGGCTCAGCGCCGCAGGCCAGGATGTCGTTCACGCACATGGCGACCAAGTCGATGCCAACCGTGTCGTGCTTGCCGGCCAGCTGGGCAACCTTGAGCTTCGTACCCACGCCGTCGGTGCCGGAAACCAGTAGCGGCTCGGCCATGTCCTTGGCGGCGGCGATGGAGAACAGGCCGCCGAAGCCGCCGATATCGCCCACAACCTCGGGGCGGTACGTGGAATGCACGGTTTCCTTGATCGCGTCGACCGCACGTGCGCCCTCGGCGATGTCGACGCCTGCCGCAGCGTAGGTAACTTCCTGGTTGCTCACGATTGCTCCTTTATCTCATGACGGCTGCGCCGCCGCCTTTCTCCATTTCGTTATTCTCGACCCGCGGGCCGTAACCCGCACGACCCGCCCGCGACCGGCAACGCCCGTCGCCCTGCGCCGCGCGCCGGCCCCGCAGCTACACGCTCACCTGCTCGGCTTCCGCCTTCGCGCTCTCTCGCTCGTATTCGGCCGCGAAATCTGCCTTGGTCATGAAGCTCTTCTTCGCCGTGTACGCCGGAATCTCCACCGGGTACTCGCCCGAGAAGCACGCCTCGCAATACCCCGGGCAGCGCACGTCGGGCAGGCTTTCGCGCAGGCCTTCCAAGCTGATGAACGCCAGCGAGTCGGCGCCCATCCAGGAACACATCTCCTCGTTGGACATGTTCGCCGCGATGAGCTGGTCGCGCGTGTCGGTGTCGATGCCGTAGAAGCACGGCCACATGACCTCGGGAGAGACGATGCGCAGGTGCACCTCGGTGGCGCCGGCGTCGCGCAGCATCTCGATGAGCTTCTTGGAGGTGTTGCCGCGCACGATGGAGTCGTCGATGACCACCAGGCGCTTGCCGCGAATGACGCTGGGCAGCGGGTTGAGCTTCAGGCGAATGCCCAGCTGGCGCATGGCCTGCGTGGGCTGGATGAACGTGCGGCCCACGTAGCGGTTCTTCACGATGCCGTCGGAATACGGGATGCCGCTTTCGGCGGCGAAACCCATGGCGGAAGGGATGCCGGAGTCGGGAACGCCAAGCACCAAGTCGGCCTTTGCCGGGGCCTCGCGCGCCAGGATGCGACCCATGTTGCGGCGCGCCTGGTAGACGCTCTGCCCGTTCATCACGGAATCGGGGCGCGCGAAGTAGACGTACTCGAAGATGCAGCTGGCGCGCTTGCCCGCCGGAACGCCCTGCTCGGAGGTGATGCCGTCCTTGCCGATGCGGACTATTTCGCCGGGTTCGATGTCGCGCACGTATTCGGCGCCGACGATGTCAAGGCCGCACGTTTCCGAGGAAACAACCCAGCCACGCCCATCGGAAAGCTGGCCCAGGCACAGCGGGCGAATGCCGTTAGGATCGCGGAACGCGTAGAGGCAATCGGGGCTTCCAAGCACCATGGCGTATGCTCCTTCGAGGTTTTCCATGGCGTAGCGGATGCCCTCGCGCAGGTGGTGCGTCTGCTGCGTGACGTTGCCGATGGCCTTCGCGGCCACCTCGGAGTCGGTGCCGGCGCGCAGCTGGATGCCCTCGTCGATCAGGCGCGCGCGCAGGCTGTTCGTGTTCACGAGCGTGCCATTGTGCGCCAGCGCGATGAGCGTTTCGTCGATGGCCGAGATGTGCGGCTGCGCGGCTTCCCACGACGCTGCGGCGCCGGAGGTTGAATAGCGCACGTGACCGACGGCCACATAGCCTTCGAGCGCCGCCAGGCTCGCCTCGTCGAACACCTGCGTGACCAGGCCCAAATCCTTCGCCACCATGATGGTTTCGCCATCGCCCACGGCAATGCCTGCGCTTTCCTGGCCGCGGTGCTGCAGCGCCTGCAGGCCGAAGCAGGTCATGCGGGCAACGTCTTCACCAGGGGCGAACACGCCGAAGACGGCGCATTCCTCTTCAAGACGGTCGGGCCTCTCTCCCGGCAGAATCGAAGTGCTCATGAAACGCTCTCCTTGGCAGCTTCGTCGACGGCTGCCGCGTCCTCGGGGTTTGCAATGCCTGCTGCCACGTCGCTTTTGCTCGACGACGTTTCGCTCACATACGCGAACAGCACCCACCTGCCGTCGCTGGCCAGATTATCGCACGTGGAAAACGCGAACGTGCGCGGCATGCTCGCAGCAGCGGGAATACCGCTTGCCGCAACCACCGAGCGGTCGATCTTGTCCTGCACGTACGAAACGCGTTCGGCATCGTCGGCAAACGAGACCTGCGCGATCGGGTCGTCTGCGTCGCAGTGCACGATGCTGAACGTGGTGAGCTTGAAGTTGTTCGTCGGGGTGAGAATGTAGATGGTTCGGCTGTCGTTGAAGGTGCCGGCGTCGCCGAAGCCGGCGAAGGCCGAGAACATGGAACCGTCGTTGAGGTGGTGGCCGTACACCATGTTGTTGGCGTCCGAGAAATCAGCCTTGTTTTCAGCGGAAAGGAAGATGGCGCCGAACGTGGCGATCCAGCCCACCGATCCCTTGAAGTCGTGCTTAAGGTAGTAGTCGTTGTCGGTGGTATGCACGATGGGGTAATTGATGTTGGTGCCGGGAACGTAAATCCAGCCAACGACGTCGGGGTTCACGGCGCGCAGGGCGTCCCAATCAACGCTGAACGCCGAAAGGCCCTCGTCGGCAAGCACGGCAGGCTCGGGTTCGGTGAAGCCGATTTCGGCGATTTCCTTATTGGTCTGCTGACCTTGCCAGTAGGAAAAGAAGATGGCGCCCAAAGCGGCGATCGCGCAAACGAACACGACCATGGAGACGATGAACACCACGCGCCACGGTCCGCCCGAGCTTCGGCGCGCATGAGCGCCGCCAGGCTGTCTGGTCATAGGATTCGAAGTGACTTCCTGCCGATGTCGGCCTCTCATGAGTACCTTCCCCCACCGCCGAGCGCGTGCGGCCCGGCGAAACGCAATCGTTTCCAGAAAGGCCTAGTATACTCGACAAAAGGTCAATCCCCGGTATTTCCATCGTCAAACAACGAGCGCCCCGACGATGCCGGGGCGCTGGGTGCTAAAGGATTCGGGAACGGAAGATTTCCCGCCTCCGAGCGAATGCCGCGATCTATTTCGCGCGAGCGGGCTTCGCTTCCTTGATCGCGCGCTTGAGCAGCTTGCGCCGCTCCATCGCGTTGACGCAGACAGCGGCGGACTGGTCGCCCGTGATGTTGACGGTCGTGCGCATCATGTCGAGCACGCGGTCGACGCCGGCAACCAGTGCGATGCCCTCGACGGGCAGGCCCACCGACTGCAGCACCATGGCCAGCATGATCATGCCGGAACCGGGCACGCCGGCGGTGCCGATGGAGGAGAGCACGGCGGTCATGACGATGACCATCTGCTGGCTCAAATCAAGCTCGATACCGAAGACCTGCGCGATGAAGATGGCGCAAACGCCCTGATAGATTGCCGTGCCGTCCATGTTGATGGTGGCGCCGAGCGGCAGCACGAAGCTGGAAACCTCCTGCGAGACGCCCAGCTTCTTCGAGCATTCCATGTTCACGGGAAGCGTGCCCACCGAAGAGGCGGAAGCGAACGCGAACACCATGGCCTGCATCTGGCCCTTGAAGAACTGCACGGGGCGCATCTTGGCGATGGCGGCCACCAGGCCCGAATACACGAGCACCATGTGCAGGATCATCGCGATGTACGCCACGACGATAAGCTTGAGCAGCGGCAGCAAGATGTCGGGGCCGTTAGAGGCGACCACGGGGGTGATCAGGCCGAACACGCCGAAGGGCGCGATGGAGATGATCATGTGCATGATCTTGATGCACACTTCCGACATGCCGTTGACGAAATCGGCCACGGGCTGGGCCTTCTTGCCGGCCGCCAGGATGCCGAAGCCGAAGAACAGCGCGATCACGATGATCTGCAGCATGCTGGCGTCCGACATGGGCTGGACGAAGTTATCGGGGAAGATGTTGACGATGGTGTCGATGAACGACGGGGCTTCCTTGGCCGTGTAGCTCAGCTCGTCGGTGGTGAGCGTGTAGCCGCTGCCGACGTTGGCGATGTTGGCGATAATCAGGCCGATGACGATGGCGCATGCGGTCGTGAACAGGTAATACACCACCGTTTTGCCGCCGATGGCACCGACGCGCTTGATGTCGGACAGGGAAATGACGCCCGCGATCATCGAGAAGATGACCAGCGGCACGACGATCATCTTGATAAGGTTCAAGAAGATGGTGCCGAGCGGCTTGATGTACTCGGTGGCGATTTCGGGGTTGCCCTGCAAGCACAGGCCCACGATAACGCCAAGTGCCAACGCGATGAAAATCCACGTGGTCAGCGATAGACGCTTGAACCAGGGCTTGGTGGCTTTTTCCTCGGAAACTTCCTCGACGGTCTGCTCGACGTCGGACAGCGTTTCCGTGCCAAGATCCTTCAGATCGGACATGAAAACCTCTCTTGTTCATAGGGAACGCTTCAGCGAGCCCAGACGCATAGGCTGTTCAATCCGATCAATTTCGCAAACGCACTCGATCAACCGATGTTCAAGCAGTTCAAGGTTCGACGCACAAGTGAAACCGAGGTTCGAAACAGCACACGAATCTACGCACGCGAGCGCAATTGTAATGGAAGCGTCAATATATACGCCCCACATTGGCGACCAACAGCCACGAAACCGCCCCCAAACGGCAAGGTTTTAACGCGTTGGAAACAGGGAACCGGGCAGGCGCGGGAAGGGCGCGCCTACTCGCCCAGCTGCTCCGCCGCTTCCAGCCATTGCTCGTCGAGGTCGTCGATCTGAGCCTGAAAGTCGCCGATCTGCTGTTGCAGGCGCCCGAGCTCCTCGAAATCGGAGGGGTCGGCGGCGGCCATGGCCTCCTGCGCTTCCGCGATCTTGCCGCGCAGGGTGTTCGACTTCGTTTCGCAGCTGCGCATCTTCTTGCGCAGCTCGCGAATCTGCCCACCGGAAAGCTGCGGTGCGCCCGCATCGGCGGCATCGGCGGCGTCGGCGGCGTCGGCGGCAGCGCTGGCCCCGCCGCCAGCTGCAGAACCTGCTTGCTGAGCTTTCGCCCGCTCCCGCGTCCCGCCCGCGTTCTCGGTCATCTCCAGATATTCGTCCACACCGCGCGGCAGGTGGCGAATCTTGCCATCCATCAGGGCGAACTGATGATCGGTCACGCGCTCCATCAAAAAGCGGTCGTGCGTCACCAAAAGCAGGGTGCCCGGCCACGAATCAAGCAGCTCCTCGATGGCCGCAAGCATGTCGGTGTCCATGTCGTTGCCCGGCTCGTCCAAAATGAGCACGTTCGGCTCGTCAAGCAGGATGAGCATCAATGCCAAGCGGCGCTTCTGCCCGCCGGAAAG
The DNA here is from genome assembly GCA_963635025.1 of Eubacterium sp. CAG:786. Lineage (GTDB taxonomy): Bacteria > Actinomycetota > Coriobacteriia > Coriobacteriales > Eggerthellaceae > Senegalimassilia. Next base: position 48,935 of record CAVHFC010000003.1, read on the forward strand.
GTCGCATACCGGTTCGTTCAAGTCGGCCTTCGAAAAGCCCAGCTTCTCCAGCAGCTGCGCCGGGGTCATCTCCTTGCCGTCGAGCATCATGCGGCGCGTGTAATTGCTGATCACCTGGCGAACGCGGTCGTCGCCGAAGCGCTTCAGGTTGTCCAGGTGCTGAGACAGCACCGCGAACTGCACCGTCTTGCCGATCTTCACGAAGCCCGATTGCGGCTTCACCAGGCCCTGGATCACCTTCAGCAGCGTGGTCTTCCCCGCCCCGTTCGCGCCGACGATGCCGTAGCGATCGCCCGGCCCGACGATCCAGTCCACATCGTCGAGAATGGGGGCGGCCATGCCATCGAAGGAGAGGCTGACGCGCTTGAGCTCGACGACCTGCTTGCCCAAACGCGACATCGCCATGCGCTTGAGCTCCAGCTCGTTGCGCAGCGGCGGCACGTCGGCGATCAGCTCGTGCGCCGCATCCACGCGGAACTTCGGCTTCGTGCCGCGCGCCTTCGGGCCGCGCGCAAGCCAGGCAAGCTCGCGGCGCAGAGCGTTCTGGCGCTTTTCCTCCGCCAACGCTGCCAAGCGGTCGCGCTCCACGCGCTGCAGGATGTACGCCGAAAAGCCGCCTTCGAACGGGTCGATGGTGCCGTCGTGCACCTCCCACATGCGCGTGCACACTTCGTCGAGGAACCAACGGTCGTGCGTCACCACCAGCAGCGCGCCCTGCCCGGCCTTCCAGCGCGTCTTCAGATGGTTCGCCAACCACGTGATGGCGCGAACATCCAAGTGGTTCGTCGGTTCGTCAAGGGCGAGGATATCCCAGTCGCCGATGAGCAGGCGCACCAGGTCGACGCGGCGGCGCTGACCGCCGGAAAGCGTGCCCACCTTCGCGTCCCAGGGGATATCGGCGGCGAGCCCGGCGATGGTTTCGCGGATGCGCGCGTTGCCGGCCCATTCGTATTCGGGCATGTCGCCCACCACGGCGCGCTCGACCGTATCCTCGTCGCGCAGGTCGTCGGTCTGCCCCAGCACGCCCACACGCACGGCGCCGTTTCGCAGCACGCGCCCGCTATCGGGTTCAAGACGCCCCGCCAGCACGGAAAGCAACGTGGATTTGCCGTCGCCGTTGCGCCCGACGATGCCAATGCGGTCGCCCTCGTCAACGCCGAGCGAAATCTCCTCGAACACCATCTTCGTAGGGAATTCGACCTGCACCTTTTCGCACCCAAGCAGAAACGCCATGAAAACCAAACCTTCTCAAAACAATTGCGTCGCGCCCAACGGCGCTCTCCAATGCGGCGCGAGTCATGCCTAGCGCCCACGAATCTTTGCAGCCGCTCTAACCCTTCCACCAGGTCTTTCGCGGGTGCGAGCGAAAGCGCCATCATAGAGAACGCCCAAAGGGCGCGACAGACTTTTCCGGAAAAACAGCGCGTCACATGATAGCAAATCGAGAAGGCGGTCGCTTACGCCTTCTTCATGACCGCCAGCGTCAAGAAGGTCCGCTCGTAGGGGCGGTAATAGGTTTCGTACTTCACCAGCGTGAATCCGTCCTTTTGACTGAGGTCCGAAATGTCGCGCGGGAGGCTTCCGTCCTGCGTCTGCCCTTCCACGATGAAGGTGCCGCGGAAGTTGTCGAAGATGATCTCCCACGACATTTTCGAGGTCAACGTGGGGGAATACGCCATATACGCGCGATCCCAGTTGCCCTTCTGCCAATCCATGTACGTCTGGGGAATGTCGGGGCACATAACGGAGGTGACGCCCATATACCCGATGTCGGTTGACACGATAAGCGGCAGCTGACCCGCCTGATCATAGGCAACCTCGTCGACCAGCTCGCGGAACTTGTCGATGGGAACGTCGTTGTCGGCGCTGTAGTCGTCGTGGATGATCAGCGCCTGATTGGTGATTCCCGCAGCCAGAAGAACCGCGCACAAGCCCAAAAGCAGCTTTCGCGTGCGGATATGCGATGCGACGATGGCGATCAGAACCAACAGCGGCCCTATCGCCACAAACAGGTAGCGGTAATACAGGATGAGCGAATTCATGGCCAACGACGCGCTGAGCGCGATCGCGTACACGCCGCCGTACACCACCAGCGCGCAGGCAACCGGCGTGATCTCCTCGGAAGCAAGCCAGGCCCCGAAACGGCGCAGGCGCAACGCATGCAGGGCCCGCCCCCTATGCTCGCGCTTCTGGGCAAGCGCATGTCTCGCCTCACGATGCAGGCTGGCGCGCCAGCAGCCCCAGCGAATTCCCCACACAATCACAAACGCAATGACGAAAACGGCCGCCCATCCCAAGATGTAGAGCCAAATCTGCACCGCCTGGCCGTAGTCCCCGCGCAGGGCGAAGGACATCTGGCTCGTCAAAACCGGATAGGTTGCAAGCTCGATGTACGTTGTGGGGAACACGATGTTCGCCCAGTAGGTGCGCCCCACCACGCCCATTTGGCTGGTGACGGCGGTGATGATCCACGGCAGGTACAGCGCCACCTGCGCGATGCAACCGACAATCAGCACCGCTAAGGGCTTGCCGGCAGCGACGGCGCCCTTGGGCAGCGAGTTCGGACCGCGCCTGCGATGCTTCCACGCGCGGCGGGCGGTGAACGCGAGCAGCACCACGTTGATCATGAACGCGGACATGGCCCCGAAGTAATGCAGGTACGCGCAGGCCAAGCTGGACACGAAGCAGATGATCCACCAGGTAACGGGGGCGCCGGCAAGGCATTTGCGACCCTGCGCCTGCTTGGCGATGTTCGCATGCGGGCGATCCTTCAAAACGCCGATGATGCGCAGCGCGTAAATGAAGCACAGCATGACCGCGAATGTTGCCCACGAATACATGCGAATCTCAACCGCCATGATGGCGATATAGGGTGTGAACAGGGCGAAGAAGCTGAACAGCACACCGGTGAGCGGGTTGGCGTCGCGACGAACGTGCGTGAAGCCCAAGATTGCCAGCGCAACCGCGCCTGCGACGGTGAACAGGCGATACACCAGGATATTCTGGCCGAAAACAAGGTTGAGCACATGCAGCGCCCAGTAGATGAGCACCGGGTGCACGTCGCCGGAGCTGTAGGTCCAGATGTCGGCGAATGTGTGGTTCGCGATTCCCACCGAATAGCTTTCGTCGAACCAGACGTTGCCGTGGAACGCGTCGGTAAGCAGGAACAGAGCGCCCGCAATAAGCACCGCGATATGGAACTTCCTCGATTGGACAAGCGCGTCGAAGCGCTCAGGGAGCGATCGGGCGTCACTCATCTGCGCCCTTCTTTCCCACGTGACTCGATTTCATTGATTGTCTCGCCTTACTGATTTTCGCTCGCCCTACCCCGCTTGTCTTAAAACTCGGCATAGCGTAGCATTGCCGCATAAAGCAAACTCCAACTGCAAAGAAATACCCCGTTGCAGCCATATTCTTAACAGAGAACCCCGAGGCAAGCTCTTGGAGGCTGGCGGTGAAACGACGAACGCGAAGGGCGGCATGTACATGGAGCTGGTGTTCCACGCCGACGATTACGGCATCACAGCTTGGCAGGCAAAGAAAATCCTCGAACTGAGCTCTTCGTGCGGCGGGCAGGGCGTGCTGTCATCGGTGAGCATCTTCGCCAACAGCCCGGCGTTCGACGAGGCCGCCGCGGCGGCAGCCCCCTTCGTGAGCGCGGGCACGCTTTCCATGGCGCTTCACGTGAATTTGGTCGAAGGATCGCCGTGTGCGGAGGCGTCCGAGGTGCCTCTGCTCGTTGGTGAGAGGGGAACCTTCTGCAACGATTTCGT
>CAVHFC010000003.1:52930-55307 GCA_963635025.1 Eubacterium sp. CAG:786
CCGGTCGAGCCGCTTGGGCCGCATCGCGCCTGCAAGAGCAAGGTGGAGCCGGTGAACAGGGCGAAAGTGCTGATCATCGACGCGCTGTGGCGCAAGAATCGATCGAAGGTGCCCACCGGGTGCAAAACCTCGCTATTCTGCGGCGTGGCGCTTTCCGGCCACATGGATCAGATGACCTGGCCACTCGTCGACGCCTTTTGCGCCGAAGCCGCGAAGCGGCATGCGGCAGGCGTCGAGGTGCTGTTCCACCCCGTAAGCGTTCCCGTCGCCGAATGCCTCGATCCGCAAAACACGGCCTTCGCCGAAGCCTGCGCCGGCCCCGGCCGAGACGCCGAAGCCGAATGCGTTCGCGAACTGGCCACAAGGTAGGCCGGCGCGCCACCCCGAAGAATAGTAGTCTGACGCGCCTTCGGCGCTGGCCTAGTGCTGCGCGAGTCATGCCTCGCGCCCACGAATTTCTGCTGCCAGATTAACGCTTCCACCAGGTCTTTTGCATCACCTACAAAATGCCTGACAGAAACGTTAAACCAACTGCAAGAATTCGTGGGATCGAGCGAAAACGCTGATACCTAATCGAGAGCGCCTTTAGGCGCGACACAAACTTCAAACCTGCGACCGGCGAGCAGCCCTATAAGCAAGCTGGCCGGGGTTCCCGGCCAGCTTTCATGGTCCTTAGTGGAAAAGCGGGATCATCAGCCATAGCGCGAACAGCACGATGGCGACGCATGCGGTGAAGCAGATGACCGAGCAGACGCGATGCATGATGCGCGGCGATCCTTGGGCATCCAGCCCGCCAGCCGCCCAAAGGCGCAGGCCGGAAGCATACAGGACGCTGATGGCGCTGGCCACGCAGATGGCCACGACGAGCACGGTGATGAAGCTGGAAATCTCAGTGGTGATCATATCGGCGCCTCCTTTACGCCGCGGAAGCCGGGGCTGCGGCGGACATATTCACCGCATTGACCTTGACTTCTTTTCCATCGTTGACGTTTGCGCTGTTCACAGGGTTGCGCTTGGAAAGGCGGAAGATGATGAGGGCAACGGCGAGCGCGATGAAGACGGTCGCGACGGTGCCCCACACGCCCGTCTTCGCCAAGGCGCAGGCCAGGGCCGCCACAATGCCGGCAGCAGGGAAGGTCACCAGCCAGGCGACAACCATGCGGGCCGCAACGCCCCAGTTCACAGGGTTGCCCTTCTTGCCGAGCCCGGTGCCGATGATGGAGCCGGAGCACACCTGCGTGGTGGATAGGGCGAAACCTAAGTGCGAGGAAACCAGTATGGTCGTGGCCGAAGATGCCTCCGCGGCGAAGCCCTGCGGAGTGGAGATTTCCGTCAGGCCCTTGCCGAGCGTGCGGATGACGCGCCAGCCGCCCATGTAGGTGCCGGCAGCGATGGCCAAGCCGCACACGGCGACGACCCACAGCTGCGGGCCGGTGCCCGAGGACTGCGCTCCCACGGCGATGAGCGTGAGCGTGATGATGCCCATGGTCTTCTGCGCGTCGTTGGTGCCGTGGGAAAGGGCGACCAGGCAGGCGGTGATGGTCTGACCATGGCGGAAACCGTTTTCGATCTGGGATTCGTCCATCTTCTTGACGATGGAGAAGATCAGCTTGACGGCGCAGAACGCGGCAAGACCGGCTACCACAGGCGAGACGAGTGCGGGGATGAGAATCTTGGTGAGCACGGCGGCGAAATTGACGCCTTCAACGCCGGCGCCCACGATGACGGCACCGACCAGGCCGCCGAACAGGGCGTGTGAGCTGGAGGAAGGCAGCCCGACCAGCCAGGTGAGCAGGTTCCAGATGATGGCGCCGATGAGCCCTGCGAGGATGAACTCGGGGGCGATGGTCACCACCTGCTCGTTGATAAGGCCGCCGGAAATGGTTTTCGCCACCTCGGTGGAGAGGAACGCGCCAACCAAGTTCAGCGTTCCCGCCGCAATGACGGCGGTTTTGGGCTTGAGCGCCCCGGTTGCGATCGAAGTCGCCATGGCGTTGGCGGTGTCGTGGAATCCGTTCGTGAAATCGAACGTAAGCGCGACCACGACGACCAGGCCAACGATTACCAGCGTTGCCGGATCCATGTGTTCTGGTTCTCCCTTCAGGATGCTTGCTCGAAAGAGCGCACACGTTTCCCGCGTGCTTTCACCAGCTTAGAAACGCTTTGTAAAGGCAACGTAAGGCCGACTTCAGGGAAGGGTAATGCTTTTACGGGTTCTTCTACACATATGATGCTGCGGTGACGGTGTTGCAATTTTGAACAAATTGAACCTGAGCGTGCTATAGTTCATCAAAATTGAACTTACCGATAATCCGCAACGGAAACGCCGAATGGCGGGAAAGGACTTCCCCATGGATGAGAACGTGTTCGCACAGCG
>CAVHFC010000003.1:55615-60966 GCA_963635025.1 Eubacterium sp. CAG:786
CTGTCATCATGTCGGACGAAGGAGTTCCCATGCGCCAGTTTAAGAAATCCTCGAAGCTCGATAACGTCCTCTACGACGTGCGCGGTCCCGTCGTAGACGAAGCAGCGCGCCTGGAAGCGCAGGGCATGCGCATTTTGAAGCTCAACATCGGCAACCCCGCGCCGTTCGGGTTCCGCACGCCCGACGAGGTGGTGCAGGACATGAGGATGCAGCTCCCCGACTGCGAGGGTTACAGCGATTCGAAGGGCCTGTTCAGCGCCCGCAAAGCCATCATGCAGTACTCGCAGATCAAGGGTCTTCCCAACGTGGACATGGACAGCATCTACACCGGCAACGGCGTCAGCGAGCTCATCAACCTGTGCATGCAGGCGCTGCTGGACACGGGCGACGAGATCCTCATCCCCAGCCCCGATTATCCGCTCTGGACGGCGTGCGCCACGCTTTCCGGGGGCGTTCCCGTGCATTACATGTGCGATGAGCAGGCGGAATGGTACCCCGACATCGACGATATGGAACGTAAGATCACCCCGCGTACCAAGGCCATCGTCATCATCAACCCGAACAACCCCACCGGCGCGCTCTATCCGCGCGAGGTGCTCGAGCAGATCGTCAACCTCGCACGAAAGCACCAGCTGATGATCTTCTCGGATGAGATCTACGACCGCTTGGTCATGGACGGGCTTGAGCATGTTTCCATCGCCAGCCTCTGCCCCGACCTGTTCTGCATCACCTTCAGTGGCCTGTCGAAATCGCACATGATCGCAGGGTATCGCATCGGATGGATGGTGCTTTCCGGCAACAAGGCCTGCGCGCAGGATTTCATCCTGGGCTTGAATATGCTCTCCAACATGCGCCTGTGCTCGAATGTGCCCGCGCAATCCATTGTGCAGACGGCGCTGTGGGGACACCAAAGCGTCATGAACTACGTGGTGCCCGGCGGGCGTGTGTATGAACAGCGCGAATTCGTCTACAACGCGCTCAACGACATCCCCGGCATCACGGCGGTCAAACCGAAGGCGGCTTTCTACATCTTCCCGAAGATCGACACCAAGAAATTCAGCATCACCAACGACGAGCAGTTCGCTCTTGACCTGCTGCACGACAAGAAGATTCTGCTAGTACCGGGCAAGGGCTTCAACTGGTCGGAGCCCGACCACTTCCGCGTGGTGTACCTGCCGCGCATCGAGGTGCTCTCCGACGCCATGGCCAACCTCGGTGACTTCCTGTCCTATTACCACCAGGCGTAAAGCGAGGAACGAGGGCAGATGTGCAGGCGCAAGGGCAGGCATGGCGAAGCAAGCTGATTCGCAGAGGTGATCGAAGGGTCACCTAACCACAAGCAGCCAGAACGACGGCCGGTTTGTATACAACAAACCGGCCGTCGTGTTTACGAAGCGGAAACGGCGTGCTCCCTGCCCCAGGCGCGAATCTGCGCAATGCCCTCGTTCGCCTCCGAGATGGACACCACTTTGTCGAAGTGAGCGGCAAGCTCGGCGACCTCGGGCACAGGAGCATGCCCGAATGCAACAAGCTCGGCGTAATCCATGATCGACTGCTCGATGTCGGAATAGGAAAATCCCTTCGTCGCCGTCACCAGCACGTCGATGTCCTCGTCGGAATAATCGGCATGCAGTGAGGACTGGCAGTAATGGCGCAGCGCCTCGGCGCGTTCCGCACGGTTCGGCAAATCGACGAAGAACACTTCGGAGAAACGCCCCTTGCGGAAAAGCTCGGGCGGCAGCTTCGACACATCGTTGGCCGTGGCGACCATGAACACCTTCGCCTGCGACTCTTGCAACCAGAACAAGAACTGCCCGAGCACGCGCTTGCCAACGTCCGATTCGTCCGAGCTCGACGCAAGCGCCTTTTCAATCTCATCGATCCACAACACGCACGGGGCGACGTTGCCGATGTAGTCGAGCGCTTCCTGCATGCGGCGCTCGGTTTCGCCGACGTACTTCGCGTACACCGACCCCATATCGAAGCGCAGCAGCGGCAACTCCCAGCGCGAGGCGATCATTTTCGCTGAAAACGATTTGCCGCAACCGGGAACGCCAACAAGCAGCACACCCTTTGGCGTGGAAAGCCCATATTCGGCAAGCGTGTCGCCGGAGGCGAAGAACACTTCGCGCTTGCGGTCGAGCCAGCCCTTCAGGGTGTTCAGGCCCGCAACCTCAAGCCCCGGCTTGCAAGCGACCGGATCGACATTGGGCACCGCCGCGAACAGCATCTCCTTCTGCGAAGCAACCGAGAACACGTCCGCCGGGCCGAGTTTGCCCTGCGACACCAAGGTTGCCTCCAGCAAGTTGAGCACCTGGGATTCAGCCAAGCCGCGCACGAGCGTGGCCATTCGCTCGCAGTCGTGCTCCGACCAAGACACCTTCGTGGCGTGACGCGCGCGGAAGTCGTCAACAAGCGCGCGACGTTCCCGATGGTCGGGCAGGTCGAGATGCAGGCACAAGCCGAAGCGCGACAGGCGCTGCCATACCGGCTCCGCCGCGACGGTGACGATGGTGTTGCCCGTCTCCTTCGCCAGATACACGGCGGAAAGCAGCTCGCGCGTATAGGCGCCGTCGGAGTCGATCTTATGCGTATCGCCTAAGACGAACACGCAATGCTTCGACTTCTGGAACAGGTCGTTCACGTAAGGGAGCGGATCGGAATGCACGTCGACGGGCATTCGGCGATCGGGGCCCAAATGGACAACCTGACGCGAGTCGGTGTACAGGAACATATCGAGCGCGCATTCCTCGGCAAGCTCGCTCACAATGCGCACTGGACGGTGCCGTTCGGCCGATTGCACGGTGATAAGCGGAATGCCGGCGGCAATATAGTCACGCAAGGCTTTTTTGGTCTCGGTGAAGTTCATCGTGTGGTACAGCGCCTTTCCTTCAAGCAGTGGAGATAATAGCGTCCGTCGTCGGTCGCAGCGGCGGGCGTCATGCGCGTCGCATACGACAAAGCACCGGACATATTCTGACGAATGTCCTGCTCAAGATCGTCTTTCCAGTCAACGGGAAGCCCTTGCGTTCGCCGAAAGAACAGCAGGCGCTCGCATGCGTTGCAATAACGCGAGCACAGCAGGAACACGCCGTAGGAATCGTGCGGGGCGAGGATGCGAAGCTGCGTGAACAGCGCCTCATCCAGCGCATCCAAGCAACGGACGCAATACTCGCAAATGAGCTGGTACACGCGGCCGGCGCTGTGCGGCTCGAACGAGCCCTGCGCAAGCGCTTCGGTAACGGCGGGGCTGCAGTCGGCACCCGCCTGGTCGATGAACCATGCCCAGTCGCTATATGTTGTCAGTGCGTCAGTCATAAATCCAGTGTACCCTTGCAATTGCTCCGCTTACGCCAACATGCCCGATTGACCAGGGCATGCACATATAGTCGATCCGAAACGACCCGGGGCAATCTGGCCATCATCGCCAGGAAACGCCCCAGAGCAGCGACAAAGCTACGCCGTTTCCGCCCGATACGCAGCAATCTCAGCCAAAAACGCCTCCCCATACGATTCGAGCTTCTTCTCGCCCACGCCGCTCACATCAAGGAATTCGCTCTCGTTCGCGGGAAGGCGCGCGCACATGTCCCGAAGCACGGCATCGCCGAACACCATATAGGGAGCCAAGCCGCCTTCCTGGGCGATCTTCTTCCGCAAGGCCCGCAAGCGCTCGAAAAGATCCTTATCGTAAGCGGCATTCGAAGCGCTCGGCGTTCCCGAGGATCCAAAGGAGCCGCCCTTCGACAGACGACGCGCACCCTCATGTGCCACCTGCTTCATGCGCAACGAGAAATCGGGCGAAGCGACTTCGCGAAAACGAGGCCCAAACCCCACCTTCGGGAATTTGCCTTCGGTGATGGAAAGGTACTCCCCCGCCGCAAGCAGCTCGATCACTTCTTTGACCTGGGCCTGCGACAATGAAACGGTATTGAAGGTTTTCGCCTGATCCAAGCCGAACTGTTCCAAACGTCCCTTACCGGTGCCGCGAAGCACGTCAACGACGACGCCCTTGCCGTACTGGCCGCGCAGCTCCTGCACGCAGCGCATAACCGCTTTCGCCTCTGCCGTGACGTCGATCGCCTTGAAATCACCCCGACAATTCGAGCACTTGCCGCATCGCGGTCGCAGCCGCTCTCGTGCGCCCATCTCGCCTGCGCGCGAATCTTCCTCCCGCGCCGTCCCCTCACCGAAATAGCGTAGGATGTAGGAGCGCAAGCATTCGCACGTCAGACAGTACCCCTCCATGGCGGCAAGCATTCGCCGGCGCGCCGAGCGCGCCACCTCGCGTTCTTCAGGTGAAAGCACGTCGTTTTCGCCGTCTTGCTCAAGGAAGAAACGGCAGGTTGCCAAGTCGCCATCGCTCCAGTACAGCATGCAATCGCTGTCAAGACCGTCACGACCGGCCCTGCCGGCCTCTTGATAATATGCCTCCACGCTCGAGGGCATGTTGAAATGCACGACATAACGTACATTGGGCTTGTCGATGCCCATACCGAAAGCGTTGGTGGCGACGATGACCTCCGCGTCTTCGTTGATCCAAGCGCGCTGGTTGCGCATGCGCTCGGCACTGTCGAGCCCGGCATGATACCGAACGGCCGAAACCCCCTGCGCAGCAAGCGCCTCCTGCACCTTTTCGACGTTTTTCCGCGTGTTGCAATACACCACACCGGTTTCCCCCGCATGCGCTCGCACGTAGGCGAGAACCTTTTGCAGCTTCTTCGAGGGCTCCGCATGCTCAACGGAAAACGAGAGGTTGGGTCGATCGAAACCCGCCACCAGCCTATAGGGGTCGCGCAAACCCAAAAGCCGAACGATATCGCGACGCACGTGCTCCGTTGCCGTGGCGGTAAGCGCCACCACCGTCGGGCGCTTCGGCAGCTGCGCGATAAAATCTCCGATCGCCAAATACGACGGCCGGAAGTCTTGCCCCCACTGAGACACGCAATGAGCCTCGTCCACCGCAAGCAATGGAATGCTCGCGCTTTTGGCAAACGCCAGGAAACGGGGATCATCCAGGCGCTCAGGCGCAACATAGAGCAGCTCGCATTCACCCGCACGGGCGGACTCAAGCACCGATGCCTGATCATATTGCGAAAGCGTCGAATTCAGATATGCGGCGCGAATGCCAACTTCCGATAGGCTGCGCACCTGGTCTCCCATAAGGGAAACGAGCGGACTTATCACAAGGGCAACCCCTGGCAGCACGACACCGGGAATTTGATAGCACACGCTCTTGCCTGCGCCGGTCGGCATGACGGCAAGCGCGTCCCTGCCCGCCAGCAGCGCCTCGATAACGCCACGCTGACCAGGCCTGAAGTCCTCATACCCGTAATGAGTTCGCAGCACCTCGC
>CAVHFC010000003.1:61239-75749 GCA_963635025.1 Eubacterium sp. CAG:786
AAACAGCGCGCAAGGTGCAGCCCCTATAGTGAAACTCGTGCGATGAGGGCGCTCATCCGATCAGGCAAAACAACGAGACGGCCTGACGGCGCGAGCGTCCCCGAGCCGCACAGATGACGAAACGGGCGGGCCACCTCGCAAACTCACAAGGCTCGCCCGCCATGCGTCGAACCTACTTTGAAGCGCGCTGCTCCTGATACGCATCGATCAAGCGCTTCGTCACATCGGCCGGCGCCGGGTCATAGCCCTCAAGCTCCACCGAATAGCTGCCCGAACCGCGTGTCAAGGCGCGCAGGTCCTTCGTATAGTCGATAACCTCCGCATACGGCACGCGCACCATGATGACCGTCTCCCCCGCATCGGTCGAATCGGTTCCCACGATACGGCCGCGACGCGTGGAGATGTCGCCCATGATGGTGCCGGCATACTCCTCGGTCACCACGATGTTCATCGAGGCCATCGGCTCCAAGATGATCGGATCGGCCTGTTCGCACGCTGCCCTGAAGCCAATGCGCGCGGCGGTTTTGAAGGCCATCTCGTTGGAGTCGACGGAATGGTACGATCCGTCGAACACCGCGCAGCGCACATCGACCATGGGGTATCCGGCAAGGAATCCTTCCTGCATGGCTTCCTGCACGCCCTTGTCCACCGCAGGGATAAGCCCATTGGGGATGGCTCCGCCTTTGATCTCGTCGACGAACTCGTAACCGCCGCCGGGGTTGGGGCTGATGCGCAGCCAGCAATCGCCGAATTGCCCTGCGCCGCCCGTCTGCTTCTTGTGGCGCCCCTGAGCCTCGGCGGTCTTGCGAATGGTTTCGCGATAAGGAATGCGCACCGGCACCAGCTTCGCCTCAACCTTGGCCTGCTCCTTCATGCGGGCGAGCAACGTCTCGATCGCAGCGTCCCCCATAGCCGTGACCACCGTCTGGTGCGTCTCCTCATTGCGGGTGATGCGCAGCGTCGGATCGTTTTCCGCCGCTTTCGCCAAAAACGCGCCCACCTTGTCCTCGTCCTTCTTGTTCACGGCCTCAAGCGCAACCGGATACTGCGGCGTGGGCATGGGCAGCGGATCGATGGCGACGTCCCCCGAAAGCGACAGCGTATCGCCCGTGCGCGTGTCGGTAAGCTTGGGCACGACGATGATGTCGCCGGCCTTCGCGCTCTTCACGTCGGTTGCTTCCTTGCCCATCATCACATACAGGTGACCCAGGCGATCCTTCTTCCCCGTACGCGCGTTGATGAGTTCCGCGCCCGGCGTCAGAACGCCGCTGATGATCTTCAGGTAGCTCAGCCGCCCAACGAAAGGATCGGCCACCGTCTTGAACACGAATGCGGCCGGCTCGCCCTCTTCGTCCACAAACGTTTCCTCGCCATTGGCAAGCTGGAACGCTCCATGGTGGCGCGGATGCGGGAAGTACGTGCAAATGTCCTTCATCACGCAACGAATGCCCTGCTCGACGATGGTGGACCCAACGTAGACGGGGATAAACAGCTCCTGCGCGATCGCCTTGTCAAGCAGTTCCTCGAGTTCTTCCTGCGTCAACTGCTCGGACCCGTCAAGGTACTTCATCATCAGCTCGTCATCGGCTTCGGCAACCAGGTCGCACAACCGATCGCGGGCAATCTGCGCCGCTTCAGCATATTCCGCCGGAATGTCCTCGATGCGGTCGTCGGTGGTGCCGTCCTGATCGAAGTAGCGGGCCTTCATGCGCAACACGTCGATGACGCCCTTGAAATCCTCCGCCACGCCGATGGGGATGGTGACCGGCCCCAAACGGCTGCCGAAACGCGCGTGCAGCTGCGCCATGATGGTGTCGAAATTGGCGTGCTCGCGGTCGATGTGGTTGATGAACACGGCGCGCGAAAGACGCATTCCTTCAGCGTCGCGCCACAGTTTCGTGGTCATGACCTGCGGTCCCGCAACAGCATCGATAACGAAGAGCGCCATTTCGGCTGCCTGCATGGTCGCGAGCGTATCGCCGATGAAATCCGGATGTCCCGATGTGTCCAGCAGGTTGATCTTGTAATCGTGATAAGGAATGGGAGCGATGGAGGTGCCGAGGGTGAACTTGCGGCGAATCTCCTCCTCGTCGTAGTCAAGATAGGATTTGCCGTCATGCGTCGTTCCCATGCGCGACGTGCGCCCGGAAACGTGCAGCATCGCCTCGGCGAGCGACGTTTTGCCGGCGCCGTCTTGTCCGACGAGCACGATGTTTCGAACATGTTCGGTAGCAGGAGCTGCCATGAATACCACCAACTTCCCTGTTAGGTGGCTGCGGAAAGCGCAGGGCGCGAAACGCAACCACAAACGACCCTAACCGATGAAACGAAAGGCGCCAGCGGTACGCGTTCGCGGACAGGTGCCCGCGCGCTGCGTTGCGTGGAAGCGGCATCAAGGACGCTGCTTTGCCGGCGCGAAACACGCTGTATCAAGTGTAACGCAACAGGCATCGCATAAACCCGAGCAGGGCGGATAAGGACACGCCCCGACGCGTGCACGTAAATGCCGTTCAGCCACCGAAGGATCGCTATGCGAACCAGGAATGCACGGTTTTCCGCTGAATGAAGGGGAATGCCGAAAGAACTTCCTGCTCGGTCATTCCGCCCGCAAGCGCCGCCGCCTTCGCGCGCTCGTTATAGCGCTGCGCACAGGCCCCGTGCTTGCAATAGGCGGAATTGCCGATAAGGGGACGCCCGCAATTGGGGCAGGCATGAAGCTTGCCAGACGCGATGGCATCGATAAGGTCGTCGAGCATGGTGGTGCGACCGATGCGCCCGAGCCGTAACGTTTTGGCGTCGATGAGCACCGAGCGCTGAGTGCGATGCAGGGCGTCGGAAAGCGCGATGATCATCAAGTCGGCGGCAACCATGTTCGCCGCACCGGCAACAGGCTCCTCGCCGTCAAGCGGCACATAGTCGAAATACACCGTCTTGCGCAGGCCGTTCGGCTGCAACTCCCAAGTGCGCACCAAGCTGAATGTCAACTCGAACTGCGTTCCTTGCACCCTGCGCAGCCGCGCATGCAAAGGTTCGGCTTGCGCGCCTTCCCCCACCGTCTCCTCAAGCACGATAGCCTCATCTGTTGGCGCAAGGCATTCCGGAACGGTGAAACGGAACGCCTCGCCGCGCCGCCCGCGATATTCGAACTCGAGCCCGTTCGCCTCACCGGTCAGGGACATCAAGCCCAACCGCGCCGCATAGTCCGCCGCCTTTAGGCGCGAAGCAACAGAAGCCCCGAACTCTTCGGGAACGTCGATGGGTACAACAAAAGTAGGGGAATCGGAACCGATTGTTTCAGCCGGCATTCGCTTCAAAACCGCCTTGTAACGCTTGCCCATAGCAGTATTCCGCTCAATGCAATATCCAAGCTTTTGCAAGGCAGGTTCGTCATAAGCCTCGTCAGGACTTAGGGAAAGGCCTTCCGAAAGGTCGATCCGATAGCGCAGCCCGTACTTTTCCAAGAACGGCTGCACCTGCTTCGAAAGGTAATCGCGCGAACCGGGCTTCAAGGAAAGCAAGTCACGCAGGTGGTATTTGCCACCATCTCCGTCTTCCTCGCTGAGGGCAAGAATGGCGAATTGGCGGCAGATATACTGTACGTTATGCATGGTCAGCACCTTTGTAACGTTTTTTGTTTCATACGCTACGTAAGGTAAACGATAACTTTCCCGTTGTTATGGTTTTCTCGATTTCTCTTACGGAAAAACACAGAGCAGGAGGCGGCAGCGCCGCCTCCTGCGATCAAACAAGACAAAGAATGACGCGCCCTGCGAGCGCCAACCATGACGCCTTTACACGTAATACCGCGGCATGCGGTGCGAGAACCCGATGCACAGCTCGTGCGGGATGGTGTCGAGCAGTTCACACAACTCCTCAATCGACACGGCGGCCTCACCCTGCTCGCCCACGATGATCACCTCGTCGCCGATTTGCGGGTCGATGCGCTGGCGGCGCGCGTACGAGCGAAGATCGACCTCGAACATGCACTGATCCATGCAGATGTTGCCAACCTGGCGGCAACGCACGCCGTCAACGATGAAGTCCATGCGACCTGACAACCCACGGCGCAGGCCATCGGCATAGCCAACGGGAACCGTGCAGATCTTCACGCTGCCCGAGCTGCGATAGTTCAGGCCATAGCTCACACCCTCGCTCATAGGGACCAAGCGCGTGTCGGTGATGCGCGCATGCACGCTCATGGCCGGCTTCAGATCGATCAGCGGGAAGCACTCCGGGCACGGGTAGTAGCCGTACAGGCCAATGCCCAGGCGAACCATGTCGAAGCGCACATCGGGATAACGAATGGCAGCGGCGGAATTCGCACAGTGGACAATACCGGGATTGATCCCCGCGTTGCGCATCGCATCAACTGCTTCGATGAAACGCTTCGCCTGAATCTGGAAATCGAGCGTTTCGGGGCAATCGGCCGTCGCAAAGTGCGTGAAGGTTCCCACCAGATCAAGCGCGCGATGGAAACCCACCTGATTCATGAAGGAGACGACTTCATCGTGGCGTACGCCGATGCGGTTCATGCCGGTGTTCACCGCCAAATGGAACGGCGCCTTGATGCCCATGGAATCGGCAGCCTCGGCATAGCTGATCGCGAACTCTGACGTGTAAACCGCCGGCATGATCTTATAGGCAAGCAGCAGCGGAATAGCGGACGCCGGCGGCTCGGCCAGCATGAGGATGGGCGCATTCACCAAACCCTCGCGCAGCTGAATGCCCTCATCGACCGTCGCAACACCCAGGTAATCCGCCCCGGAATTCAGCGCCGTCTTCGCGACGCGCACCGCACCGTGCCCATAGGCGTCGGCCTTCACGATGGCCATAAGATGACGACCGGCGCCGATGGCCTTCTTGACCGCCTGAGCGTTATGGCGGATTGCATTCAAATCGATTTCCAACCAAGACCAGCGACGATCCTTGCTGGGGATGGTCGCAAGCTTTTCGGGGTCGAAGGAGGGCTTCGCGCCGTCGCGCTCGGCGCCTTCATGGCTTTCAGCGGCCACGTCCTGCGCTTCGAACGCCGCTTCGTTGCGCGCTTCTGCCTGTGAAAGGAAATTCGCCGCAGCGCGACGAGACGCCGGATTGGGCGCCGGCGCAGCAGCCGCACGCTGAGCCTGACGGGCGCGCACCGCATCTGCGGCGCTTTCAAAATTGCTCTTCGAATTGCGACGGGCGAACCCGGTGAAACCGTTCGGAAGCTCTTTGTCTGCCATGATAGAAAACCTTTGCATTGTCGTATGGAAATCGCCGATAAGTATAGCACTCGGCACAAGGGGGACCTCTCTTCCGTAACATACGGGCGACCAGCGCAATCGGCTCTAGCAGCGCTTCGGCGGCGAACCGCTACGACCCATGAGCACGAGCACGATAAAACCAAGCAGAATGACAAGGCAATAACAAAGGCAGGCGCGAAGATTTTTGTGGAGTAAGATGACTTGGATGTACACGTTGCGCCCTGCGAATTTTCACGGGCAGAAAGGCGAACATGGCAGCCTCCAACAACAACGCAGATCAAACAGCCAAAACCGAACGGCGCGCCCAGGCTCGGCACAGCTCGTCCTCCGGTCGTTGGGCATATTCCTATTCCCAGTCTTCAAAAGCCGACGGTCCCCAGGAAGCAAATCCCGCGAGTAAGGCTCCGTCGCGCGAGGCGGGCACGAAGGCGCTTTACGGCGGCGCAACCGGGCAACGCGCGGGCGGCGTCGCGCTCATCGTCGCGGGCGTGGTTGTTGCGGTGCCGGTGCTGATCTTGGGCGCAGTCGCCGCCTTCGCGAACCTTACCGGTGTGCTGGTGCTGTTCGCCGTCGGCGCGCTCGGCTGTGCGGCGCTGGCCTACGCCGGTGCACGAAAGCTGCAGCTTGCCGCCGCTTTCGATCGCTACCGTAACCTTATCGGAGGGCGGCAAGCGTGCAGCATCGCGGAACTGGCTTCAGGCAGCGCAACGCGAGAGGGCAAGGTTCGCTCAAACGTGAAGGCGATGATCTCGAAGGGAATGCTCAAGCAGGCTTCTCTCGACGAGGCCAACGACATGCTTTTCCTCACCCGGCAAGCGGCCGAGCAGCACCGCATTGCCGGCGAAGCATCCGAACTTCAGCAACGGCAGCGAAGCCTGGCGCAGTCCGTCAAACCGAAAGACGACGAAGATGCCGCCCGCATCACGCCCGATGCGCAACGCGTGCTCGACAAAGGGGAGGCGTTCATCGCGGCCATCCGCGAAGGCAACGACGCCATTCCGGACGAAGAGGTATCGCAGGCGCTCGGACGAATCGAGCATCTGGTACGCGCCATCGTGGATACGGCGACCGCCAACCCCGAGGTCATCGACGACCTCGATCAGCTTATGGACTATTACCTGCCCACCACGGTGAAGCTCCTCGATACCTACCGCGAGCTGGAGGGCCAGCCGGTTCAGACCAACGCCACCCGCAAGTCCAAGCAGGAAATCAAGGGGGCGCTTGACAGCCTGGGCGCCGCATTCGAAAAGCTGCTCGATTCCCTGTTCCATGACAAGGCGATCGATGTGAGCTCCGATATCTCGGTGCTCAACACCGTGTTGGCTCAGGACGGCTTGACGGAGAACCCATTCGAGAAAACAAGCAAAGCGGCAGGCATCACCGAGTCCGAACGGTAAAACGGCCCCTCGTGCGCGCAACCAAAATCTCCTGCGCCGAGAAGCCCAACCGCTCCAACAGCAAAACGACCCACTATCAGCATGCAAGCACAAACCTCAAGGAAAGGCACACGCATGACCACCGAAAACGCACTGCAGCAAACCCCGGAACTCACGCTCACCCCATCGCTTGCCGACGAGCCTGCACCCGCGCCGCTGGTCGCGCAGCCGGTAAGCGAAGCGGCCATCACGCCTGGCGCCAACGAAGGTGACACCCAGATCGACGACAGCATGCTCACCGACGAGGAACGCCAGATGGTCGACGCCTTCGCCGAGCAAATCAACGTGCGAGATTCCACCACCATCCTGCAATACGGCGCAGGCGCGCAGAAGAAAATGGCCGATTTCTCGGAGACGGCCCTCGAAAGCGTGCGCACAAAGGACCTCGGCGAAGTTGGCGGCCTGCTCACCGACGTCGTCACCGAGCTGCGCAGCTTCGACGCCACCGAAGAGCGGGGTCTGTTCGGCTTCTTCAAAAAAGGTGCGAACAAGGTCGACGCGCTTCGCACGCGCTACGACAAGGCCGAGGCGAACGTGAACAAGATCACCGAAGCGCTCAAAGCCCATCAGATGACGCTCATGAAGGATGCGGCGATGCTCGACCAAATGTACGAGCTGAACCTCACGTACTTCAAGGAGCTGACGATGTACCTGCTCGCAGGGCGCAAGAAGCTCGCCGAGGTGCGCGCGGGCGAACTAGCGGAGCTGGTGGCGCGCGCCAACGAGACCGGACGAGCTGAGGATGCGCAAGCCGCGCAGGATTTCGAGTCCATGTGCAACCGGTTTGAGAAGAAGCTCTCCGACCTTGACCTCACCCGCACCATCGCCATGCAAACGGCGCCGCAAATCCGTCTGGTGCAGAACAACGAAATCGTGCTCGTCGAGAAAATCCAAACCACCATCGTCAACACCATTCCGCTGTGGAAAAGCCAGATGGTGCTCGCCCTCGGCATCGCGAACTCGGCCGAAGCCGTGCGCGCGCAGAACGCCGTCACGAATATGACGAACGACCTGCTGAAGAAAAATGCCGAGCTGCTGCATAGCTCAACCGTCGAAGTCGCCCGCGAATCGGAACGCGGCATCGTCGACATCGAAACGCTCAAGAACACCAACGAAACGCTCATCAAAACGTTCGATGAGGTTATGCAGATTCAAGCCGAGGGCCGTCAGAAGCGCGCCGAAGCCGAAGCCGAGATGCGCCGCATGGAAGCCGACCTGAAGCAAAAGCTCCTCGAAATCCCCCGTGCATAGATCATAACCCGCGCAGCATCGACAAGGGCACCCGATCGCACACAGAGCCGCCCGTCAAGCAAAGAAGGGGCCGCAACACGGCCCCTTCTTGACATTATGCGTTTTTGCTACTCGATTCGGCTCTTGCAACCTTCTAGCTACCAGCAGAACGCCAGAGCGACACCGAGCTTAAAGCTGGAAACCGTTCCAGTTGTAGGATTGCCCGCCGTTTCAGAGCACTTCACGTCGGTAAAGCAACCCGTCCATGAAGTGCTTAGCAGCGGAGAGCGCTCCCACCACCGCAGCGTATTCTGTTCAAGATTCGCAGGGGAGTTTCCAGCACGCGACAAAAACCTCAGACACTTGTACCTTTGCTGAGGGTTGGTGTTGTCGATACCTTGTTCTTTCCAGTAGGAGTACTGCGACCCTTCTAGGGAAGCAAAACCCGCCAACTCCCCACCCGCAAGCTCGCTGTAGCTAAGCAGCCAAAACTTGTCTTGCGAAGAGACGAGCTCGGTACTTGCATCTCCCTTGCTGGTCACCTTGCTCACCGTCAGGATTTTGTCCGTGAACTCAGAATCGAAGCTCTTGTAGATGTCGCCGCCCGGCTGCATACGCGCGCGCAGCTCGCTCGCAGCCCAGCCACCGGTGTTGCTGCCGTCATCTTTGTTGTCGGTTTTGCTCTCGTTCATGATATAGGCTTCCGGCAGCAGGTGCGTGGCCTGGAAGGTGATGCTGCAGCCCTCTTCGTCGTGGTTGCCCACCTGGATCATGCGGAACTCGACATAGGCGTTCGCAGATTGCTCCTCGCCGCTCGCATCCTTCGTCGATCCCTTCCAGCGGGTGTAAAGGTGGACCGAGTCGTCAGAGGCGTAACCGCGGTACTTCTCGATGACGGCCTCATCGCCGGCCTTGATGGCCGCGAGGTCGGCGTCTACCTGGGATTTGGTCCCGACGACGCTTGCGGTCGGGTCCTGAGCGCCAGCGGCTGCCAGCCAGTAGCCCTTCAGGGAGCACTTGGCGTAGAGCGTGGTGTCGCAGGTGATGGGCGTGGCGAAGTCGAAGGCCTCCGTGCACCCCTCGTCCGTGTACCAGCCGTCGATTTCGTAGTCGCCGTTGTCGGACGGGCGTGCCGCAGTGGCGTTCTCCTGAACGGTCTGGTCGGTGATGGCGCAATCGGCTGCGCCGGTGTCGAAGGTGACGGTATACGTGGTTGCGGAAACGGTCGCCTGCATCTTCAAAGTGAGCTCGCCGTCGTTGTCCTTGAGCTTCTGCACCAGATCAGATGAGACATCGGCACTCGCCCACTCGCCGGCGTACTCGTCGTCCGCCTCGATGGCCTCGCTGGGAATTGCGGCGCTCCAACCAGAGAGCTCATCGGGCGCCTGGATTCCCTTCACGCTCACCGCGCCGACGGTAGCGTTGGCGATCGAGAAGTTGCCGGAAACAACCTTGCCGTTCTCGTCAACGACAACCTTGCTGCTGCAGGTGACGCCGGCGAGCTCTTCGGCAGCATAAGCCGCATGGGAGGCGAACTGCCCAAACGACAGCAGCGCAGCGAGGGCGCAGGTGGCAGCGACGGCCAGAAGGCCCTTGCTCGGGGCTTTGACCGACTCGTCGCAGGAAGCGTTCGGGCCGTCCGCAACCTTCCGGCTTGCGCGCATCGCGACCACGGCGCCAGCACCCAGCGCGACCACACCCAGCGCGAGCCATACGATGGCGTCGCCGGTCTTGGCGGAAGACGTCGAAGTGGCCGTCGAGTTCTTCGCGGCATTGGATGAAGATGTCGTCGTATTGCTAGCTGCTGCCTGATTCGTCGGCGTCTGACCAGTCTGCTTGTCAGCCGGGTTCTCCTGCGGGGTTACCGGCGTCTCATCCTGCGTGGACTGCAGGGTGACGGTCACATCTCCCGTGATCGTATAGGTACTCTCGCCGGCAAAAGCGAACGATGGCACGAGCAGCGCCGCCAAAAGGGCAAAGGCAAGCGCCCACGAGCCCCATCTTTTGCAATTCGACAACATGTCCGACCCCTTCCAAAAAGCCGATTGACAACACGAGCCAAGCGGACCCAGTGAAAAAACCGAGCCCCCAAACATGTGAAAAAGTATACACGCCAGCGTAGGTCTCAGCACAGCGAATGATTTCCCAGCGCACTACCTCTGCCCCAATGCTCAGTTCGAAAAACCGCAACACTTCAAACGATTTCTAAAGGTAACTCTAACCTCAAATGAAAATTCTGACGCCCGCTACGCGGGCTATCGATTAATGCAGGCACGAAATGCGTGTTTTGCAGATACGGGGACAAAATTCGTAGGTTTGAGGCACGACTCAAACACCCCGGCGAAGCCGGGCAACGGGACGGACAAACCCCCGGGACCGACCCCGAAACGCAAAAAGGCCCGCACCCCAA
Source organism: Eubacterium sp. CAG:786 (assembly GCA_963635025.1). Classification (GTDB taxonomy): domain Bacteria; phylum Actinomycetota; class Coriobacteriia; order Coriobacteriales; family Eggerthellaceae; genus Senegalimassilia. The sequence continues at coordinate 71,559 of CAVHFC010000003.1, forward strand.
ACCGAACTTGGGATGCAGGCCGAACAAATCAACCGCTAACGAAGCTCGCTACTTCAAAACCCCGCTCTCGAAGGCGTTCATCAGGATCGTCGCCACGCGCTCGCGGGCGATGTCCTCGTAGGGCTTCATCAGGCGGGTGCCGCCCTCGTCGTAGCCGTTGACGATGCCCTTGGCCTTGGCCCAGGCCACCGACCCGCGCGCCCAGTCGGAGATGGCGTCGGAATCGGCGAACCCGGAAAGCACGCCCAGGTCGGCGGCCTCGGCTCCGGCGGGGTCGGCGTAGTTCGCCAGGATGGTCGCCAGCTGCTCGGCGGTCACGGGGGCGTTGGGGCGGAACTCGCGGTGGTCGCCCTCGTCGAAGCCGTTGATCACGCCCGCCTTCGCGGCCCAGTTCGCGGCGCCGGTGTACCACGCGTCGTCGGCGACGTCGCCCATGCCGGTCGCGTTGGCGGCTGCGCCGGCATAGGCCGCGGCGGCCTCGGGCTCGGCGATGCGCCACAGGATGGCGGCCAGCTCGGCGCGCGTGAGCGTGCGGCCCACGCCGAACTTGCCGGCGTCATCGCCCTCGGTGTAGCCGGTCATCAGGCCCTTCTCGGCGCAGAACGTCACGCCGTCGGCATACCACTGCGAGTAGTCCACGTCGGGGAACGTGGGGGCCGGGGCCGGGGCCGGGTCGGGCTCCGGGTCAGGCGTGGGGGTCGGATCAGGGGCAGGCTCAGGATCCGGGGTCGGCTCCGGGGTCGGGGTCGGGTCAGGGGTCGGAGTTGGATCCGGGTCGGGCGTGGGAGTCGGTTCTGGATCGGGCGTCGGATCAGGATCCGGCGTCGGGTCCGGGTCGGGGGTCGGGTCAGGCGCCGCCACGATCTTGAACGAGTAGCCCAAGGTCCCGCTGTAGTTGCCCTTGCCGGTAATGGTCACCTTCGCCGTTCCGGCATTGACGTTGTCGGCGTAAGCAACCTCATAGTCGGTGTCCTCCTTCAGGTCCTTGGAGGAGACGCGTCCCGTGATGGCCTTGCCGGTGTAGGCGGCATCGGAGGTGTCGACTTCGAACATCTTTGAGTCAATGGCCTTCGCGGCAACCGTCACCTTCACGGGCACGTCGCGCGCCACCTCGTAGTTGGCCGTGTCGGCGGGCGTGAACGTCGCCAGGAACGCATGCTCGCCGGCGGAGCCGACGCTGGTCGCGGCGCCGTCCTGCCATGAGAAGCCAGCAGACAGCTTCACGTCGCCCAGGGTCTGCCCATAGGTCGCGGCCATGCCGGAGGGCGCAACGTACGCGGGCTTGGCCTTCGCGATCCTGAACTTGTATCCCAAAGTCCCCGAGTAGTTGCCCTTGCCGGCGATGGTCACCGTCGCTATGCCGGCGTTCACGTTATCGGAGTAAACGACATCGTAGTCGGTTCCCTCAGCCAAAGCCTCCGAAGTCACGCGTCCGACGACCGCTTCACCGGTGTAGGTCGCGTCGAAGGTGTCGACGTCGAACATCGTAGGCTCGATCGCCTTCGCGGCCACCGTCACCTTCACAGAAACGTTGCTGATCGTTTCATAGTTGGTCGTATCTGCGGGCGTGTAGGTCGCCTTGAACTCGCGCTCGCCGGCGGCGCCGACGCTGGTCGCCTTGTCGTCCTGCCACGACCAGCCCTCGGGCAGCTTCACATTGGCGAGGGTCTGCCCGTAGGTCGCGGTGATGTCAGCCGGGGCCGCGTATTCCGGCTTTGCCTTGGCGATCTCGAACGTGTAGCTCAGCGAGCCGGCGTAGTTGCCCTTGCCGGCGATGGTCACCTTGGCGGTGCCGGCGTTCACGTTGTCGGAGTAGGTCACATCGTAGTCGGTGCCCTCGGCCAAAGCCTTCGAGGTCACGCGCCCGGTAACGGCCTTCCCGGTGTAGGTCGCGTCGGACGCGTCTGCCATGAACATCGAGGCGTCGATCGCCTTGGCGGCAACCTCCACCTTCACGGGAACGTCGTGAGCGACCTCGTAGTTGGCGGTGTCGGCCGGGGTGTATGTCGCCAGGAACGTGTGCTCCCCGGCGGCCCCGACGCTGGTCGTTGCGTCGTCCTGCCACGACCAGCAATCGGGCAGCTTCACGTCGCCCAGGGTCTGCCCGTAGGTGGCGGTCAAGTCGGTGAGCGCCTCGTACGCGGGCTTGGCCTTGGCTATCCTGAACTTATACTCCAGCGTGCCGGCGTAGTTGCCCTTGCCGGCGATCATCACCTTCGCCGTTCCGGCTTTCACGTTGTCGGAGTAGCTGACCTCGTAGTCGGTGCCCTCGACAAGGCCCTTTGCCGTGACGCGCCCTTCGATGGCCTTGCCGGTGTAGGTCGCGTCGAAGGTGTCCACGTCGAACATCGAGGCGTCGATAGCCTTCGCGGCCACCTTCACCTTCGCGTTCACGTCGCTGACCGTTTCGTAGTTGGCGGTGTCGGCCGGGGTGTAGGTCGCCTTGAACTCGCGCTCGCCGGCGGCGCCGACGCTCGCGGTTGCGTCGTCCTGCCACGTCCAGCCCTCGGGCAGCTTCGCATTGGCGAGGGTTTGCCCGTAGGTGGCGGAGATACCGGCTGGGGCAGCGCAGCTCGGCGTCGCCTTGGCTATCTTGAACGTATAGCTCAACGAGCCGGCATAGTTGCCCTTGCCAGAGATGGTCACCTTGGCGGTGCCGGCGCTCACGTTGTCGGAGTAGGCCACATCGTAGTCGGCGCCCTCGGTCAAAGCCTCCGAGGTCACGCGCCTGGCGATCGCTTTGCCGGTGTAGGTCGCGTCGGTCGTGTCGACCGAGAACATCGATTCCTCGATCGCCTTCGCGGCCACCGTCACCTTCACGGGAACGTCGCTGACCACCTCGTAGTTGGCGGTGTCGGCAGGCGTGAACGTAGCCAGGAACGTGCGCTCCCCGGCGGCGCCGACGCTAGTCGCCTTGTCGTCCTGCCACGACCAGCAATCGGGCAGCGCCACGTCGCCCAGGGTCTGCCCGTAGGTGGCGGTCAAGTCGGTGAGCGCCTCGTACGCGGGCTTGGCCTTGGCTATCCTGAACTTATACTCCAGCGTGCCGGCGTAGTTGCCCTTGCCGGCGATCATCACCTTCGCCGTTCCGGCTTTCACGTTGTCGGAGTAGCTGACCTCGTAGTCGGTGCCCTCGACAAGGCCCTTTGCCGTGACGCGCCCTTCGATGGCCTTGCCGGTGTAGGTCGCGTCGAAGGTGTCCACGTCGAACATCGAGGCGTCGATAGCCTTGGCGGCCACCGTCACCGTCACGGATGCATCGCCCGCCTCGTAGTTGGCCTCGCCCTCGGGCGGCGTGTAGGTCGCCTTGAAAGTGTTATCGCCAACGCCGCCGACGCTCGCCGCCGCGTCGTCCCACGACCAGCCCGCGGGCAGCGCCACGTCCTCGAGCGTCTGCCCGTAGACGGCGGTCAGGCCGGTCGGGGTAACCGGCGCCGCCTTCGCGATGTCGAACGTGTAGCTCAGCGTGCCGGCGTAGTTCCCCTTGCCGACGATGAGGATCCTCGCCGTTCCGGCGTTCACGTTGTCGGAATAGACGACCTCGTAGTCGGTCTCGCTGCTCAGGCTGGCGGAGGAGACGCTCGCGGTGGCGGCCTTGCCGGTGTAGGCGGCGCCGGGCACGTCAATCTTGAACATCGAGGCGTCGATGGCCTTGGCGCCAACCTTCACCTTCACGGACACGTCGCTGACCGTTTCGTAATTGGCGGTGTCTGCGGGCGTGTAGGTAGCTTTGAACTCGCGCTCGCCGAGGTCGCCGACGCTCGTCGCGGCGTCCTGCCACGACCAGCCCGCGGGCAGCGCCACTTCGCCGAGAGTCTGCCCGTAGGTGGCGGTGATGCCGGCCGGGATCGCGCAACTCGGCATCGCCTTGGAGATCTTGAACGAGCGCTCCAAGGTTCCCGTGTAGTTGCCCTTGCCAGTGATCTTCACCTTCGCCGTGCCGACGTTCAAGTTGTCGGAATAGGTCACCTCGTAGTCGGTTCCCTCCTTCAGGTCCTTGGAAAAGACGCGGCCGGTGATGGCCTCTCCGGTGTAGGTCGCGTCGGTCGTGTTGACCGTGAACATGGAGGCGTCGATGCCCTTGGCGGCCACCGTCACCTTCACGGGCACGTCGCGCACGACCTCGTAGTTGTCCGTGTCGTCCGGGGTGTAGGTCGCCAGGAACGTGCGCTCCCCGGCGGCGCCGACGCT
>CAVHFC010000004.1:0-25044 GCA_963635025.1 Eubacterium sp. CAG:786
ATGGCGTGCGCCATCGCCGCTGATGACGTGGACGAGTTTTTGCGCTATGCCCACGAGGAGAACCTTGAGGCGACGGTCATCGCCGAGGTCACGGCCGAGCCGCGCGTGCGCATCATGTGGAACGACGAGGCGATCGTCGACGTGAGCCGCGAGTTTTTGGCATCCAACGGCGCTCCGAAGCGTCAGGATGTGCACGTGGGTGCGGCCGGAGGCTACGCGCGCACCTGGGAGGGTGCAACGCTTGCCGAGCGTATGACTTCCCTGGTCAGCGACCTGAACGTGTGCTCGAACAAGGGCCTGTCCGAGCGTTTCGATTCTACCATCGGCGCGGCGACGGTGCTCATGCCGTTCGGCGGCAAGCATCAGCTCACCCCGGCGCAAGCAATGGTTGCGAAGCTCCCCGTCGACGGCGAGACTACCACGTGCAGCGGCATGGCTTGGGGCTTCAATCCGTATCTGACCGAGGTCGACCAGTTTGCCGGCTCCTATGTTGCCGTGGTCGAGTCGGTGGCTCGCCTGGTGGCTGCTGGTTTTAAGCACGAGGACATGTATCTGACGTTCCAAGAATACTTCGAGAGCCTGCGCGGTAACGCCGAGCGCTGGGGCAAGCCGACGGCTGCCGTGCTCGGCGCGCTGATGGCGCAGGTCGACCTGGGGATCGGTTCCATTGGCGGCAAGGATTCCATGTCCGGCAGCTTCGAGCAGCTTGACGTGCCCCCGACGCTCGTGTCCTTCGCCACGGCGGTTGGCAAGGTAGGCCGCGTCACCTCGCCCGAGTTCAAGGGCGTCGGCCACCGCGTGGCCCTGGTCGCCCCGCGCTGCTACGACGAAGCTGGCATCATGCCTGCGGCTGAAGATCAGCTTGCAGCCTTTGCGGCGGTGGAGGACCTGATCGGCAACGGTGCGGCGCTTGCCGTCTCCACCCCCGGTTATGGATGCGCGGCCGAGGTGCTGTTCAAGGCATGCGTGGGCAACGGCATCGGCGTCGAGCTTGATGATGTGGCAGTCGCCTCGCTGTTCGAGCCGGCTTACGGCAGCTTCGTCGTGGAGCTTTCCGACGATGCGCAGCTGCCCGAACCCACCGATAGCCTCGACGTGTTGGTGATCGGCACCACCACCGATGCGTATGCGTTCTCCACGGCGGATGAGACCATCGACCTGGCGCAGTTGCAGGAGGCGTGGGAGAGCGCCCTTGAGCCGGTGTACCCGTATCGCCAGGCTGGCGAGGCGGTTGAGCAGGTGACCAGCGACGTGCGCCTTCCGCTCACCTGCGGCAGCAAGCTTGCTCGCCCGCGCGTCATCATCCCCGTGTTCCCGGGCACCAACTGCGAATACGACACCGCCCGCGCGTTCGAGCAGGCGGGTGCCGTGGCCGATATCCTGGTGGTGAACAACCTCACTTCCGCAACCATCGCCGAAAGCGCCAAGGCGCTGGTGAGCGCCATCAAGAACAGCCAGATCGTCATGCTTCCCGGCGGCTTTTCCGGCGGCGACGAGCCTGACGGCTCGGCGAAGTTCATCACGGCGTTCTTCCGTGCCCCCGAGGTGACCGAGGCGGTGCGCGACTTGTTGTTCAACCGCGACGGATTGATGTTGGGCATCTGCAACGGTTTCCAGGCGCTGGTGAAGCTGGGCTTGGTTCCCTATGGCGACATCCGCCCGATGGACGAAGCATGCCCGACGTTGACGTTCAACACCATCGGTCGTCACCAGAGCCGTCTGGTGCGCACGCGCGTGGCCAGTAGCCTCAGCCCGTGGCTTTCGCGTTGCAATGTCGGAGATGTGCATACGGTCGCCATCAGCCATGGCGAAGGTCGCTTCGTGGCAAGCCCGGAATTGCTCGAGCAGTTGAAGAAGACGGGCCGCATCGCCACGCAATACGTTGACGAGGCCGGCGTTCCCAGCATGGATTGGGACGTGAACCCGAACGGCTCGGTCGTGGCCATCGAGGGCATCACCAGCCCCGACGGGCGCGTGCTCGGCAAGATGGGCCACGTGGAGCGTCGCGGCGAGGGTCTGTACAAGAACGTTCCCGGCAACAAGTTCATGCCCCTGTTCGAAAGCGGAGTCGATTACTTCGCGTAACGGCGAACGTGGGCAGCTAGGCAAAACGAAGGGGCGCTGACCATCAAGGTCAGCGCCCCTTTTGCGCGCCGTTCGTTTTGCACGATGCCCCGCATGCTATTGCGCGTAGATTTCCTTTTCCACCACGAGGTCGTTTTTAATCTTGCCGACAAGCTTCTGCAACGCGTCGATGCAGCGCGGGCGGATATCGGCGCCGATCATCACGTACATGATGGAATCCCCGACGTCAAGCAGGCCCTCGTTGAGCCAAACGCGCACGTAATATACGCCCGGCCAGCTAAGCGCTTCCCGGATGGCGGCGTTGACGCCCTCGGCATCGTAGCTGAAATCGACCTGCGAAACCTCGCCGAGCCCTTCGACGCCCTCGCGGACCTCGCGCTTCGGCGTGATGCGCACGACGCCGTTATGCGCCAGGAACATGCCGCATTGCGCGGCCTTCGGGTCTTGCTTGGCCTCTTTGAGCCATTGATCCATCGATGGTTCTTGCTTTGCCATGGTTGTCCTTTCGCCTATCCCCTTGAATGATGCGTTGGTGCCATCGTATCGCATTCGCCCGCGTGTCTGCGGAATTTACCGTGGTTTGCGGCATGCGACGCATTCGTGGGGGCTGCTTGCTGGTACTATGAACCGGATTGAAACGAATGCTGGGTCGCGTCTTCGCGAGTCTTCCACGCCAGCGCTTTCGCTTTACGTGGGATGCCTTGCCGCTCGACGCTTCTCGGCGCTGCCCGCCTGCAAGGAAAGCGAGACCTCCATGTCCCTGGCCCCATCCGATCACACCAAGCAGCCCGATAACCGCACCACGATGGACCTGGGCGCGGTGCTTCCCAAAACCGCCGAAGTGCGCGACGACCACCTGTTCATCGGCGGTGTTGACATGGTCGAACTGGCGCGCAAGGAGGGAACGGCCCTGTACGTCATGGACGAGGAGGATATGCGCTCCCGTATGGAGGCGTATCGCGAATCGTTCCGCAGCCGCTACGAGAACTCGGACATCGTCTACGCCAGCAAGGCGTTTCTGAACAAGGAAGCCGCGCGCATCGCCAACGACGAGGGCATGTGCCTGGACGTTTCCGGCGGCGGCGAGCTGTACTGCGCGCAGCAGGCGGGATTCCCCATGGATCGCGTGTTCGTGCACGGCAACAACAAGACGCCGCAGGAGCTGCGCGAGGCCATTTCCGCTGGTGTGGGCCGCATTGTCGTCGACAGTCGCATCGAGCTTGCGCGCGTGAGCGAGATCGCCTCCGAGCTGGGCGTGGTGCAGGACGTCTACATGCGCATCACTCCCGGCGTCGAGGCTGACACGCACGAGTACATCCGCACCGGCTGCGAGGACAGCAAGTTCGGCTTCACCATGCTCAACGACTTCGCGTTCACCTGCGTGAAGGACGCGCTCGACGCGCCCGGCGTGCACTTGGCCGGCCTGCATTGCCATATCGGCTCGCAGATCTTCGCGCTGCATTCGTTCGCCGAGGCCGTTCAGGTGATGATCGAGTTCATCAAGCGCATCCAGGACACGTACGGCTACACCATCGAGGAGCTTGACATGGGCGGCGGCCTGGGCATCGCCTACACCGCCGAGGACAAGCCCTCCACCATCGACCAGTTTGCCGAGTGCACCGTCAACGCCGTTCGCGAGAACTGCGAGCGTTTGGGCGTGAAGCTGCCGCGCCTGTCCGTGGAGCCGGGCCGCAGCTTGGTAGCCACCGCCGGCGTGACGCTCTACACCGTCGGCATCCTGAAGACGCTGCCGAACATCCGCAAGTACGTCGCCATCGACGGCGGCATGTCCGACAACATCCGCACGGCGCTCTATCACGCCGATTACGAGCCGGTTATCGCCAACAAGGCTGGTCAGCCGCGCACCGAGATCGTCACGCTGTGCGGCAAGCATTGCGAGTCGGGCGATGCCGTGGTCGTCGACATGCCGCTGCAGAAGCCCGAGCTCGGCGATATCGTGGCCGTGTTCGGCACCGGTGCGTATTGCTACACCATGTCCAGCAACTACAACGGCCAGCCTCGTCCGGCCATCGTTTTCGTCAAGGACGGCCAGGCTCGCGTGACCACGCGCCGCGAAAGCTACGCCGATCTGTATCATCGCGATCTGTAAGGGGAACAGCATGACCATCAAGCTTGGACTCGTCGGAACGGGAACCGTCGGCGGCGGGTGCATCGACATCCTGCAGAATCATCGCGAGGATTTCGCGCGTCATTTCGGGGTTGACCTGGAAATCGTGCGTGTGTGCTCGCGCAACCCCGAGCAGGCCGAAGCCCGCGGGCTGGGCGACATCTTCACCACCGATTGGCACGACGTGGTGGCCGATCCCGAGGTCGACATCGTGATCGAGCTCATCGGCGGCACCACGGTGGCGCGCGAGGTCATCCTGGGCGCCCTGGCTGCCGGTAAGAACGTCGTTACGGCGAACAAGGCCGTCATGGCAACTTACGGCGAAGAGGTCATGGGTGCGGCGCGCGAGGCGAACCGCGAGATCGCCTTCGAGGCTTCGGTCGGCGGCGGCATCTCCATCATCGACCCGCTGAAGCACTCGCTCATCGCCAACGAGATCACCTCGGTCATGGGCATTGTCAACGGCACCACCAACTACATGCTCACGCGCATGGTCGAGGACAACATGTCCTACGACGACGCGCTTGCCGAGGCGCAGGAAAAGGGCTTCGCGGAGGCCGATCCCACCGCCGATGTCGACGGTTTTGACGCTGCGGCGAAGATCGCCATCCTGTCGACCATCGCGTTCAACAGCCGCGTGAAGATCGACGACGTGTTCACCGAGGGCATCCGCAACATTACCACGCTTGATCTGGAAACCGCTGACGACATGGGCTATGTCATCAAGCTTCTGGCACTGGCGCACCGCACGCCCGAGGGCATCGACGTGCGCGTGCACCCGACGATGATCCCCAAGACGCATCAGCTGGCCACGGTCAACGGCGTGTACAACGCCATCTACGTCACTGGCGATGCGGTGGGCGAGACCATGTTCTTCGGCGAAGGCGCGGGCTCCGGCCCGGCGGCGAGCGCCGTCATGGGCGACGTTCTGGAGGTCGCACGTCATATACAGTTGGACATCGGGCCCATCGTTGGCTGCACCTGCACCGACAACCTTCCCATCCTGCCGATGGAACAGCTGCAGACGAAGTACTACATCCGCTTCGCCGTGGCAGACCGTTCCGGCGTGCTGGCCGCGATGGCGGGCGTGTTCGCGAAGTACGGTGTGAGCGTGCGCAGCGTGGTGCAGCGCGGAAGTGCCGAGCATGAAACGGTGAACTTGAGCTACGTCACGCATACCGCCAGCGAGGCGAGCGTGCGCAGCGTACTCGAGGAAATCGCCCAGCTGCCTGATGTGCTGCGCGCAAAGCCGAGCGTCATCCGCGTGGAAGCATAAGGCTTATAATCAACGTTACCAAGCGCGCAAGCCCGCCGGCCGGCAAGGTCGGCGGGCTTGCGAATACCTGCCGGCGCGTGTCGGCGGCAAATCGAAAGGAGCCCAGGCAATGGAGCAGTACAAAGAGGAATTCATCCACTTCATGGTCGAAAGCCACGTGCTGAAGTTCGGCAGCTTCACGTTGAAAAGCGGTCGCCAGTCCCCGTTCTTCATGAACGCGGGCGCGTATGTGACCGGCGACCAGCTGCATCGCCTGGGAAAGTACTACGCGCAGGCCATTCACGACAACTTCGGGCTTGATTTCGACGTCGTGTTCGGGCCGGCCTACAAGGGCATTCCGCTGGCAGTAGTCACCGCCATCGCCTTGCAGGAGCTTTACGGCAAGGAAGTGCGCTACTGCTGCAACCGCAAGGAGGTCAAGGATCACGGCGCCGATGCGGGCAACCTTCTGGGCTGCGACTTGCACGACGGCGACCGCGTGATCATGGTCGAGGACGTGACCACCTCGGGCAAGTCCATCGACGAGACGTACCCCATTCTGAAGAACGCCGCCAACGTGGAGGTGAAGGGCCTGATCGTCAGCCTGAACCGCATGGAGGTTGGCAAAGGCGGCGTGGTGACCGCGCAGCAGGAGGTGCAGGAGCGCTACGGCTTCCCGGTGGCTTCCATCGTGAGCATGGCCGAGGTGACCGAATGCCTCTACAACAAGGAAGTGGAAGGCCAAGTGGTCATCGACGACGCCATCAAGGCCGATATCGACAAGTATTACGAGCAGTACGGAGTTAAGTAGGTAAGGTGCGGCGAACCGAAATCGCCGACCCGCTTTGCGACGAGGGGCCCGGAGTCTGGGTCCCTCGTCGCGTTCTTAGCCTAACAGCCAGAGGGGATCGCGCAGGTAGCGTTGCGCGCAAAGCTCGGCGCCCGATTCCAAGGTGTTTCGCAGGTGCGCGGGAAGCGCGTCGGGATAGTGTCCGGCCGCCCAGCCCAAAAGCTGCAAACGGCGTAGCATCGACAGCGCGCAGGCGCAGGCCAGGTCGTCGTCGGTCAGCGCGGCGACGGTTTGATATCCCTCAATCCAAAGTTGGGCTAGCTGCGGGGCCAGCGGTTCGTGCTCCAAAAACGACAGCGCGCACGCGAAATCGTAGACGTACCAGGAATACCCGCAATCGTCGAAGTCGATGATGGTGAAGCTGCCGTCAGGCGCGACGATCATGTTCCCCGGTCGAAGGTCGCCGTGCACAAGCCCCCAGTTCTGCGGCGTGCACGGGCAAGCGGAAAGGGTTGCGACCGCAGCGTTTCTCGCCTGCTCCAGGACCCTGATTCGCGAAGGATCGCTTATATGGTCCTGCCAGCGACCCCAGCGGGGGAATTCACCCACCATATCGTCTATTCCCCAGGTGAAACGCGTAAACCCGTCGGGCGGGGTCCATGTGCGCGCATGCGTGTGAAGCCGCGCGGCCGCCGCTCCGATCGCTCGGAAGTAGGGGCGCGGGTCGGGAAGCGAATCCATCGCGGCGCCCGGCGCGAATGTCATGCACACGCAGGTCCACGATCGCCCTCCCTCATCGCGGATGGTGGCGACGGGGAATCCCGATGCGGTGGGGATGTTTCGCACAACATGGATGCCGGGAAGGTTTCGCAAGGAGTCGACCCAGGCGATTTCCGAAGCGACTGCAACCGCGCCTCCCACGTAGCCGGGTTGGCTGACGCGCACCACGGCGGTCGGGCGACCGTGCTCGACAACGGTGAAGGTGGCGTTTTCCGATACGGCCGCAAGGCGCAGCTCGGTTGAGAACAGGTTGAAGCCCCACTGCTCGCAGACGCCGCTGGACAGCCAAAACGGAGCCAAGGATCCCGTTCCGTATGCGGCGAAGGGGGCAAGCCCGCCTGCGCCCGATGAGCTGTCAAGATGGGGAGGGATGCGAAGTCCGGGCGCTTTCGGCAGCGTGCCGGCTGCGTTCGCGATTGTTGAATCGGAATGCGGCCCCGTCGTGTTGCTTGGCGCGCTGCCGTACGGCGATGTCGCCCGGTTGAAGGTGCGCGAAGGGGCTGCGTGGTCGGCAGCGGGGCTGTGCATCAGAAAGTCTTCGGGAAGCTGCGCGGTGGCGCCCTCGGGCGCAACGCCGTACGAAGCCGACGATTTGCGACGGGTTCTTCGCTTCGGTTTTGCGTGCTCTTCCTGGTTGGAAGCCCTCTCCACGTCGCCTCCTTCGTTTCGTCAGGTGTTTTTCTTCCTTGAAGCTACGGGAGGGATGTTGCGAATCGGTGTCTTTCGCGCGGTGAAACAGCATCGTTCGAAAGCGGAAACGAAAGCGCAACGTCAAAGCAACCGATTGGACATAGACGGTTGTGGACGGCTGTGGGCATACGCCGGCGAACCTGTTCGTCTGTGGGCGATTGGTGGTCGATTTGCTTGGCTGCTCATCAGGCGGATCGCGTCCGTTTATGCTTGCGGTGATTCGATCGAATAGCTAGAACGCGAAGTTTGCGGGAGGAAGCATGGATGCGAGCAAAATCGGCGTGATCTTCGATTGCGACGGGACGCTTATCGACTCGATGGGCGTTTGGTATGAGATGCAGGGCGTGATGATCCGCCGAGCCGGCGGCACGCCGTCGAGCGAGGATGTCGCTGCAATGGCCCCTATGAGCATTCCCGAGTGCGGCGTTTACATTCATGAGAAGTACGGCCTGGGCGAATCGGGCTCGGACGTCGTGCACATGATCGACGAGTATATGCTCGAATTCTACGGGAAGCGCTCGCAGGCGCGTCCCGGTGCGCTCGCGTTCGTCGAGGGTCTGGCGCGCGCAGGCGTTCACTTGACGGTGGCCTCCTCAAGCCCCAAGCCGTACCTTATGGCAGGCCTCGAGCGATGCGGGTTTGCCCCGATGCTCGATCGGATTCTTTCGGTGGAGGACGTGCATTCCACCAAGCGCGAACCGGCGGTTTGGGACCGTGCGCGAGAGATCATGGGCACGCCGTTGGCCACCACCTGGGGCGTTGAGGATTCCGCGTATGCGCTCGACACGCTTTCCGGTGCGGGATACCGCACGCTTGCCGTCTACGATAACGACAACGCCGGTTCTTTCGAAATGCTTGCGGAAAAGGCCCAGCATGCGTTTCGCAGCTTCGAGGACATAAGCGTCGAGGAGTTCTTGGCCTGGAACGAATAGGCGTTTACCGAAGCGCACCCACCGTGTTCGGCAGGCGCGCTTCTGCTTAGGTGGTTATCGGGGCTTGGTATTCGCTGTTAGCGCCAGGGGTCTTCCTGGAAGGTCTCTTCCGGTGCGGGTGGTCGGTCCGAATAGGGATCGTAGCCGTCGTCATCTTCCGCTTCGGCGCGGATGAACGGGTCGTTTGCAGTGGGTTCGTCGTCGGTCGCCCTGCCCGGCGCGCCGCCTTTGCCCGCTTCGACGCAACGGGAAACGCCCTTGTCGGCGGTTGTGCTCGGCAAGGGCGTCATCTGCGGTTTCAGCGTGTAGTAGCGCTTTGTCAAGCGATTACTCTCCCAAAGTGTTCAGGTCGTAAGGCGTGGTCTGGTACACGTAATAGTTCAGCCAGTTCGTGTAGAGCAGCTGCGCGTGCGCGCGCCAGGTGCTAACCGGGTCGCGCGTCGGGTCGTCATCGGGGAAGTAGTGCGCGGGCACCGGAACGTCGAGGCCCTTGGAGACATCGCGGTCGTATTCGTTGCGCAGGGTGTCGGAATCGTACTCGGGGTGACCGAACACGAAGAAGTGCCTGCTGTCGGTGCTCTTCGCGATATAGACGCCGGCCTCGTCGGAGTTGGCAATGATCTCGAGGTTCGGGTTCGCCTCGATGTCCTCGGCGTACACCGTGGTGTGGCGCGAGTGCGGCGCCCAGAACTGGTCGTCGAATCCGCGCACGAGCGGGCTGGAGGGCTTGTTCACATCGTGCAGGAACACGCCGGAAAGCTTGGCCGGCAGCTCGTGCTTCTGCACGCCGTAGTGGAAGTAGATGCCTGCTTGCGCGCCCCAGCAGATGTGCAGGGTGGAGTGAACATTGTTGCGCGACCACTCCATGATGCGGCAGAGCTCTTCCCAGTAATCGACGTCTTCGAATTCGTGCAGCTCAACCGGCGCGCCGGTAATGATCATGCCGTCGTAGCGCGTGTCCTTGATTTCGTCGAAGGAGCGGTAGAACGCCTGGAGATGCTCGCGCGACACGTTTTTCGATTCGTGGCTGATGGTGTGGAGCAGGTCAACCTCGATCTGCAGGGGCGTGTTCGAAAGCTTGCGCATGATCTGCGTCTCGGTCTCGATCTTCTTCGGCATAAGATTGAGAAGCAGGACGCGCAGCGGACGGATGTCCTGGTGCATGGCCCGGTTCTCCGTCATGACGAAGATGTTTTCGCTCTCAAGCTGTTCGGTTGCGGGCAGCTGATCAGGAATCCTGATAGGCATACGAGGTCCTTTCATGACGGAAGCGGTGCATTGAGGCTGCCCATCAGGCGTTTCTCGGCCAAGCGGCGCGTTATGCCCGGTGAACGGTCTGCCTCTGAATCATATCAAAAGCGCATATTGCCGGGGTATATACAAACTGGAATACGCGTTATCGCCATGCTGGATTGCGCCAGGTTGCTCGGGGGCGGGCGCAGCCTTCTTTCCGGGCATGGATTGCGGCTGTGATGTCGCTGCCGGCGCCACAGCCGCTTCCGCCGCGCATTCGTGCAGCCCTTGTGGAGTATTTGAAACGGGGGCACCTGCGACGCGAAAGTCGTTGACGCACCAGGTCTTTGCAGGGTAGACTGCAAAAGTTCGCTTTCAAAAGCCCCGTAAGAAGCAGGCGAGAAGGCAGCGTCGCTGAAGGGAAGTCCAGACCCGGTGTGGCGTGCTGGCGTAGGAAACCGGCCGCTGACGAACTTGCACTTTTGAAAAACGACAACCTGTGCGCTGTGGCCGCACAGCGAAACAGGCAGAACATGGAGGAAAAACAGTGAAGACGTATCACGCCAAGCCCCATGAGGTCGAGCGCAAATGGTACATCATCGACGCCGAGGATCAGGTTCTCGGCCGCGTGGCTACCAAGGCTGCCCAGATTCTCAAGGGTAAGCACAAGCCCCAGTACACCCCCCACGTGGATACCGGCGACTTCGTGATCATCGTGAACGCGGAGAAGGTTCGCGTCACCGGCACGAAGGCTCAGAACAAGGTCTATCGCCATCACACCGGTCATCCGGGCGGTCTGAAGTCCGAAACCTTCACCGAGGCTATCACCAAGCACCCCGAGCGCGTCATCGAGCATGCCGTCAAGGGCATGCTGCCGAAGAACACGCTGGGTCGTGCCCAGGGCATGAAGCTGAAGGTGTACGCCGGTCCTGAGCATCCGCATATGGCTCAGAAGCCGACCGAGATCAAGATGGAGGGCTAACCCATGGCGAATGAAGCACTGTATTACGGCACCGGCCGCCGCAAGAACGCTGTTGCCCGCGTGCGTCTGGTTCCCGGCACCGGCAAGGTGACCGTCAACGGCCGCGACGGCAAGGAATACTTCGGCCGCGAGGCTCTGCTCGACTACGCCAAGACCCCGTTCAAGGTCACGGACACGCAGGATCACTTCGACGTGCTGGCCAACATCAAGGGTGGCGGCATCTCCGGTCAGGCTGGCGCTCTGCGTCACGGCATTTCCCGTGCGCTGCTGGCCGCTGGCGACTACCGCGCCGAGCTGAAGAAGGCTGGCTTCCTCACGCGCGACGCCCGTATGGTCGAGCGCAAGAAGTACGGCCTGAAGAAGGCCCGCAAGCGCCCGCAGTTCAGCAAGCGCTAAGCATCGCGAATCGTCAGGGGGTTTTACTTCCCTGCGTTCCTTTCTCGAAGAACCCGTCCACTTGTGGGCGGGTTCTTTGCGTTTCGGGGCGCTTTTCGCTTCGAGGCCATTGAAACAGAACCTTTCATTGCGTGAAAACAAC
Organism: Eubacterium sp. CAG:786; assembly: GCA_963635025.1. Classification (GTDB taxonomy): domain Bacteria; phylum Actinomycetota; class Coriobacteriia; order Coriobacteriales; family Eggerthellaceae; genus Senegalimassilia. The sequence goes on from CAVHFC010000004.1 coordinate 11,414, forward strand.
CGGAAACAATCGCCCGGTACCTTAAGTTTCAGTAAGTTGACGAAGTGTTTCAAAGGCTTCGATGCTATGGTATGCAGATAAGCATGCCGCCTTTTCGCGCAACGGCGGCCTGAAACATCGTCTTGACGGCTACAACGAAGGAGCTCACGCCAATGTCGAAAATTCCCGAGATCTACGGTTCGATGGTGTTCAACGAGCACACGATGCAGGAGCGCCTGCCATCAGCAACGTACAAGGAGCTGATGAAGACCATCAAGAAGGGTGAGCCTCTCAACCTTGAAGTGGCCAACGTCGTGGCGCACGCCATGAAGGAATGGGCCATCGAGAAGGGTGCTACGCACTACACGCACTGGTTCCAGCCGCTTTCGGGCATCACGTCCGAGAAGCACGACAGCTTCCTTGATCCGACCGGTGACGGTCGCGCCATCATGAGCTTCAGCGGCAAGGAGCTCATCCAGGGTGAGCCCGACGCATCAAGCTTCCCCTCCGGCGGCCTGCGCGCCACCTTCGAGGCCCGCGGTTACACCGCTTGGGATCCGACGAGCTACGCGTTCATTAAAGACGAGGTGCTGTGCATCCCCACCGCGTTCTGTTCCTACACCGGCGAGGCGCTTGACAAGAAGACGCCGCTTTTGCGTTCCATGAGCGCCATCGATGCTCAGGCCAAGCGCGTTTTGTCGCTGTTCGGCGAAGATGTCGACCGCGTGGTGACCACTGTCGGCGCCGAGCAGGAGTACTTCCTCGTCGACGAGAAGGACTTCGCCAAGCGCACCGATCTGATCATGACCGGCCGCACGCTGTTCGGCTATGCGCCGCTGAAGGGCCAGGAGCTTGAGGAGCACTACTTCGGCGCCATTCGCCCGACCGTCAACGAGTTCATGAAGGAACTCGACGACGAGCTGTGGAAGCTGGGCGTTTCCGCCAAGACGAAGCACAACGAGGTCGCTCCGGCTCAGCACGAGCTGGCTCCGCTGTTCACCAACGCCAACCGAGCCATCGACGAGAACCTGCTGACCATGGAGAAGATGCGCTTGCTGGCTTCCCACCATGGTCTGGTGTGCCTGCAGCATGAAAAGCCCTTCGAGGGCATCAACGGCTCCGGCAAGCACAACAACTGGTCCATTTCCGCCGGCAAGACCAACTTCCTCGATCCCGGCGAGACCCCGATGGACAACTTGCGCTTCCTGGTGTTTTTGACCGGCGTCATCCAGGCCGTTGACGACTACCAGGAGCTGCTGCGCATGACCGTGGCCTCCGCGGGCAACGACCATCGCCTGGGCGCCAACGAGGCTCCGCCGGCGATCGTGTCCATCTTCCTGGGCGACGAGCTCGGCGCCATCGTGGACGCGCTCATCGACGACCATGAGTACACCTCTGCGGAAAAGGTTGCCGTTGACCTGGGCGTTTCGGTGCTGCCGAACTTCCTGAAGGACAACACGGATCGCAACCGCACCTCTCCGTTCGCTTTCACCGGCAACAAGTTCGAGTTCCGCATGCCCGGTTCGGCCGTCAACCTGTCCGACTGCAACATGGTGCTGAACACGGCCATGGCCAAGTCGCTCAAGGACTTCGCCGACGCCATGGAGGGCAAGTCCGGCGAGGAGTTCGAGGCTGCCGCCATCGCCTACATCAAGGAGACGCTGAAGGCTCACCAGCGCATCATCTTCAACGGCAACGGCTATTCCGAGGAGTGGCCCGCCGAGGCCGAGCGCCGCGGCCTGGCCAACAACCGTACCACCGCCGACGCGCTGCCGTGCTACGTTGCGCAGAAGAGCATCGATCTGTTCAGCGAGTTCGGCATCTTGACCGAGCCCGAGGTTCGCAGTCGCTACGAGGTGAAGCTGGAGAAGTACACCAAGCTGCTCAACATCGAGGTTCGCACGATGAAGCGCATGGTGCGCCGCACGTACCTGCCGGCCATCAACAAGTACGCCACGCTCGTTGCCAACGAAATCAACGAGATGAAGTCCGCCGCCGCTGGCATCGACACCTCGGTGCAGGATGCGCTGCTGGCGAAGGTCGTTGACGGCATCAAGGAGATCAACGCCGCGCTGAGTGAGCTGCATGAGGCTCACCTGGCAGCCTGCGAGCTGGCTGACGAGCAGGAGAAGGCCAACAAGTACGCTCACGAGATCATCCCGATGATGGAGCGCCTGCGTGCCGGCGTCGACGACATGGAATGCGTCGTCGCGCACGACCTGTGGCCGGTGCCTACCTACAACGACCTGCTGTTCTACTGCTAATCGGTTTTCCCGAAGCGGATTTGCCGGTTCGCTTGTTTGGCGAACGAACCGACGCTGAAACGAAGGCGCCCCTCGCGATTCGAACGCGAGGGGCGCCTTTTTTGTTTGGGTAGCTGCTTGCTGTGGTGGACGCGTCGCCTGGGAGCTGGGGTCCGCCCTCCAGACGGGGCCGGAATGCGGCGCCTAGGCGCGTTCAGCCAGGTAACGTTCCATGCTGAAGTGGGTGATGTCGCTGCGGTTGATCACGCCGACGATCACGCCGTCGTCGAGCACGGGCACCTTCTTCAGGTGGTTCTCGCCCAAAACGCGGCACACCTCGGGCAGATCGGCATGGATGCTCACGCCGATGATGCCCTTCGCGCCGATGTCCGACGCGCGCATGCCCATCAGCTTCTCCAGCTTCTGAGCGAAGCCCTTGTGGTCGGCGTAGGCGTCGACGGTCTGCACGATCATCACCACCGGGTCCATGATCATCTGACCGCGCTTGGACAGGTAGCGCATGATGTCGCCGTCGGAGATGAAACCGGTCGGTTTGCCCGCTTCGTCGACGAGCGGGGCGGCGCTGATGTGGTTGTCGACCAAAAGCTGCATGGCCTCGGCGACGCTCGCGGTTTCGGGCAGGGTGAACACGTCGCGCTTCATGATTTGCTCTAGGATGCTCTTGTGCGCATCGCCCTCGTCGGCGGCCGCTTCGTCACCGGGCTTGTTGCGCACCAGCGCCACGGTCAGCACGAAGCAAGCGACGCACAGCACCGTGGCCACGACGAACGCCATGTGGATGCCGAACACGCCGGCGGTCACGCTGTCGGTGGAACCCGCAACCACATTGGACGCGACCGTGGAGGTTGAAACGATGATCGCGGTTCCGAGCGATCCGGCCACCTGGCGGAACGTGTTCTGCACGCTGGTTCCGTGGTTGACCAGCTTATCGGGCAGCGCGTTCATGCCCCAGGTGGAGATGGGCATGTTCACCAACGAGAGGCTGAACAGGCGCACCGTGTAGATAACGGTGAGGGTGACAAGGCCGGTGCCCGGTCCCATGAAGATGAACGTCGCGGTGGTCAGCGCCAGCACGCCGGTGCCCGTGACGGCCAGCACGCGCGGGCCGTGCTTGTCGAACAGTCTGCCCGCAATGGGGCCCATGGCGCCCATGACGATGGCGCCGGGTAGAAGCACGATGCCCGAGGTGGTTGCCGACATGCCCATATACGACTGCAGCAGGATGGGGATGAGGATGCCGCCGGCAAGCAGCGCGCCTTGGACCAGCATGACGATGATAGTGGCGATGAGGAACTTGCGGTTGGCGAGCACGCGCACCTGCAGCATGGGTTGCTCCATTCGCAGCTGGCGGCGGAAGAAGAACACGAGGGCGACGACGCCGACGATGACGCCGGCGGCCGAGTCGGCCGTGATACCGTAGCTGCCTATGGCGGAAAGCCCGTAGAGCAGCCCGCCGAAGCCCAGCGTCGACAGGATGACCGACGCCACGTCGAGCGTGACGTCCTTGTTCGTCTCGCCGCCTCGTTCAAGCACGGCACCTGCGAAAACGATGACAACGACGCATAGCGCGGCGATGATCCAGAACATGATGTGCCAGTTCGCCTGGTCGATGATGATGCCGGCAACGGTCGGGCCGATAGCGGGCGCAAACGCGATGACGATGCCAAACACGCCCATGGCTGTGCCGCGACGATCGACGGGGAAGGTCCACATGAGCACCGTCATCACCAACGGCATGAGGATGCCCGCGCCGGCTGCCTGCACCAAGCGGCCACCCAACAGCACGGGGAAATTCGGTCCCCAGGCGGCAAGGGCGGTGCCGCAGGTGAACAGGATCATGGACGCCAGGAACAGGCGCCTGGTGGTGAAGCGGTCGGTCAAGAATGCGGTGACGGGCACCATGATGGCGTTGACCAGGGTGAACCCGGTGGTGAGCCATTGCGCCGTTGCTGCGTCGACGCTCATCTCGCTCATGATGGACGGTAGCGCCGGGGATACAACGGTTTGATTGAGCACGGTGACGAACGTGCCGAACACGAGCACCGCCAGCATACAGATCTGTTTTCGGGTAAGACCCCACGTAGCCATGGCATTCCTTTCCTGCGCCCTTCCCTTGAGCGCGCTGTGGCCCCGATGGGCGCAAAAGTGGAAGGCGGCCTTAAAGCTCGCGTTTCGCTTTTGCGTTGCCGGGGAGCGAATAAAGAGGGCGTCCGATAAAAACGACGCCCCCGATGCGCGTGTGCACTGCGGGGGCGTCGCGTGTGACGCCGATGTGTTGTCACCGATGATACTGCGTGGCGCGAGGTCTGGCGTGTCTTGTTGACGAGGCGTCACAGAATCCGTTCCGCAGCATCAAAGAGTGCGCACATTTCAAAATGGGAAAGGCGGGAAAGAGGGGCCGCCTCCCGGCTGAGGAGTGACTGGCCGGAGGGCTGCAGAACGCCGTTTTGATGCCTCTACAGCTCGATGCGGCCGAATTTCGCCAGAATCTCGGTTGCGGCGCTGCAGGCCTCGCAGTTGCACCACTTTGCGCCGGCGGCCTTGCGAGCCTGCTGCGCGGCGAGCATCTGAGCTGCCGCCTCTTCGCCCATCAGCTGTGCGGCGGGACCCTCGGCGAACGCGATGACGCCGTCGATGGTGGTCGGGCGGCCTTCAAGCGTATCGAGAAGCTTGGTGGTGGCGTCCTGGACGGCGGCATCGGAGTCGTCGGCGGCCGTGGCGGTGAGCCATGCGGCGGCGGCATCCTTGGTTACCTGGGTGCTGGTGTCTGCTTTCGACAGAATTTCAGCACGCTGGGCAACGTAATCGAAAAGTTCCTTCTCCATGGTGTGATCCTTTCGCTTGTTGGCTTGGGCTAGCTCTCGGTCAAGCCGGCCTCTTCGTCCGAATCGGGCATATCGTTACGATAGGCTTAAACTTGTCTTGATGAAAGAGGGCACCTGAAGGAAACCGGGGCTGGTAAGAAGGGCGGAGCGTTACATGGCAAGTGATTTCGAGAAACGCTGGGAGCGCATACAGGATCAGCTGCGCTTGCAAATGAGCGGCGACGTGCAGCCGCGCGTGTCGAGCGGGCGCACCCTGTTCGGCATCCAAAGCGAGGGCGAACGCAAGATGGACGAGTTCGCGCGGCAAATAGAAAACGAGCAAGCGGATCAGCGTCGTGCGGCGGATCGGGCGATTGGTTCGGGGGAAGGCGCCGATTCGGGCGGCTCTTCCGTTTAACGGAACGTGGCGGGAAGCGGTCTTGCCAACCGCTACAATCAAGCCTTATCGCGTTTGAAAGGGTTTGCTTGTGGATTTAGGTCTTGTCGCTTCCGCTGCCGGGGCGGGGCTGCTTTCGTTCTTCTCGCCGTGCATTTTGCCGTTGCTGCCGGTGTACGTCGGCGTGCTCACCACCGATGCCGGTTCGGACACGCTCGGCTTGGGGCGGCGCTGCGCGAACACCATCGCGTTCGTGCTGGGCATTTGCTGCGTGTTCGTGACGCTGGGCGCGGGCGCCGGTGCGTTAGGCGCGACGTTTGACAGCTCGTATGTGGCCACTGCGCTGGGCATCCTGGTGTTCGTCTTTGGTCTGTATTTGGCCGGCGTCATCAAAATCCCCTTTCTGAACAGGGAAAAACGCGCCAATCTGAGTAAGATTCAGGTGCGCGGCATCGTGGGCGCGTTCGTGCTCGGCCTGGCGTTCTCGTTTGGGTGGACACCATGTGTCGGGCCTATCCTGGGAACCATCCTCGCCTTGGCCGCCGAACAGGGCAGCGCCGCGGTAGGCGCGGGGCTTCTGCTGGTGTATTCGCTGGGATTGTGCGTGCCGTTCGTGGTCATCACGCTGGCGGCGAACGTGGCGCTGGCGAAGCTTCGGCAGCTGCACAAATATCTTCCCATCATTCAGCGCATCGGGGGTGCGTTGATCGCCATCATGGGGTTGTGGTTGGTGTTTTCGCAGGTGAACGCCCTGGGCGTGCAGCAGCGGGCGAATGAGGCGTCTCAACAGGACAACGCCGTGGCAACGGTGAACGATGCGCGTGGCACCTCCGCCGGTGATGCGAGCACCGAGGGCTTGTCGGGCGCCTGGAAAAACGTGGTGCTGACCGACTTGGACGGCAATAAGCACCGGTTGAGCGACCTTGCGGGCAAACCCGTCTATTTCGAGTTTTGGGGCAGCTGGTGCGATTCGTGCGTGGCCGACTTAGGGCAGCTGCATGAGGTGTACGCCGCGCATAAGGCCGCCGGCGATGTCGAGGTGGTTTCGGTGGTGACCCCTGGTTTCTACGGAGAACGCGAGCAGGAAGCCTTCGTTGCCTGGGCGCGCGAGAACGATGTCGAAGTGCCCGTGTGGATGGACGTGAACTGCTCGCTGGCAACGCATCTGAATGTGTCGGCGTTCCCGACGTCGGTGTTCGTGGGCAGCGACGGCAACATCGCGAAGATTCGCTTAGGCGCGATCGATCGCGACGAGCTTGAAAGCCTGCTGGCTGATTTGAAGTAGCGTCGCTGGCATGGATACGCTGTGGCTGGAGCGCGCCAGCAACCGGGGCGCGTTGGGCGCTTGTTAATCCGAGACCTTTTGTAGGGAAATAATGCCGTTTGCGGATTTCGGTATGCCAGCTTGTTTGATTCCTGACCGTCGCGGTGCTATTTTCAGACGGCGTTTTTCGCCGGCGTTTCTGCAAATCACGCCGGGCGGACGCAACCGGCGCTGCTGCGCCTTCTTCTGCAAAAAGCATACGTAATCGAATTCGCCTTGTCAGGCCTGGTTTCTTGCGCTCGTGTTGTCGGGCGCTGGGAATAGTTGTATCCACAGGGAAAGAAAGTAGGGAAAGAAATCGCAATGAAGCACATCGCAGTGAAGCATCTGGGCAAGACGGTCGCTGTGGCCGGTCTGTCCGCCATGGTGGCGCTGGCATGCAGTGCATGCTCCGGCACTTCCGATAGCAAGGACAAATCCTCCAGCTCGACGCAGACCGCTGCAACCGAGCAGGTGTCGAACGTGCGCGACTTGTCCGAAAACGTCACCGGCAAAGAGGTCAAGGGCACGGTCACCACGACCGTCGATATGTCGCAGTACGCTCAGGGCAAGGTTGTTCGCGTGTGGCTGCCCATCGCTCAGGACGGCGACTACCAGAAGGTGACCGACGTGACCTATGACGCCCCGACGGCGACGACGTCCGAGATCACCATCGACATCGAGGGCAACAAGATGCTCTACCTGGAGTGGGATGCCAACGTGGCGCCGGCCGATCGCACGGCAACGTTGTCCTTTAAGGCCGAGCGTCAGGAAGTGCGCGTCAGCGACCCTGTTGATGACGGCTCCGCTATTCCCGACAACGTGAAGCAATATTTGGAAGGTTCCGACCTGGTTCCCGTCAACGACCAGGTGAAGTCGGCTGCTGATGAGATCACCGCCGGCAAGAGCGGTTCGGTGGAGAAGGCTCGTGCCATCTACGACTGGATCATCGAGAACATGAACCGCGACGAGAGCGTCAAGGGCTGCGGCACCGGCGACGTGTGCGCGCTTTTGGACACGAAGGCCGGCAAGTGCACCGACATCAACTCGGTGTTCGTCGGTCTGTGCCGTGCGGCCGGTATCCCCGCGCGCGAGATGTTCGGCGTGCGCATGAATGCCGAGGACATCACGAAGAACCAGCATTGCTGGGCCGAGTTCTACGTGGCTGGCACCGGTTGGGTGCCCGCCGATCCGGCTGACGTTCTGAAGGCCGTGCTGAAGGGCGGCTGGACCAAGGATCAGGCCGAAACGAAGGAAAAGGCCGAGTACTACTGGGGCGGCTGGGATTGCGAGCGCGTCGAGCTGTCCGAGGGCCGCGATCTGACGCTGGCTCCCGCGCAGGACGACGGCACGCTGAACAACTTCGGCTACCCGTATGCCGAGGTCGACGGCGCGGCGCTGGATTACTACGATCCCACGACGTTCGTCTACACCATCTCGTTCGCGGCTGAAAAGTAGGTCCGGGCGAAAGCGGAGCGCGTAGCCTCGCTCATAGGGACGCAAGCTGTTAGGGCTTGCGTCCCTTTTTTGCCTTCGCCTGTCGCGCTTTGCCGTTCGCCGCTCGCCGTCAAATGTTTCCCGTTCGTTAATTCGCGGAAATCGGGGCTTGCGCGCCGTGCGCTGCTGGCTTAAGGTACGTCCTACAACTTCATACGTTGAAACCGTTGAGGCGAAAGTCAAGCCATCATAAGCGCTCACAGAGAGCGGGTGTTGCTGGGAATCCCGCAGAAATGCTGGTTGGTAAATGGTTCGCCGAGGGAAAGGGGAACGGCCGTACGGCCAAGTATCCGGACCGTGAGCCCGCGTTAGAGGCAGGACAGTGTTGGCTGTTCGTGAGAGGGTTCTTGACCAGAACCAAGCAAAGGTGGCACCGCAGGTTTGTAAAGCCTGTCCTTTGGAATCCGAAAGGGTTTTGAAGGACAGGCTTTTTTCATTGCCTGAGGTCACGCAGTAAGTCGCAAAAAGGCGCGGTAAGACGAAAACTTTGCTTGCTGGAGAGTTCCCTGCTCGACCGCCGGCAGACAGGAAAGCCCTTAAAGGGCGCAAAACCGGCGGGAATCCGCCAGAAGGAGTGATCGAAATGGCAGAGCAGATGATGAACCAGAAGCGCACCGTGGCGGTTTCCGAGACCAAGGGCGGCCTCGCCGTTCAGGATTTGATCCTTATCGCCGTGCTCATCGCGGCAGGCGCCGTGTTGAAGCTGACCGTTTCCAGCTTCTTGAACTTCGGCGGCATGAAGCCGAACTTCATGATCGCCATGTACTGCTTGGCCATCATCCTGACGCGCCCGAAGGTGTATCAATCGGCCATCGTCGGCCTGCTCGTCGGCTTGGTCAGCCAGATCCCCATGCTCAACGCCACGCCGTTGGTGAACCTCGCATCCGAAACGCTCGGCGCTCTGGTGTGCGGCGTGCTGGTTGCCGCGCTTGCGAAGGTCGCGGCCGAGAATAAGCCGTTCCAGAACGTTGTGGCTCCGGTCGTCATCACGTTCATCACCACCGTTGTTTCCGGCTACACCTTCGCCATGATCGTTGGCGTGACGGTCAGCCACCTCGACCCGCTGGCCGTGTTCGGCGTGTACGCGGTCATGGTGCTGGGCACCGCCACGATGAACGCCGTGCTGGCGGCCATTCTCACCCCGGTTCTGCGCGCCGTCCTGAAGCGCTAGCGCGAAAGTTGCGCCCGCCGGGAATTCAGCTGGCGGGCGCGCTTGATTGAGCGGCCGTCCTAAACCTGGGGGAGGCCGTCCTCTCCTTGCTCCGTCGACCCGTCTATCACGAAGGGCTTTTCCATGATCGAGATATCGCAGTTGTCGTTTCGCTACCGAGAGGGGGACGAGCCCCTGCTCAAAGGCGTTGACCTGAGCATTCCCGATGGCACGTTCGTCGGCATCACCGGCGCGGCGGGCAGCGGCAAGTCCACGCTCACCTACGCGTTCAACGGCATCATCCCGCACTGCTATCCCGGTGATTTCTACGGTAGCGTGAAGATCGACGGGCTGGACACGTGCGAGGCGTCGCTGACCGACATCAGCCGTCTGGTGGGAAGCGTGTGCCAGGACATCGACTCGCAGATGGTGTCATCGGTGGTCGAGGACGAGGTCCTCTACGGCTTGGAGAACTTCGGGGTGCCGAAGGACGAGATCGAGGGCCGCCTGTCCGAGGCGCTTCGCGCGATGGGCATTTCCGACCTGCGCCATCGCGGCATCGACGAGCTTTCCGGCGGGCAGAAGCAGAAGGTGGCGGTGGCGGCGGTGATCGCGCTGAAGCCGCGTGTGCTGGTGCTCGACGAGCCGACCGCCGAGCTCGACCCCGCTTCGTCGCTGGCGGTTTTCGAGCTGCTGTCGCGCTATGCGCGCGAAAACGGTACCACGGTCGTGGTGGTGGAGCAGAAGATCGCGCTGCTGTCGGAATTCGCCGATATGCTGCTGATCGTGGACGGCGGGCGCATTCGCTTCCAAGGGACGCCGGCCGAGGTGCTGGAGCACTCCGACGAGCTGCTGGAATTGGGCGTGAACTGCCCGCGTTCGACCTCGTTGGTGAACAGGCTGCGGGCGGCGGGGCTTGCCGCGGGGCCGGCGGTGCGCAACGTGGAAGGCGCGGTTGCGGTCTGCGAGCTGGTGCTGGCGGGTAAGGCCGGCGGTGCGGGTGTTGCCTCGGTCGCAGATGGTGCCCGTCCTCTCGGTGCGGAAAAGGAGGCTTAGCCGTGATCGAATTCAGAGATGTCAGCGCGTCCTACGACGGCGAGCTGCCTATTTTGCGCAACGTGAACTTCACCGTTGCCGACGGCGATTTCGTCGCATTCGTCGGCACGAACGGTGCGGGCAAATCAACAACGATGCGCCTGATCAATGGTTTGCTGAAGCCGAGTGCGGGCGAAGTGCTCATCGACGGCGTTCCCACGACGAGCCTGCGCACGAGCGAGCTTGCCGCGAAGGTGGGCTTCCTGTTTCAGAACCCCGACCGACAGATTTGCTGCAACACCGTACGCGAAGAGCTGCTGTTCGGTTTTGCGGCGCAGGGCCGCGCCGGGGCGCAGGCCGAGGCGAAAGTGGATGCGATGATCGATCGCTTCGGTTTCAATGCCGACGACGAACCGTTTTTGCTCAATCGAGGAACGCGACAGCTGTTGGCGCTGGCGTCCATCATCGTGCTCGAGCCGCCGGTGGTGGTTCTCGACGAACCGACGACGGGCCTGGACTTCCGCGAATGCGGCAAGGTCATGGATGTGATCGCCGAGATGAACGCGCGCGGCACGACCGTGGTGATGGTGTGCCACGACATGGAGGTTGTGGCCGACTACGCGAAGCGCGTGATCGCCATGACCGCAGGTCAAGTGGTTGCCGACGGTGCGACGTTCGATGTCCTGCGCGATCGGGAGGTTCTTACGCGCACGCATCTGCTGCCGCCTCAAGTGGTTGACGTGTCGATGCGTCTGGTCGAGAAGGGCGCGGCGCCGGCTTCCTCGTCAGTGGCGCGAGCAAACGCACTTGATGAGATGATTGCGGCGTTGGGCGGGAGCGCTGCCGGCACGACGCCGGCTTGCGGCGCAGCTGATAAAGGAAAGGCGGGCGAGTGATGAAGGGCTTCCTCGAGTACGTTCCGGGCAACAGCTTCCTGCACAAGATGAATCCCGTCTCAAAGCTGGCTGCTGCGTTTTTGCTGGTCATAGCCTGCTTCGTTACCGGTAATTTCGTGCTGTTGGCAGCGGTGATCGTCCTTGACGCCCTGCTGGCCGTGCAGTGCAAGATGGTGCCGCAAACCCTTGGCTTGGCGAAGGCCGTGGCGCTGTTCTCCGTTTTGCTCGCCGTCATCGCGCTTTTGTTCACGCCGAAAGGCGAAGTGCTCCTCGCGCTGCCGTGGGGCTATATCGGTACCGAAAGCGTGCTGGCCGCCGTGCTCATCGTGGTGCGCCTGGTCGCCTGCGCGGTGCCGCTGTTTTTGGTGTTCTACGTAACCAAGATGACCGATATGGCGAATGCCCTGGTCAAGGTGTTGCATGTCCCCTATAAATACGCGTTCACGTTCATGTCGACGGTGCATTTCATTCCGGTGTTCATGAACGACATGGCCGGCATCATGGAGGCGCAGACCGCGCGCGGCGTCGAATTCGACGGCGGGGTTGCCAAGCGCGTGCGTCTGATGATCCCGTTGTGCGTGCCGCTGCTGGTCAGCTCGGTGCGCAAGACGAACAGCGCCGCCATCGCCGCCGAGGTGCGCGGATTCAACCTGCGCACCCGTGAAAGCGGCTTCAAGGAGTATCCTTTCGCGAGCATCGACTATGCGGCGATGGCTGTCGCGGCTGCGTTTTTGGCGGTCGCCATCGTGCTGGCGGTGCTGGGGTAGGGCGCCTGCTCCTATTCGGCGGCCTCTTCACCGTTCGAACCCGAAGCGTCTTGCCCGAGCAGCTCGCGATAACAGCGCTCGTCGTCGGCGGTGAACACGTTGAAGATGACGTGCATGTCGGCTCCGGGCTCCTTAGCATCCCGGCGTGAGTCGAGCCAGGCGCAAACCGTCTGCGTTGCGATGCTCGCCGCCTCTTCCTGCGGGAAGCCGAATGCGCCGGTCGATATGCAGCAGAACGCCACCGATGCGAGACCCTCTTTCGCAGCTGCATCCAAACAGCTTATGTAGCAGTCGGCCAATTGCTTGCGCTGTTCGGCCGTCGGCGCCTGCTTGCACATGGGTCCGACGGTGTGGATAACGTGCTTGGCGGGCAGGTTGTAGGCGGAAGTCACCTTCGCCTGCCCGATCGGCTCTTCGTAGCCTTGCTGCTGCATGATGCGCGCGCATTCCAGGCGCAGCTGAACCCCGGCGAAGGTATGGATGGCGTTGTCGATGCAGTCATGGCCGGGGATCCAGCAACCCAAAAGCGCGGAATTCGCGGCGTTGACGATGGCATCGCATTCCAGTGCGCAGATATCTCCGTACCAGATGGAAAGACGCCCATCGCCGGCAAGGCGCGGCAGATCGCTTGCGCACACGATTCCCTTTTCGGCAACCATCATCTTTAGCACACGGTCTTGGGCGCGCACAAACTCCGGCGAGGCGCTGCCGGGCTTGCGGGTGTTCACCATCGCTCGAAACCGATCCCACTGCTCCATGAAAACCTGCGGGTTCTCGGCAACTTCGACGTGCTCCTGCCCGCCGCCGCGCTCATCAGCGAGCCAGTTAATAAGGTAGGCAAGGTCTTCAAGCAGTTGATCGAGTTTGCTCATGATTTCATCCTCTCGTCTTCGTGTCGAAGAAGCATAGCGTATCTTTTACCGCGTAGGTAACCCGCATTGCCGACGATAGGCACTCCCGTTGCGGCCGAAGGCGTACACCGAAAGGTGTAATTCCGTGACGCGCAGGTGACGAAAGGGTGCATCGGCGCATAAGCAACCCGTTGCGTGATAAGGTCATCCCGTCGAAAAACGAAGTCGAACACGCAATCAAGCGACAACAAGGAGTACATCATGACCGAGCCGTACAACCCCTCCGGAGCAACGGACCCGTACGGTCAGCAACCGTGCAATCAGCAGTCCTATCAGCAGCCGTCCTACCAGTCGCCCATTCCTCCGGTGCAGCCGCAGCAGTCGCAGCCTAGCGGCCAGAAGAAGCCTCCGTCAACTGCGAAGACCTTCGGCGTTGCCTTCGCCGGCGCGGCTCTTGCCTGCGTTATCGGCATCGGCGGGTTCGCGGTGGTCAACGGCGGCAAGGCGAGCGGCACGAGCGTAACGCTCGGTGCAACCACCAACACGCAGATCACCGCGCAGGAAAGCGACGACAGCCTCGCCGAGACCGTTGCGAGCAAGGCTCTTCCCTCGGTTGCCGCCATCGACGTGTATACCGAGGACAGCTCTTCAACCTTGTTCGGCTACGGATATGGTTCAAGCGGGTCAA